>CAJWCD010000090.1:0-15333 GCA_913020725.1 uncultured Pseudomonadota bacterium
CGCCCGGCGGCGAGTCCAAGAAGGTAAGTCCACTCACCGACTAAACGGTTGGAGAACAGACCTCGGAAGCACTGTGCCTCTTGCATCCTCGCTCCAGTTGTGGAATACTCCTGCCGCATACCTCTTTCAAATCCCAAGTGGCCCGATGAGACACATCCACTGCAAGCTCCTGCTTGCGTTTGCCTTCCTGCTGTTCACTGTTCCTGCCTTAGCCGCTGAAACCTGTGAGGTTAAGCCTGTTGAGGTTTCCAATACTGCAACACGCCATACCCTCGTGATTTGCAACACTAAATCTAAAGAGAACCTAATGGGAATCCCTTCTCCTTTGTTTGCCTGAAAACATTTCATGTCTGACTCCACTCCCCGCCGCAAGCTCGCCGCCATCCTCGTCGCCGACGTGGTCGGCTTCAGCAAGAAAATGGGCGAGGACGAGAATCGCACCCTGCGCAACCTCAAGGCCTGCCGGGTGATCACCGACAGTGCGATTGAAAGTAACCACGGGCGAGTTTTTGGCAGCGCGGGGGATTCCGTGATCGCGGAGTTCGCCAGCCCGGTGGACGCGATTGTGGCAGCAGTGGAGTTCCAAAAAAACCTACGGGACCGCAACGAAGTGGTTCCTTCAGAGGACCAGATGCTGTTCCGTGTGGGCCTCAACCTCGGTGACGTGATCGTGGAGGGCGACAATCTTTTCGGCGACGGGGTGAACGTGGCGGCGCGGCTGGAACCGCTGGCGGAGGCGGGGAGCATCCTTGTCTCCGGGAAGTTCCACGAGGAGGTGCGCCGCAAGCTCGACCTAGGCTTCGTGAGCAAGGGGGCGCAGGAGATGAAGAACATCGAGGAGCCGGTCCCGACCTTCAAGGTGCTGCTGGGGCACGAGGGGGAGCAGGAGGCGACCCCGGCGTCCGCCGCCGCCCCTTCGCCTTCAGTCTCCGCCCCGGAACAGACTCCCGCCGCCGAGGCCAAGGTTCCCGCCATCGCGGTGCTTCCCTTCACGAACATGGGGGGCGACCCGGAGCAGGAGTACTTCGCGGACGGCATCACCGAGGACATCATCACCAACCTCTCGCTCTGGCGCATCTTCCCGGTGATCTCCAGAAACTCCAGCTTTGCGTTCCGGGGGCAGGGGCAGAACCTCAAGCAGGTCGCCAGTGAACTTGGCGCACGCTACATCGTGGAGGGCAGTGTGCGGAAAGGCGGAAACCGCGTGCGCATCACGGCGCAGCTCATTGACGCGGATGAGGACCATCACCTCTGGTCGGAGAAGTGGGACCGCACGCTGGAGGACATCTTCGAGGTGCAGGACGAGGTTTCCGAGGCGATTGCGGCGCGTGTGGCTCCGGCCATTGCTGGAAAGGAGCAAAGCCGCATCAAGCGTAACCGACCCGACAATCTCAGCGCGTGGGAGAAGTACCAGCAGGGCTTGCGGTGTCTCCACGAGCGGCAACGCACGGATTATGAGGATTCCGGGTTGACAGAGGCCAAGTTGCATCTGGAAGCCGCAATTGCCGCAGATGATTCCTTGGCAGACGCTCATGCTCATCTGGCCCTGTGTGGTGTGGTGGAACTGGCCCAACGCCTGGCAAAGGACCGGGCGCAAACCATGAGTCTCATGTTCGACCATGCCCGAAAAGCAATATCACTGGATGCCGAAAACACTACGGCCCTCAGCGTGCTTTCGGCTTACTACCTGTTCAACGGGGAAATACAGAACTGCTATGACTACGCGCAAAGGGCAGTGAAAAGCAACCCCAGCCACATTATGGGATACCAACGCCTGGGCATGGCTTTGAATAGAATGGATCGCTTCGAGCAGGCCGAACCTGTCTTCCAAAAAACCCTCAAACTCAGTCCCGTTGACCCAGAGATTTGGGTTATTCATGTGGGATGCTTTCAGGCCTTCATGGGACAGGCTCAGTACCAGAACGCCTTGGAAGCCTGCGACCGGGCGATTGCCTCCAACCCTAGAATGGGCAATCTTCACGGCTTTCGGGCGGCGGCCCTTGGGCATCTGGAAAGATTTGATGAGGCCCAAAAGGAGCTCGCGATCTATCTGGAAGCCCGTCCGAATCTGAAGACTCGCGAGGATTTCCGCAAACTCTTCTTCCGAACTTGGGTACTGACCGACATTCTTATCGAGGGGCTGATTAAGGCTGGCTGGGAACCTGAAGCATAACAGCCAATGAGTGGAGCAAGGGGGCCCCAGCCCCCCGGCACCCCCTGAAGCCGAAGCCTATTTGGTGATCCCGCCCCGGGAGAAAACCGCTGGGGATCAAACCTTGGAGCCAGGGTTGACCAGAAGACTAATGCGGGGGCTCTTCCCCGGACAGGACTCGTAATCCACCAGCCCTGCCTCCTTGAGCTGCTTGAGCCCCCTGAGCTTTTGGTCCGGCGAAATACCCACTTCCCAAGCCTTTCATACGGGGATTTCACTTCCCACTTCGTTGGTGCGTGGCGGCGGCAGTAGCCCCACGCACGGGGTTCCGTGGCACATCGCTCTCAACCTTGATGGAGGGATTGGGGCTGTCGCATCCGATTGATGCCTGAGTCCCGCATCTCCCCGGAAGTCCTGCAAAAAGTCGCAGATCAAGCCAAAGGGTGCTGCGAGTACTGCCGCAGTCAGGCACGTTTTGCCATGCAGGCGTTTTCGGTGGAACACATCCTCCCGCGTAGCCGGGGAGGGAATCCCACCTTGGACAATTTGGCGCTGGCGTGTCAAGGTTGCAACAATCACAAGTACACCAAAACGGACAGCAGGGCTCCTGTCGGTCGCCAAACCGTCCATCTCTTCCACCCCAGACACCACCAGTGGTCGCAGCACTTCGTCTGGAATTCAGACTACAGGCTGATTCTTGGCCTGACTCCAACCGGAAGAGCCACGGTTGAAGTCTTGCGAATCGGGAGGGCTTGGTCAATTTGCGACGCCTGCTCTACACAATGGGGGAGCATCCTCCGGCCTTGTCTTAAATCACGATCACCCCAGCGTCTTGCTGACCACCTCCAAAACATCCTTGGAGAGCCGGGGGGACTTCCGGATGCGTTCGAGTTCAGCGACCATGAGGGCTTGCCGCGTGTTGTCGTACTTCTTCCAGCGGTTGAAAGCGCCAACCAGCCGTGCCGCCACTTGTGGATTGAGCGCATCGAGGGCTAGCACCTGCTCGGCCAAAAACGCATATCCTGCTCCAGAAGCCTCGTGGAAGTGGATCGGGTTTGAGCGCACAAACGCTCCGATCAGGGAGCGCGCCTTGTTCGGATTGGTGAGGTCGAAAGCCGGATGCTGAAGCAGCAACTTCACCCGCGCCAGCGTGTTTGGCAGGCTGGAGATGGCTTGCAAGCCAAACCACTTGGTGATGACCAGCGCATCATCCTGCCAGCGTTGATAGAACGCATCTAGCGCGGTTTCCCGCTGCGGACAAGCGAGGTTCACCAAGGTGCCGAGCGCACCCATCGTGTCGGTCATGTGCTTTGCCGACTGGAAATGCTGGAAAACGAAGGCACTTGTTTCCGGAGTTTCCAAGGCTCCCAAGTAGCGTAGGGCGCGGTTGTGCAAGGCACGCAGTCCGGCGTGATCGGCTCGGAACTGGTAGGGGCCGTCCACACGACAGGCGCGGTACGCCTCGCGCAGTTCGGGTTCCAGCGTTTGCGCGATTTGCCGAATCAGCGAATTGCGGACCTCGTGAATGCCCTCCACGTCCACCACCGGCATTTCCTCGCCCAACGTCTTTTCATCCGGAAAGGTGATCGCCAGCGCAATCAGGGCTGGGTCGGATGATTCCACTTGTAGCAGCAGTGAGCGGACAGCTCCGTGCAGTTCGGGGGAAAGCTCCGGAGCCGTGCCTGCACGCCAGTCTGGAATTTGAGAAAGCACGGCGCGGGACATGAGTTGTTGTCCGGCACTCCAACGGTTGAAGAGGTCCGGATCATGGGCCATCAGGTGTGCGAGATCGGTAGCGGAGTAGTCGCAGTACAAACGCACAGGCGCGGAAAATTCACGCAACAACGAGGGCACAGGCGGTTGTGCGATTCCAGTGAAGGTGAAGGTTTCGCTGGCCTTGCGCAGTTCCAAAACCTGTTCAGAAGTGTTCGTCTCATCGGTTCCCGCAAGTCGTAGCAGCAGCGGCTGGCCTTCGGAATCAAGCAGTCCCACGCGGATGGGTAGGTGATACGGTTGTTTCTGCACCGGAGCTTGCTCAGCGGTGCAATTTCCGGAGCTTCCCGCCTGCTGCGTTTTTCCAAACCCACGCTGCCCCGGCGTGTCTGCGACCGCTTGCCGCATCGTCAATGTGTAGGTTTGCGCCTCTGCGTCATGCGTTCCGGAAACATGCAGTTCCGGAGTGCCCGCTTGCGAGTACCAATTGCGGAATTGCGTCAAATCGATCCCGCTGGAGTCTGACATTGCCGCTACAAAATCATCGCAGGTGACGGCTTGTCCGTCATGCCGCTGGAAGTAGAGGTCCATGCCCTTGCGGAAATTGGCCTCGCCAAGCAGGGTGTGCATCATGCGGATCACCTCCGCGCCCTTTTCGTAAACCGTGGCAGTGTAGAAGTTGTTGATCGTGAGGAAGGCATCCGGACGCACCGGATGGGCCAGCGGTCCGGCGTCTTCCGGAAATTGCGCGAGCCGCAAAATTCGCACGTCGTCAATGCGCTTGAGCGGACGCGAGTTGCGATCGGCGCTGAATTCCTGATCGCGGAAAACCGTCAAGCCCTCCTTGAGGCTGAGTTGGAACCAGTCGCGGCAGGTGACGCGGTTGCCCGTCCAGTTGTGGAAGTATTCGTGCGCGATCACGCCTTGGATGACAGCGTGGTCGTCATCGGTCGCGCTTTCCGGATCGGCCAGCACGAGTTCCGTGTTGAAGAGATTGAGTCCCTTGTTTTCCATCGCTCCGGCATTGAAATCATTGACCGCGACGATCATGTAGGTGTCGAGGTCGTATTCTAACCCGAAGCGTTCTTCGTCCCAGCGCATCGCCTGCTTGAGGCTTGCCATCGCGTGATGCAGGCGGCTGACGTTTTCCGGTTCGGAGTAGAGGCGCAGGGTGATGTTGCGTCCGGAAGCGGTGGTGAACGCATCCTCCAGCACTCCAAGATTTCCTGCGACCAGCGCGAAGAGGTAGCTTGGTTTGGGAAAAGGGTCCTGCCATTGCGTCCAATGCCGTCCGTTGTCGGAGGTTCCGGAAGCAACGCAGTTGCCGTTGGAAAGCAGCACCGGGAATTTAGTCTGATCGGCCTCCAGCGTGACCGTGTAGCGGGCCATCACGTCCGGGCGGTCGAGGAACCATGTGATCTTGCGGAAGCCCTCTGCTTCGCACTGCGTGCAGAACATGCCGCTGGACTGGTACAACCCTTCCAGCGAGGTGTTGGCTTCCGGATGGATGCGCACCCGCGTTTTCAGTGTGAACGAGTCCGGAACCTCCGGAAGGGAAAGTTGTTCCGTGCTGAGTTCGTACTGCGCCGCAGCAAGTGGCACTCCGTCAAGTTCCACGGCAAGGGTTTCCAACTCCCGGCCTGCCAGCAGCAGTGGACTTGCTGAATCCTCGGCTGCTGGGTTGCGGCGGAAGCTGGTGGTGGTTTCAACAAGCGTGTGATCGGTGTGGAGCCGGAAGTGCAATTGAACCTGATCAATCCAGAAATCCGGAACACGGTAATCCTTGCGGAAGGTGAGGGTCTGGGTGTCGGTGCGCATGGTTCGTGTTGAGTTTGAGCGGAATTGTGGTTGAGATGATGGGAGCAACCCAAAGTCTGTCAGGGTACTGGAAAAATCATCAGAGTGGAATTGAGAATGTTGAACCAAGCCTTTGCTGGAACCGAGCAGTTTGCAGAAATCCGGGATGCGGTGCGTGGGTTGTGCGCGAAGTTTCCGGGGGCATACTGGCGCCAACTGGATCGCGAGCGTACTTATCCCGAAGAGTTTGTGCAGGCGCTCACGGATTCAGGGTTTCTGGCCGTGCTGATCCCAGAAGAATTCGGGGGCAGCGGTTTGGGCATCCAAGAAGCTGCTGCTATTCTTGAAGAGGTGCAGCGTGCCGCATGCAACAGCGCGGCGTGTCACGCGCAAATGTACATCATGGGCACACTGTTGCGGCACGGCTCCCCGGAGCAAAAATCCAAGTGGCTCCCGCAAATCGCATCCGGGACGTTGCGTTTGCAGGCCTTTGGCGTCACCGAACCCACCAGCGGAACGGACACCACCAACCTCCGGACTTTCGCTAAGCGTGACGGGGACCGCTACCTTGTCAACGGCCAGAAGCTCTGGACCTCGCGGGTGGAGCATTCGGACCTCATGCTGCTGCTGGCCCGCACGACTCCAAAGGAGGAGGTGACGAAACGCACAGCAGGCTTGTCGGTGCTGCTGGTGGACCTGCGTGAAGCCATAGGCAACGGGATCACAATCCAGCCCATCCGCACGATGATGAACCACGCGACCGCCGAGGTCTTTTTCGAGAACTTGGAGGTTCCGGCAGCAAACCTGATTGGGGAGGAGGGCAAGGGTTTCCGCTACATTCTCGACGGCATGAACGCCGAGCGCATTTTGATCGCTGCCGAATGCGTGGGGGATGCTCGTTGGTTTCTCGAAAAATCCGTTGATTACGCCTCCCAGCGTGTGGTGTTCGACCGCCCGATCGGCCAAAATCAGGGGGTGCAGTTCCCGATTGCTCGCGCTTTTGCAGAGACCGAAGCTGCCGCGCTCATGGTGCGGGAAGCCGCCCAGCGTTTCGACTCCGGACAGCCGTGTGGCAAGGAGGCGAATCTGGCGAAACTGCTCGCTGCTGATGCCTCATGGAAAGCAGCAGAATCCTGTCTGCAAACGCACGGCGGTTTCGGGTTTGCGGAGGAATTCGACATCGAACGCAAATTCCGGGAAACACGGCTTTACCAAGTCGCTCCGATTTCCACCAACCTCATCCTCAGCTACCTCGCCGAGCATGTGCTGGGGTTGCCGCGCTCGTATTGACACAAATCACGAAAAAACACCACAGCACCACCTCCATGAATAGCATCGCAACTTCCTCAGAACTTGACCTCGCGCACCTTCAGCAGTGGATTGGCAACACGGAAACTGCAGAGGATTGGGTCTCGCCCACTGCGGTGGAGGGGTTCCAGCACACCTTGGATTACGACGAAACGGAGCTGCTTCACGCCCCTCCCGGATTTCACTGGACGCTGGGGATTGCCAAGCCGAAAATCTCTGAAGTGGGCCGGGACGGACACGCTGCGCTCGGAGGGTTTTTGCCGCCGATGTCCGGACTCAACCGCATGTGGGCGGGCAGCGTCCTTGCCTTTAAGCAACCGCTGGCGGTGGGGCAAGCTGTGGAACGGAACTCCACGGTCAGCAACGTGGAGCTTAAATCTGGACGTTCCGGGCCTCTCGTTTTTGTCACAGTCCAACACCGCTACGATCAAGCCGGGGCAACGTGTTTTGAGGAAGAGCAAAAGCTGGTGTTCCGCACACCTCCGGACCCCGGCAAGCCTGTCCGCGAACCGGACCCGGCTCCCACGAATCCGGAAGTGCAACGCGAAATCACCCCCAATCCGGTGATGCTTTTCCGTTACTCCGCGCTCACCTTCAACGGCCATCGCATTCATTATGATGTGGACTACTGTCGCGACGTGGAGGGCTATCCCGGACTGGTGGTGCATGGGCCGCTGCAGGCGACGTTGTTGATGGACTTGGCGGTGAGGATGAAGCCGAACGCCCGCTTCCGGAGGTTCAAGTTCCGGGCACTGAATCCGGTGTTTTGCACCGGGCCGTTTTTGGTGTGCGGTCGTGAGGCCGACCGTCACTTGCAACTCTGGGTAGCGCATCCGCAGGGCACCTTGGCGATGCAAGGCACTCTTGACTACGAGGACAAATGAAAAAGACCGCACTGATCACAGGCGCAGGCACCGGCATTGGCCGCGCCCTGAGTGAATTCCTGATCAAAGCCGGGCTTCAAGTGATTGCGGTGGGGCGTCGTCCGCAGCCGCTGGAGTCGCTGCGTGCCAGCCATCCCGATGCCGTTGTTGCGGTTTCCGCAGACGTGGGCACGGAAGCAGGACGCCTTGCGATTGCCGAGGCCGTTTCTGGAGCATCCCTGAACTTGCTGGTCCACAACGCGGCGGTGCTGGAACCCGCCGGGCCGCTGGCCGAAATGTCTTTGGAAGCGTGGCGCGAGCATCAGGCGATCAATCTGGAAGGTCCGCTTTTTCTGACCCAAGCATTGCTCCCACGGCTCGAGTCCGGCTCCCGGATCCTGCACATTTCATCGGGGGCGGCGCACACTGCGATTCAGGGCTGGGCGGCGTACTGCATGTCCAAGGCCGCGCTGCACATGGGCTACCAGTGCTGGCGCAACGAGTTGCAGGCGCGGGGCGTTCTGGTGGGGAGTGTGCGTCCGGGCGTGGTGGACACCCCGATGCAGGAGGCCATCCGGGATTTTGATGAAACCGCCTTCCCCCTTGTGGAAAAATTCCGGGCCTTCAAGGCGGATGGGGAACTGGAACCTCCGGAACGAGTTGCCTGCTTTCTGGGGTGGTTGCTGCTGAAGGCACCAGAAGCCACCTTCACGGCACAAGAACTGGACATCCGGGACGAAACTTTGTGGTCAAACTGGGAAGACTTTCAACCCTAGACGGTGTGGCCCATGCTCGCTTCCGGATCGGCTTGCTCTAGTGCGTCAGCAATACGATCCACCCAGACTTGGGCCGCTTCCGGGTTCGGTTGTGACTTGCGCAGGGCTTCAAGGTAGGCCCACACCGTATCCGCTCCTGCTGTGAGTTGCAGGTTCCGGGCGTGGGAGAGGTGCTCCAGCCAGTTGGGCGGGAGCGGAGCCTTCGTCACAGGGTCGTGCAGTTGCGGTGGGCACCATCACAGAAGGGCTTCTTTTCGGAAAGCCCGCAGCGGCAGAGCGCAATCGTTCCCTCCTTCTTCTCTTCGGTCCCATCCTCATGCACTAGGGTTGCGCCGCCCTTGATCAGCAGCGGCCCCTTGGCGTTCACTTGAATTTTCAGATCTGACATTTGGTCTCCTTGTTTGAGTGGGGTTCAGTCAATCCCTACATTTTAATCGCGGACAGGCAGGTTGCAAGCCGTGCAGAACCCGAAAAAACGCCGCAGAAGTCGCATTGAAACACATTGATTCCAACAAATCGACATTCAGGGGGTTGACCATTTTTGATAAACTTGAGATTATAGTAGGTACCGTAACAGCTTTGCAAGCATGATTTGGAGATGTCAACGAACCCAAATTGCTGGGGTCGTAACGATATGAGACTAGACAATATGACTGATCGAACCACTACCAACAAACGTTCTTCCCGTGCCAATGGGTCACGCTTCTCGATGGGATCCGGCGATGGCGGCGGCCATCGGGGGGAGTACGACCCGAAGTTCCGCATGGATAGCCCGACGGGTTTTGACTACGGAGAACTGGAGTATCCCAATGACGACCCAGTGCAGGTGTATCTGCGCAAGATGGGTCGCTACAAGCTCTTGAGCCGCAAGCAGGAGTTGGAAGTCGCTCAGGAAATCGAGCAGGGGAACGATGCCTTGATTGAGGTGTTTGCCGAATCCCCGCTGGTGATGGACTACCTTGTCTTGCTCAAGAGCGAGTTGAAGAAAGGCGAAACCCGCGCACGCAGTTTGATCGCCGGTATTGACCACAATGACAACCTCATCGAGGACGAGGAAACTGCGTCAAAGACCCTCGTGAAGGGTTTGTCCCGGATGGAGAAGTCCTACAAAGGCCTGATTGGCGCTCGCAATAAGGGGATCAAGTCCGACATCGTCAAGAAGCAGACAGTGTTGTGCGAGGAACTGAAGCAGATCAGCTTCAGTTCCCAGCAGTTGTTGTCGATGGGCAAACTGCTGCTGGATCAGTATCGGCAGGTGCAACTCGCCCAATCCCGTGCCCTCCGTTTTGAGAAGGCGCTGAACATGACGCGTGAGGATGCTCAGAAGCTCTTTGAGAAGTTGAGCCAGACCGACACGCCTAGGAAGAAGTTGTACGCCGAGAAAAAAATCGCAAAGGAAACAAATTCCTTGTTCAGGACGGCACGGCGGAATTTAGAGAAAACCGGACTCTATCGTCACCGCACCGAACTGCATCTGGTGCAGACCGGAGTTGAGGAAGAGGTGTTCAACGGCACAGTGCAGCGGCTGAAGGCTGCCCAAAACCGGGTCAACGAAGCCAAGAACCGACTCACGCGGGCCAACCTGCGACTCGTGATCAGCATTGCAAAAAAGCACATCAACCGCGGACTCCAGTTCCTCGATCTCATTCAGGAGGGAAATCTTGGTTTGATGCGGGCGGTGGAGAAGTTTGAATACCGCCGAGGCTTCAAGTTCTCGACCTATGCGACGTGGTGGATTCGACAGTCGATCACGCGGGCGATCATTGATCAGGCTCGCACGATCCGGATTCCAGTCCACATGATCGAGACCATCAACAAACTCTCGCAAATCTGGCGGACTACCACACAGGAGCATGGACGCGAACCGACTCCGGACGAGTTGGAAGAGCATCTCAAGATGCCGCTCGACAAGGTCAAGGAAGCATTGCGAATCGCTCGGGATCCGGTCTCTTTGGACACGCCGATCGGTGATGATGACGACTCGCACCTCCGGGACTTTATCGCGGATGACAAGATTCGCAAACCGGACGAAGTCACCACGCGGCACAATCTGGAGCACATTCTGCGCAGCACTTTGGGGTCCCTCACGGATCGGGAGGAGCGCGTGATCCAGAAACGCTTCGGCATTGACGGGAACAAGGAGGCGACGCTGGAGGAAATCGGGCTTGATTTTGATGTCACCCGCGAGCGCATCCGCCAGATCGAGGCCAAGGCCATTCAGCGGCTCCGGCACCCTTCACGGGCTCCGCTCCTGAAAGCCTTCCACGAGGTCTAAGCTTCCTGAACTTCGGGGTTGCTGGCATGTGTTAGCCAACCCCGGACCCCATGTCTGCGTCCCTCATGCAGTTGCCTCTTCACGACACCTTCACTCAGCTTCAGCACAACCTTCAGGCCAGCATCCTAGGACAGCCCCAGCTTGTGGAACGGCTGTTGATCGCGCTGTTGTCCGACGGCCATTTGCTGGTGGAAGGGTTGCCCGGACTTGCGAAAACTCGGGCTGTGAAGGCCCTTGGCGACCGCGTTGAAGGCGAATTTCACCGCATTCAATTCACTCCGGATTTGCTGCCTTCCGATGTCACTGGAACCGATGTCTTTCGTCCAGAGGATCACAGTTTCGTGTTTCAGCCGGGGCCGATTTTCCACAATCTGGTGCTGGTGGATGAGATCAACCGTGCTCCGGCCAAGGTCCAGTCCGCTCTGCTGGAAGCCATGGCCGAGCGGCAAGTGACGATTGGACGCCGGACTTATCCGCTGCCTGCTTTGTTTTTGGTGATGGCAACCCAGAATCCTATCGAACAGGAAGGCACCTACCCGCTTCCGGAAGCGCAGTTGGATCGTTTTTTAATGAAAGTGACGGTCGGCTATCCCCCGCGTGAAGACGAACAGCGCATTCTGAGGCTTGCCCGACAGGAAGCACGGGACGGCAGCGAGCGCACCGCACAGGTTTCAACGCATGAGTGCATTCCAGCCCAAGACGTGCTTGAGGCGCGGCAGGAGATCTTGAACCAGCACCTTGCAGAACCACTGGAGGGCTACATCGTGGAATTGGTGCAGGCGACCCGCGACCCGGAACGCTATGATCCAGAGTTGGCGGGCTGGCTCAACTGGGGGGCGAGTCCACGGGCGACCTTGGCACTGGACCGTTGTGCACGGGTGCGGGCGTGGTTGCAGGGACGGGATTTTGTCACGCCAGAGGACATTCAGGACATTGCCCCGGATGTGCTGCGTCACCGCTTGTTGCTCAGTTATGAAGCTGAATCCTCCGGAATCACCGTGGAAACGGCCATCCAACGGCTGCTCTCGCTGGTTGCTGTACCTTAACTCCATCCAGCACTGAACCATGTCTAGCAAGCCGCTTTCGTTTGAGATTCCAGAAATCGTCAATCCCTCCGGGAGGGAGGGCAGCCCGCACCGTAGGCCGATGAACTACACCACCGACGAGACACGAGAGAGCACGGTCAAGGAAACCGGAGGGCAACCCCGTATTGACTTTGAGGGCACGAGCAACCCGTACATCAATTATGAAAGCATTGACCTGCTACTCAGCCTCCAGCATCCCCGCAGCGAGGGTTACGACGAAATGTGCTTCATCCTTTCCGGACAGTGCAAGGAACTGCTCTTCAAGATGGTGCATTTCGAGCTGCACAACGCCCGGCTCTGCATCATCCGGGATGACTTGCCCCGTGCCTTTGTGATTCTGGACCGCACAAAGAAAATCTTTCGCTACATCGGGGACATCTGGGATGTGCTTTCCACCATCACGGCGCATGGTTTCAGCGAGTTCCGGAACCATCTCGGCTCGGCGTCAGGGCAGCTTTCCTTCATGTACCGACACGTTGAGTTCATCTTGGGTAACAAGTCCAAGGCGATGGAACAGGCACACCGCAACGTCCCGCATGTTTATCCCGCCATCAAAAAAGCGTTCGAGGAACCCAGCCTTTACGACGAGGTCATCCGGATGCTGGACCGAAAAGGCTATGCCATCGCTGAGGAATTGCTGGAGCGGGACTGGACCCTCCCGCACCAATCCCACCCGTCCGTCCAAAAAGCATGGCTGGAGATTTACGGCAACCCCGTTCCGGAGAACGAGCTTTATCGCTTCGGCGAGGATTTGACCGAAATCGCCGACCTCTTCTCGCAGTACCGCTGGCGACATTTTGTTTCGGTGCAGAGGATTCTTGGACTCAAACCGGGAACCGGAGGGTCCACCGGAGTCGGTTGGCTCAAGGGCATCACGGAGCACCGCTTCTTCCCAGAACTCTGGGATATCCGTACCCAGTTGTAACAAGATCGCAAGGGGCATCCGCCCATTGGGTTCCGAGCCCAGCGCCCTGCTTCTCAAAAGGAACTCTTGAGGTGGTCGTCATCAATGTCTTGGCCTGAGCAAAAAAATGGGTTGGCTTTCGTTTCACATTGTCATCTTGGGCCTGCTGGTCTACCTTGCTGGCTAGGGACACAACTGTAACGAGATAGAAGCCATGTCGCGCATTTGGGGAAGCCTCAACGATTACCAGCACCTTACCGAACCTCTGCTAGGAGTCGAGGAGTCCGAATCCTCACCTTTGGAGGTCCTCAAGATCCCTGCATTCCGCTTTTGGGGCTGTGTTTTGCTGGCCCTAGTTCCTTCAGCCTTCCTTTTGCTCCCCAACCCCTTCCAGTGATCCGAGTCTGAATCTGTCATGGAATTCCAGCAAATTTCCTCCCTTCGAGAGCAAGCGAACGATCACCTCGCAAATCCTGACGATTGATGGCCGCTGGACCTGAGCAACTCAATTACGAAATCGTTCACGAGGTTCCAAACCAATTGGGCGAATGCCCAGTTTGGGACGAACGCGCCCAACGGCTTTACTGGGTGGACATCAAGGGTCGCCAAATCCTGCGGCTCGATCCTTCCTCCGGAACCGTGGAAACCAGAAATGTTCCCGGCAAGCCCGGAATGCTCGCCTTGCGCACGGACGGAGGCTTGGTGATCGCACAGGATCGCGCCCTCGCCAAGTTCGATTTCGATGCCGGAACTTTGCAACCACTCGTCCAGATTGAACCGGAGGCGAGCACCAAAGTGCGGCTCAACGATTCCAAAGTGGATCGCCAGCAGCGGCTCTGGATTTCCTCGATGGCCGATCCAACGATTCCCGGAGAGCAGCACGGAAGCCTTTTCCGTTGGCAAGAGGGCCGATCCCCGGAGTTCGTGTTGGGTCCGGTGGGAGTGGGGAACGGACTCGCCTTTGCACCGGACGACGAAACCTTCTACTTCGCGGACACCCACGCCCGCACCGTCTGGCAATGCCGTCTGAATCCGGAGGATGGAGCCTTGCTCGATCGGCAGGTTTTCGCGCAATACCTCGATGAACCGGGGCGTCCGGACGGGGCGTGTGTAGACGCTGAGGGCTACTACTGGCTGGCGGTGGTCGACGGTTGGCGGCTGGATCGCTTTGCTCCGGATGGCCGGTGGGATCGCTCGCTTGCCGTGCCCTTCCAGAAGCCAAGCTGTCCGGGTTTTGGCGGAGCAAAGCTGGATCAGCTTTATGTCACCAGCATTGCCGCCGGAAGTTCCACTCCACTGGAACCCAACCAACCCCATGCAGGAAAGCTGGTTGTCTTTGAACCTGGCGTTTGTGGACTCGAGGAACCGCGCCTTTCATTGAGGGCATAAATCAGGCTCTTGCACTCATCCAATCAGTTTTCTGTTGGAACTGAATCCCGACCAGACTGTGGGGAAACAGGGCAAGAAGACTCTGTTGCCACGCCTATTAGGGCACCTCTCCATCACAAGATTTCACATGAGCCTGATAATTCAACTTGCTAGATGTCAGTTGTCCGGATTCAATATCTTGCAGAGGTCAATCAATCTGATCTATGACGGGTTGTTGACATAACCAAGACCAGCGGTTCGGGCTGCTGGTTTCTTTGAATGAACTGAAGAACATAAGGAGAAGCTCATGAAAATATTCATGAATGTAGTGGTCTCAGGCATTGTGCTGAGCTTTATGATGGCAAGTCTTGCCTCGGCGGAAACGCTTCGTGTTGGCACGGAGTGTACCTATCACCCATTCAACTACCGAGACTCCAGTGGACAACTACAGGGCTACGATGTTGATGTTGCCAAGGAGGTTGCTGTGCGCATTGGTGCAAAGCTCAACTTTGTCTGTCAAAAATGGGACGGCATGATCCCCGCTCTGTTGGCGAACAAGTTTGATCTCATTGTTGCGTCCATGTCCATCACGAACAAACGTAAGAAGAAGATTGACTTCTCCTTCCCATATCGCGTGTCCATCGGACAGTTCATCGGTGCCAAGTCCAAAAACCTCAAATTATTCAATGCGGATGGCTCTGTAAACCGCAATGGGTTCAATGGGGTGCGAATCGGCATCGAACGGGCAACGACTTACGATAACTGGATCCAAGCCAAGGTGCCCAACGCAGACATCGCCTATTATGATTCCAACGAAGCAATGTATCTGGACCTCAAGGCCGGTCGGGTAGATGCAATCATGACAAACCCGATGAAGGCATTTCTCCGCTTTTTGAGCAAGCCCGACGGGGCAGGTTATGAAGTGGTGGGCCCGCAGCTTGCCGAGGAGGAATATTTTGGCATTGGTGTAGGTATTGGGTTGCGCAAGGGCAATGATGCCTTGCTGTCACGACTTGATGTTGCCCTCAAATCCATGGCCAAGGACGGTTCCCTTGAGCGGTTTGCGAAGAAAATCTTCCCCTTTACAATCCA
>CAJWCD010000091.1:0-15242 GCA_913020725.1 uncultured Pseudomonadota bacterium
TAGCTCATCCTCACAAAACGCCAGCGTTTTCCTGAGCTTTCTTGAATTTTATTTGCTGAAAATACTTTTTCAGCAAGCCCTAACTTATTATTCTACTACAAGTCCCATAAAAATCGCTATCTCTAGCTACGATGTATCAATTTGTTAGGCATTGTTTTAATCAACGTAAATCATGCCTTCACTGACCATTACACAACTTCCGCCGATCCAAGTGGAAATAACCGTACCATCTTTTTTCTCAGCTCGTGTCTTTAGAAGACTCGGACGACCCATTTCCGCTCCTTGGGAGATTCGCCATTCGAAATTTCCGGACCTTGCTTCATCATAGTGGGCGAGCAATCCACCTAAAGCACAATTGGCGCTTCCTGTAGCAGGATCTTCCGGCACACCATCAAAAGGTGCGAACATTCGTGCCCGAATATCAAATTCATCATTACTTCGAATATAAACGTGAACATCAGGTGTGACACCTTGGGCAGCTATCTCCTCGAATCCATCTAGATTGACTCTCGCTCGCTTCAACGAAGACTGATCTCGTAGTTCTGCTACTAGAAAAGGCAAACCAACCGACGCAACTTGAGGAAGATGTGTGTCTGTGACTATTTCTCCTATAGGAAGCGATATTGAAGATGCGAATGTTTCGACTGATATTGTCATTCCTAATGAAATCTTCTCCGGAGCTTTGAGTTCACACCAAAGATTTCCTTCCTCAAGTTTGCGTAAAGTTATCGGAACTAAACCCGCTTTTTCCTCAAACACAATTTCAATTGTTTCCTCAAATTCTTCAAGTTTACCGACAGATGCCAATACGAATGCAGTTCCAATATTTGGGTGCCCTGCAAAGGGTACTTCTATAGAAGGGGTGAAAATTCGAACTTTCCGGGTGTTACCCTTCTCCGATGGAAAAATGAATGTACTTTCGGAAAAATTGAATTCTCTGGCAATCTGTTGCATTAGTTTATCTGTAAGACCACTTGCATCTGGTAACACTGCTAATTGATTTCCACCGAATCGCTGGTTGGTAAAAACGTCACAAATGTAATACTTGTACTTCATAATATTTTCGTCTCTTTAGCCTAACGTTTAAGATAACAGGGTTCCAGGGGAGCGAAAAGTGCCCCCTGAACCTCCGGTTTATCCGTTTGTTAGCGCATATTGACTGTCTCCGCTTCGCTGAGCCTCTCATTAGGCTAATTTATGTTTTTACGACATACGACTATCCCAAGACGCATTCGATTCTGCGGAAATTCTTTAGCATCGAATTATAGATTCGCAAACTATTCTGCGCCTCCTCGGTGGCTTTACCTCTATAACCAGCACCATCCGCCACAGCCTTTTCCAGTTTTGTCACGAATTGGGAATAAAATGGAATCGCTACATTGCCTTGCAAAAAAGGGTGCATCCACGGCCGGAACCGACGGTTCGCCTAAGCCTAACGCATAACTTACAGCGAAGCGGAAAGGGCTGTCAAGCCTTTTTTTGGAATAATTACTTGAAAATTTACCACAAAAATAATCTGTAAAATCAGCAGTATACTGGATTGTAAAAGCAGGTTCTGCGGACCTCAGGGCAGGTCAGAAGCAATTGCTGCCTGAAGGTCCGTCAATGTGGCGCCACATTCCTCCGGCAGGCCAAGCCACCGAGCAAACTTCTCAAAAACCACACTGGCCTCCGTGCCAGACTCCCGCATGGCTTTGAGGGTGGCGTCTCCTTGCGATTTGGAGAGCTTGGCTCCGTCGGGTCGAATCAGGAGGGGGTGGTGTAAAAAGCGGGTTTGCAGGAAGGAAACGTTTTTTAGCCGTTCAGCAAGATGGAGTTGGATCGTTGAGGATTCCCGGAGGTCTGCACCCCGGACGATGAGGTTGATGCCGTGGTCAACGTCGTCCACGAGTGAGGTGATTTGGTAGGCAGGAATCCCGTCACGACGGCGCAGCACGAGGTCTCCCACATGCGCAGCATCCGCTGAAACTGTTGCGCCCATCCAGCCGTGCATGGTCACGGGTGCGGTTTCCGGCATTCGTAGCCGCCATGCGATTTCCGGGGCGGAAAAATCGAGGTCGCGGCTCCGGCAGGTTCCGGGATAGCGTCCGTCTCCGGATGCCAACTGCACCTCTTTGCGGGAACAGTTGCAGGCGAAGAGGTCGCCCTGCTTCCGGAGTTGCGACAAGGCGGCTTCGTAGCGGTCGAGCCGGAGTTGCTGTGACGATGTTTTCCGGACCTCCTCTGGACCTTCCGGGCCGGAATCCCAATCCAAACCGAGCCAGTCCAAATCCCGAAACAACGATTCCAAAAACTCCGGCTTAGCGCGGTTCGCATCAAGGTCATCGACTCGCAACCAGAGTTGTCCGCCCCGACTGCGCACCAGTGCCCATGTCAGCAGAAAATTGCAGGCATTGCCAAGATGTAGGTGACCGCTGGGGGTAGGAGCGAGTCGAGAACGAAGAGTTTCAAAAATCGGAATCAATTCGGTTGCGCAACTTCCGGAACCTGCTGCCAGGCGGGATTGGCCTGTTGAAAGGCGTGGGCCAACTGCAAGACGCCGAGTTCATCCCGTGAGCGTCCAACGATTTGCAAACCGACGGGCAGGCCATCCTCGGTGAATCCGCACGGCACCGAAATCGCCGGCAGTCCCGTGACCGTGATGAAGTAGCACGAGCGCATCCAGTCGAGATAGGTTTCCATCGGAGTGCCGTTGATTTCGGTGATGTACTCCTGTTCGACTGGAAACGGCGGCACTTGCGCGACGGGTAGGCAGAGGAATTCATGGGTTTCCATGAACTCCCGGACACGGTGGTACAGTGCCGTGCGTCGCAGTTCCATACGCCCCAACTCTGGCCCGGTGAGCTGTTGTCCGGCTTCAATATTCCAAATCACTGTACTTTTCATCTGCTCGCGCTTACTCTTGATCGTCTCGCCGTGTTTCATTTCAAACAGCCACGCCCGCCATGTTTTGAAAATATCATCGGCTCCTGAAAAATCCGGAAAATCCTCGGACACCTCGCAACCGATGGCTTCCAGCACGGCACGACCTTTTTCCAGCGTCTGCAACACCCGTTTATCCACCGGCAGCCCACCGAGATCAGAACTCCAACCAACCCGGACTCCTTTGAAATCACGGCCTAGCGGTTGTCGGAATTGCACTCCTGAATCGGTGAGGGACAACGGATCCCGTTGATCCGGCTGGGCCATCACGCTGAGCAGCAGCCCAACATCCTCCACGGTCCGGCCCATTGGACCATCGACTGCAAAGGTGTTCCAACCCGGACCCGGCCACGAAGGCACCCGTCCGGTTGAGGTGCGGAATCCGACGACATTGCAAAAACTCGCAGGGTTGCGGAGTGAGCCGCCAAGGTCACTGCCATCGGCGATTGGCAGCATCCGGCAAGCAAGCGAAACCGCCGCCCCACCACTACTGCCGCCACAGGTTTTTGTGAGATCGTGCGGGTTCTTGGTGGCACCAAAAACGGCGTTGAAGGTTTGAGAACCGGCTCCGAATTCCGGCGTGTTGGTTTTGCCAATCGTGATGGCTCCCGCCTCCTTCATCCGCTGCACGAGCAGCGCGTCTTGCTGCGGAACATTGTCTGCGAAGATTGGGGAACCGAAAGTGGTGCGGATGCCTTTGGTTTCAACCAAATCCTTGTGCGCAACCGGAAGTCCGTGCAACGGACCAAGTTCAGCTCCACGAGCTGCCGCCGCATCAGCAGCCTCAGCTTGCTGACGAGCTTGTTCCGGAACGAGGGTGACGATGGCATTCACCTGTGGATTAACGCGCTCGATCTGGGCGAGATGCGCCTCCAACACTTCGACCGCAGAGACCTTGCGAGTGCGAAGTAGAGTGGCAAGTTCAGTGGCGGTTTTGAAGCAAAGGGATGAGTCGGGCATTTTTGGTTTTCTGATTTCGGATTTCAGCCACGAAGTGCGCGCAGGAACTCCAAGAGAAAACCCTTCGCGTTCTTGGCTAAACAGTCAAAGGCAAAAGGTTCAGGCGTAGTGCTGTCGCAGGGATTCGGTGTAAGGTGGGCGTAGGATGCCCCGTTCGGTGATCAAGCCGGAGACCAGTTCGGCAGGCGTGACATCGAACGCCGGATTGAGAACTTGCATGGCGTCCGGAGCGGTGGGCTTCGCACCGAAGTTTGTGACCTCGTTTGCATCGCGTTCCTCGATGATGATTTCGTCTCCGGAAAGGGTGTTGAAATCAATCGTCGAGTAGGGACATGCGACATAGAACGGAATGTCAAAATGCTTGGCGAGGATTGCCACGCCGAGAGTGCCGATCTTGTTGGCGGCATCACCGTTCGCTACCACGCGATCCGCGCCGACGATGACAAGGTCGATCAGCCCTTGCGCCATTGTGGTTGCGGCCATGTTGTCACAGATCAGCGTCACATCAATTCCGGACTGTTGTAACTCCCAACTCGTCAACCGCGCTCCTTGCAACAGGGGGCGGGTTTCGTCAGCGTACACCCGGAAGCGCGTGCCTTGCGCGTGGGCAAGATACATTGGTGAGGTGGCGGTCCCGAGTTCAGAGGTCGCCAGCGAACCGGCGTTGCAATGCGTCAGCACTCCGGAGCCTTCCGAAATCAACGACAATCCCGCCTCACCAATACCTCGGCAGAGGGCGCGGTCCTCCTCGTGGATGGCGAGGGCTTCCTCCGTCAGGGCTTGGTGGATCGTCCCCGCAGATTCCTTGGCAAGCGCTTCCGCCTTTTGGAGCATACGCTGGAGGGCCCAGTGCAGATTCACAGCGGTCGGGCGGGAACTGTCGAGATAATCCGCCTGCCGCTGGAGTTCCTTGAGGTAGTCGGCAGTTGCGAGGGTCTGCTGTTCCTGCATTGCAACGACCAACCCGTAAGCCCCTGCAATCCCAAGTGCCGGGGCACCACGCACCTTGAGTTGCTTGATGGACTCCCAAACTTGCTCAACGGAATCTTGGCGTTCCTCGACCGTCTCCAAGGGGAGCCGAGTTTGGTCGAGCAGAAAAAACTGTCCGTTGTTCCAGCGCAGGGTTTGCGGAAGTTGAGGAAGTGCTGGGTCGGTGGTGTTTGCTTGCTTGTGCGGGTTCACGGATTTCCAAGGTGGCAGGGTTGTCAAAGTCACTTACCTTTAAGACATGAAATCGCAGGGATGTCCACCATTTTAGCAATCCCAAGAAAACAATGGCTCCGAAGCGCAAGCCCTGAGCAGGCGGTGGCATCGTTACGGAAGCGAGTGCCCACAAAAAAAGGAACCCCACTCAATTTGAACGAAGGCTCCTTTTTACTCAGCGCAGCAAGGTATGTGGGAATCGACTTAGGCGAGCGGGTGCAGATTGAACTGGTGCGGTGGTGCTTGGGTCCGGCAGGCCAAGAAGCTTTTGGAATCCGGATGGGGATCAACAGGTTCGATGCGCTTGATGGTGCCACCACCTTTCAGAAAAGAACTCACCGCATCATCCAATTGCTGATGCGTGCAGGAAGTAGTACTTTTGACTTTGAAAGCAGCGAAGGGGTACTCGTTAAAGTTGGACATGGGGTCAACTCTGGTTACAATTCATACGCGGGACCGAAGCCCCGCGCTGAGGAGAGAGAGGGATGGGATGGCAGTTCCATCCCTCGCATCTGGGCAAGAAGAGCCTGAGCTACCACCTCTCCTGCCCAGTTCATACCCAATTCAGAAGCAGTTTGGCTCTGCGTTTCAACAGAGAATCTGCAACAAAACCACTTTTTGCCACGGATCAGGTATTTTCGGCACACTGTCGTGCAATCCTGCATCCAAGACTGTATGCAGTGTTGTATGAAGCATAGAATACAAAAGGGTTTGCTGTCAATAAAAAAAATGCTACTCTGCAAAAAAACAATAGAAGCTCCTTGGGTGCTTTGAGAATGGACTTCTATTTTAATTTGCAGTTTCAGTTTCTTATCCATGAATGTTCTCGCAATTCAGGCAGACACCGTGAAGCACAGCAGTAAAGCTCCCGTGGGGAAGGAGGGCAGTGTCGAACACCTGCACCAGGTTCTCCAGGAAATGGCCGTTACCTTCAAATTCAAGCCTGGGGAGCGGCTGAATGAGAGTGTGCTGTCCGAGCAGCTTGGAGTGAGCCGAACTCCACTACGGGAGGCGCTGAACCGACTCACGGCAGAGGGGTTTTTCGACTTTTCCTCCGGAAAGGGTTTCTTTTGCCGACCACTCGAACCCAAGCTGGTGCTGGACCTCTACGGCCTGCGGGAGGCACTGGAGCGGGCGTGTGTGCGCTCTGCAGTGGACAACGCTACAGAGCAGGAAATTGATGAACTGGAAGACTTTGTTCAGAAGACAAGCATTGCCTACGAAGAACACCTAGGCACCGAACTGCTCCGAATTGACGAATACTTTCATGAAAGCATTGCCGGGTTGTCCAACAATCAGGAAATCCTGCGCAGCCTGAAGAACGTCAACGCCCGGATCCGCTTTGTGCGCTGGGTGGACATGGATGATGAAAAATCGCTGGTTCCGGACGAACACCTGAGTATCCTTGCTGCGATCCGGAAACGGGACAAGCAGATGGCTCTTGAAAGAATCAGCAACCACATCCAGATGCGCATGACTCAAATCCACGCCAACCTGAAGGAAGGGTACTCCCGCATCTACATGGGTGGTGGAACGGCCTGAGTTATGAGTTCGCCCTAACGCAGGGCCGTGCGCATCCGGTAGAGCCGTCCCGGATGACAGAGGCGGGTGTAGGTGACGAGGTTGCCTTGGCTCCAGGTGCGGCGCTCCACCACGAAGAGCGCGTCATTTTCTGCAACCTCCAGCAGCTCGGCTTCTTCCGCAGTGGCGTTTGCGGCGGAAAGCACATGCTCGGCATCGGTCCACGGCACACGCTCCACCAGCCAGCGGTTGGGGCCGATTTCCTCAAAACTCTCCTTGCCCGCTTCCGGAACGGTGTCCAAGTTAATCCAACGTTCCTCCAACTGATACGGCACCTCGTTCGCGTAGTGCAGGCAGCGCAAATGCAGGGCACGGACTTTGGGGCCGGATTCCAACTTGCCCCGAATTGCCGCTGACGGAACCCCTATTTTGCGGTGTAAGAGGGCATAGCGATACACTGATCCCGTGCCCTCAATCTCCAGATCAATGCGCGGGATGGCGAAACTCGCCGAGCGTGACACTGGCACCGTGACACGGGTCCCCGCTTTACGCCGCCGCTCCAAGACACCTTCCTCGGCAAGTTCCCGCAGTGCTCGGTGGACGGTCACGCGAGCACAGCCGAAATCCTTGGACAAGGCTTCCTCCCCCGGAATCAACGCACCGGGCTTCCATTCGCCGGATTGAATACGCTCACGAGCCACCTGCTTGATGTGCAGATAAATCGGGACTCCTGTGTTGGTTTTTCTCATCATTCCCCTTCTTGAAGTTCCTGAATCACGAAGCGGTAGCGCCTTGCGATTTGTTCATGTTGCACATGCCGTCCGTTTTCTACCACCGCACGCCCTGCCGACCAGACTTCTCTCACAAGTGAATCATCTCCTGCAAAAATCCAGCGGTCCAAAATCTCGTCTTCGGCGCAGCCCCACATCAAAAGTGACTCTGCATCGAGCGTGAGCAAATCCGCCCAGCGTCCGGCTTCGATCCTCCCGGAGTTGCGAGCCAATGCCTGCGCACCTCCGGCCAAGGCACTTTCATAAAGCGCTCGCCCCACCGAGCCGGATTCCGGGACCAGCACATTGCGGGCCTGTTGCGCAAGGCGCTGGCCATACTCCAACAAGCGCAGTTCTTCTACAAGCGAGATGCGTACATTGGAATCAGACCCCACCCCGTATTTTCCTCCGGAAGCCAAGAATCTCGGCCCGTCGAAAATGCCATCGCCCAAGTTGGCTTCGGTGATCGGACACAAGCCCGCAACGGCTCCGGATTTTGCAAAAGCCGCCGTTTCTTCCGGAGTCATGTGAGTCGCGTGGATCAAGCACCAGCGAGCATCAACTGGACGGTTGTGCAGCAGCCACTCCACCGGACGGGCGCCGTAACTTTCTTGAAGTTCCTCAACCTCTTTCACTTGCTCTGCAATGTGGATGTGGATTGGTCCGCTTGGCCGCGCATCCGTGATCGTTGCCAGTGCTTCCGGAGCAGCCGCCCGCAGCGAGTGCGGCGCGATGCCCAGCACATAATCCTCCGGAGCTTTGGAGAGTGCGGCCTGTGCTTGCTCTAGCAGATGGGCAAACTCGTCCGGAGAGTTGCCAAAGCGCAACTGGCCTCCCGCGAGTGCCTTGCCGTCCACCCCGCCCTGCATGTAGAACACGGGCAGGTGCGTGAGGCCGATTCCGGTTTGCTGCGCGGCGGCAATGGCTCGTAGCGAGGTTTCTGCAATGTTGTCGTGGTGCGTTCCTCCTACTTGGTGGTGAACGTAATGGAACTCGCCCACCGACGCATAGCCGCATTCGAGCATTTCCATGAACACGAGTGCTGCAATCGCCTCGATGTGCTCCGGAGTCAGGCGTTCCAGAAAACGATACATCAGTTCCCGCCAACTCCAGAAACTGTCCCGTCCGGTCAGTCGTTGCTCGGTGAGTCCAGCCATTGCGCGTTGGAAGGCGTGGCTGTGCAGATTCGCCAAAGCGGGGAGCAGAATGCGGCCTTTCAACTGCTGATCTTCGCCGTTGGCCTCGATTCCGGATTCCACGGCGGCAATGCACCCGCGTTCGTCAATCGTCACCCGGACGTTCTTTTCCCAACCCGTGGAGGTCAGGGCCAGTTCTGCAAAAAGTTTCATGGGTTTCTTATCGTGGATCAGGCTTTTGGGTCTGGCTTGAAGCCAATCTGAGGTTTGGGATTCGTGTCCGGTGGACTGAGCAGAGGCCGGAGCTTTTGGTACAGGTCGCGCAGGGCGCTGTCATGGGAGAGCAGAGTCTTTTCGATCTCGGCAAGCCGTTGCAGGATTTTCTGGTTGGTGGCCAAGGCTTCCCGCATTTTCACAAACGCACGCATGATGAAGAGGCTCATCGCGGTCGCCTGCTCTGAGCGGAGAACCGTCGAGGCCATCAGTGCCCCGTGTTCGGTGAAGACGCGAGGTGAGTACCGACGGCCTCCATATCCAGAACTTGAAGTCACAATTTGTGACCTCAAGTTTGTAACCTCCTGATTATTCAGGATAAACGAAAAATCTTCAGGGAAGCGATCCTTGTTTCGAGCGACAGCCTGATTCAGGGCTTTGGTGGTCACTCCGTCGAGGTCGGCAAGGTTGGAATCGAGGATCACAGTCTGTCCTCGGATGGAGTGAATGCGGTCTTGGATGAGGGGGACTTGTGTTTCGTCCATCGTCAGATTATAAGTGTATCGTTGTATTTTTGTATTGACAAAACAATCTTATAAGCATATAAAATCTTCGACAAGATGAATCGAGAATGCTCCAACGAAGATCACTGCAATGGCTGCAACCACCACCGTCTTACGAAATGCAAAGCTGGCCACGATGGTTCCGGGAAGCTCGCCCTATGGCCTGATCGAGCGCGGGGCCGTGGTCGTGTCCAAGGGGAAAATCGCGTGGATTGGCTCCGAGAGTGAACTTCCGGAAAGCTATGCCGGGGCCGCTTGCCGGGACTTGGCTGGCCGACTGGTCACACCCGCGTTGGTGGACTGCCACACGCATCTGGTTTATGGTGGCAGCCGCGCCACAGAGTTCGAGTTGCGGCTGGAGGGTGCGAGCTACGAGGAAATCGCCCGACGCGGTGGCGGCATCCTCAGCACAGTGACGGCAACCCGCAACGCCTCGGAGGATGAGTTGCTTGCCCAAGCCTTGCCACGACTGGAGGCGTTGCTGTCCGAGGGCATGGGTACCATCGAGATCAAGTCCGGCTACGGTCTCGATGTGGAAACCGAGCTCAAAATGCTGCGCGTAGCCCGCAAGCTGGGCGAAGCACGCAAGGTGCGCGTGCAGACCAGCTTTCTCGGTGCCCACGCGATTCCTCCAGAATACACTGGAAAAGTAGACGAGTACATCGCCCTTGTCTGCGGGGAAAGCCTGCCCGCCGCTCATGCCGAAGGACTCGCGGACGCAGTGGATGGTTTTTGCGAGGGCATTGCTTTTTCTCCGGAACAGATGGCTCGTGTCTTTGACAAGGCGCAAGCACTGGGCATTCCAGTGAAACTCCACGCCGAACAGCTTTCGAATCTCGGAGGAACCGCACTGGCCGCTTCCTACGGTGCCTTGTCCGCCGATCATTTGGAGTACCTCGACGAAGCCGGAATCGAGGCTATGGCAAAATCTGGAACGATCGCGGTGCTGCTTCCCGGTGCGTTCTACACGCTTCGAGAAACAAAACTCCCGCCGCTGGATGGCCTGCGCCAAGCCGGGGTTCCCATCGCCATCGCCACCGACTGCAATCCCGGCTCCTCGCCGCTGACCTCGTTGCTGCTCTGCATAAACATGGCCTGCACGCTCTTTCGGATGACTCCGGAGGAAAGCCTTGCCGGAGTGACCCGCGAGGCCGCCAGAGCTTTGGGCATTGCTGAACAAGTCGGGACACTGGAGGTCGGGAAAAAAGCGGAACTCGCGGTTTGGAATGTGGATCAACCCGCCGAACTCGCCTACCGCGTCGGCTTCAACCCGCTGCACCAACGCATTTTCGGAGATGTTTCGTGACTTTGACGCTCACGCCGGGAACCACCACCCTTGACGAACTTGCCCAACTTTACTGGGAAAGTCCAGCCCTGCGACTGGCTCCGGAAGCACGGGAGTCTGTGGAAACCGCCGCGCGTCGTGTGGCTGAAGCCGCCGAGGGCAGCAATCCGGTTTATGGCGTCAACACCGGTTTTGGCAAGCTCGCCAGCACTCGCATCCCTCCGGAACAGACCACTCTCTTGCAGCGTAACTTGATCCTCTCGCACTGCTGCGGAGTCGGTGATCCGCTTCCAGAATCGGCGGTGCGGCTAGTGATGGCACTCAAGCTGCTCTCCTTGGGGCGCGGGGCTTCCGGAGTGCGCTGGGTGGTGATCGAGCAGATCGAGGCTTTGCTCGCCCACGGGGTGTTGCCCGTGATTCCTGCCCAAGGCTCGGTGGGTGCGTCCGGAGACCTCGCTCCGCTGGCGCACATGACCGCCGTGCTGATCGGCGAAGGGCAGGCGACCTTTGCGGGACAAGTGATGTCCGGCGCCGAAGCCTTGGCCGCGATTGACCGCGCTCCCTTGACGCTTGGTGCGAAGGAAGGTCTGGCGCTGATCAACGGCACTCAGGTTTCCACGGCCCTCGCCCTGGCCGGGGTGTTTGAGGGCTGGCGCTGCGCGTTGGGCGCCTTGATCACTGGAGCACTTTCCACCGATGCAGCAATGGCCTCGACGGCTCCTTTCCATCCCGAAATCCACACCCTGCGCGGACACCAAGGGCAAATCGCTGCGGCTCAAGCACTCCGCAACCTGATGTCCGGCTCCCAAATCCGGGAATCGCACCGCAACGATGATGTGCGGGTGCAAGACCCCTACTGCATTCGCTGCCAGCCCCAAGTGACCGGAGCTTGCCTCGATCTGCTCCGACATGTCGCCCAAACCCTTGTCGTCGAGGCCAATGCAGTTACAGACAACCCGCTTGTCCTCAGTGACGGCACAATTGTCTCCGGAGGAAATTTCCACGCCGAACCTGTTGCTTTTGCTGCCGATCAAACCGCCCTCGCGCTTGCAGAAATCGGAGCGATTGCCCAGCGGCGTGTGGCTTTGCTGGTGGATCCCAACCTCAATTTTGGTCTGCCGCCGTTTCTTTCTCCGGATGCTGGAGTCAATTCCGGCTTCATGATTGCGGAGGTCACGTCCGCCGCGCTGATGTCGGAAAACAAGCACCTCGCCAATCCTTGTTCCACCGACTCGACCCCGACCAGCGCCGACCAGGAGGATCACGTTTCGATGGCGGCTCACGCGGCGCGGCGGTTGCTGCGGATGGTGGACAACCTTGGGCGAATTTTGGGGATTGAGTTGCTTGCTGCTGCCCAAGGCTTGGAATTCCGCAAACCGCTCGCCACCAGCACCACCCTGCAAAACGTGCTGGCCGTGGTGCGCTCCGAAATTCCAGCATTGCAGGAAGACCGCTACATGGCTCCAGATTTGGAAACTGCCGCCCGACTTATCCGGAATGGGATTTTGATCGAAAAGGCAGGGGAAAACTTATTTCCAAAACTGGAGGCTTGAATGAACCCCGTTGCAGTCACCACAGGCAGCAGCCCCGTTATCCTTGGGCAGCCACACGGCGGAACCCACCTTCCGCCCGAACTGGCCGAGCGGCTGAACGAGCGTGGCCGTGATCTCGCCGACACAGACTGGCACATCCACCAACTCTACGACGGCCTGCTCCCGGAAGCGACCGTCGTGCAGGCGACCTTCTCGCGCTACGTCATCGACGCAAACCGCGACCCTTCCGGAGTATCGCTTTATCCAGGACAGAACACCACTGGGTTGTGTTCCACCGTCGATTTTGAGGGAGAGCCGATCTATCGTGACGGCACTGAGCCAGACGAGGCGGAAATCGAGCAGCGGCGGCAAACGTACCACGCGGCCTACCATGCGGCCCTCGCGGAGCAGATTGAGCGTGTCCGGAAGCAGCACGGCATCGCGCTGCTGTTCGACTGCCACTCGATTCGTTCCCGGTTGCCGTTCCTCTTCGAGGGACAACTCCCGGATTTCAACCTTGGCACGAACAACGGAACCACCTGCGCTCTGGAAATCGAGCAGGCGGCGCTTGCGGTTTGTTCGGCAGCGGAAGGCGTCACTTCCGTGTTGAACGGACGCTTCAAGGGCGGCTGGAGCACTCGGCATTACGGCAATCCTGTCAACGGCGTTCACGCCATCCAACTCGAACTGTCGCAAATCACTTACATGGAGGAAGTCACGCCGTGGTCCTATCGACCGGATCGTGCGGGTTCTCTCCGGCCCCACCTCAAATCACTCCTGACTCGTCTGGAAGACGTTGTGACGGGCATCATCCACCTCAGCAAAGAAACATAGCCATGCCTGACTCGCATCACACTCCCCGGACGATTCGCGCCCCTCGTGGCACCAAACTCAACTGCCGCTCATGGCTCACCGAAGCCCCGTACCGGATGCTGATGAACAACCTCGATCCGGAGGTTGCTGAGAACCCCGACGAACTCGTGGTGTACGGCGGCATCGGCAAGGCCGCCCGCACTTGGAAGGACTTCGACCTCATCACCGAAACCCTGAAGACGCTGGGCGACGACGAGACGCTGCTTGTGCAGTCCGGAAAGCCTGTTGGCGTGTTTCGCACCCATGCCGACGCGCCCCGCGTCCTGATTGCCAACTCGAACCTCGTCCCGCACTGGGCGACGATGGATCATTTCAACGAACTCGACCGCAAAGGATTGATGATGTTCGGACAGATGACGGCGGGCAGTTGGATTTACATCGCCTCACAAGGCATTGTGCAGGGCACTTACGAAACCTTCGTCGAGGCCGGACGGCAGCACTACGGCGGGGATTGGTCTGGACGCTGGATTCTCACTGCCGGACTTGGCGGCATGGGCGGGGCACAACCGCTTGCAGCGACGATGGCCGGAGTCTCGTGCCTTGCCGTGGAGTGCGATCCGACCCGCATCGACTTCCGCCTGCGCACCCGCTACCTCGACGAGAAGGCCGGCACGCTGGACGAGGCGCTGGCAATCCTGGAGCAGGCGAAAGCGGAAGGCCGCGCCGTTTCGGTCGGGCTGCTCGGCAATGCTGCTGAGATTGTCCCGGAACTGGTCCGTCGCGGAATTCGCCCAGACCTCGTCACAGACCAAACCTCCGCTCACGATCCAGTGAATGGCTACTTGCCCATCGGCTGGACGCTGGAGAAATGGCGGACCCAGCAGAAAAACGATCCGAAGGCGGTGGAACAGGCCGCCCGGGCTTCCATGAAGGTGCATGTGCAGGCGATGCTCGATTGCTGGAATCAAGGCATCCCCACGGTTGATTACGGCAACAACATCCGCCAGTTCGCGCTTGAAGAAGGCTTGCAGGACGCCTTCGCGTTTCCGGGCTTCATCCCGGCGTACCTCCGTCCCCTGCTCTGCCGGGGCATCGGCCCCTTCCGTTGGGCCGCGCTTTCCGGTGATCCGGAGGATATCTATAAGACAGATGCTAAAGTCAAGGAACTGATGCCGAAAAGTCCACATCTTCATAATTGGCTTACCATGGCCAGGGAACGCATCAAATTTCAGGGTCTACCGTCCCGTATTTGCTGGCTTGGATTGGGTGACCGTCATCGCATTGGCCTGGCCTTCAATGAAATGGTGAAAAATGGAGAACTGTCGGCTCCTCTAGTAGTTGGACGGGATCATTTGGATTCCGGTTCAGTAGCCAGCCCCAATCGGGAAACGGAAGGCATGATTGATGGTTCAGATGCAGTTTCCGACTGGCCGTTTCTAAATGCTATGCTCAATACAGCCTCTGGTGCCACTTGGGTGTCCATTCATCATGGCGGCGGGGTCGGCATGGGCTTCTCCCAGCATTCTGGCATGGTGATTGTCGCCGATGGCACAGAAGCGGCCGCCAAACGCCTTGCCAATGTGCTGGTCAATGACTGTGGCAGTGGCGTCATGCGTCATGCTGATGCAGGCTATGAGGATGCTATCCAGTGTGCTAAAGAACATCAACTTAATCTACCAAGCCTATTCGGGTGACTAGGTTATCTAATTCTAAAATTTAAAACGTGGAGGAGTAACTAAAATGAAAATACGGCTAATTTCCACAGTATTTTTCTGTGCACTGGTGTTTTCCGCTTTGGCGACAATACCTTCTGCCCATGCACAAAAGGTTTTAAAATTAGCGAGTTTTGTGCCCCCTATTTACGTTCTGCATAAGCCCATATTTTTAAAACTAGCTGCAGATCTGAAGGCCGCAACCAACGGTTCCGTGAATATCAAGGTGTATCCGTCTGGTGAATTAGGTAAAGGACCACTTGAACAGTACCAGCGGGCGGTGAAGCGCATAGCAGAAATTAGCTACGGTTTACAGGGTTATACCTCGCCATTGTTTCCTCGTAACCTATTGGTGGAACTACCTGGCGTAGCAGATAATCCTGAAGATGCGACGCGTAAAATATGGAAGGTGATGGACAAATATTTACGCGCAGAGTATCGGGGTACACGACCTCTAGCGGCATTTGCAACGGCCCCTGCCGTCATTATGAGCAACACCAAACCGGTGCATTCTCCTTCTGACATGAAGGGCATGAAAATCCGAGTGCCTTCCAAGTCAGCTGCTGCTGTGGTTAAAGCATATGGCGCAACACCGGTTCTGATGCCAGCTAC
>CAJWCD010000092.1:0-14997 GCA_913020725.1 uncultured Pseudomonadota bacterium
AATCAGCTATTCTCAGGAATCAAACCACCTGTTGCACTTACGAGTTGAATCCGCGCTTGGAGGATAGCTACAACGAGTCATTCAATGGGCTACTCATGAACGAACTGCTCAATGGAGAGATCTTCCATACGCTCAAGGAGGCGAAGATTCTTATTGAACAATGGCGGGTCCACTACAATACTGTGAGGCCTCACAGTGATTTGAAATGGAAACCTCCTGCTCCTGAATCATTGTTGCAATTCGATGAAACTAGTATGATAAACTAACATTCAACTTGGACCACTTAAAGGGGGCAGGTCAGTCATCTCTCCAATTTCTTTCGAGATGGCCTTGAATAATCTCTAACTTTATCTTTGATTCTATAGAGGATGACCTCATTTACATCGGTTAAGTGGAGCTGCCGCATAATTCTTTAAGCAGGCAGTTCCTTGAGAAATACGCTTAGTTTTCGTTCACTGTAAAAGTTGATGAATAATTCAGGATGAAGCAGGATATCGCGATCGTTGCCAATCATTATCAGAACGAGAACTGTCACCCGGATGGCAAGATCAAGGTTGGCATCGCCGCTGACAGCGCATGGCGCCAGAAACGCCTGGACAATGCCAAACGCCTCTTCGCGGGGGCCAGGCGCGCAGGTGTTCCGATCATCCATATCCGGCTTGCGGTGCCACCGGATTATCGCGGCGTGCCGGCCAATACAGCGCTCATCAGGGAATGGGTCGAGCTCGGGTCCTGGCAGGAGGGGACATGGGGCGTGGAGTTTATCGATGGGCTGGAGCCCCGGAGGGACGAAATCGTTATCACCCATACCCGCAACAGCGCATTTTACAATTCTACCCTTGAAGAGGCGCTGTTCTCTCTTGGCATCCGCCGCCTGGTCTGCTGCGGCGTGTCGACGGCCTATACGGTCGAAGGCACGGTCCGCCATGCGACCGATATCGGTTACGAGGTGGCGGTCGCCTCGGATGCCTGTTCCACCGCAACCCACCAACAGCATGAAAACGCGCTTGCAGCCATGCGCCCCCTCGCGGACATCATGACGGTGGATGAGATAATTGCCACATTTGAGGGTTAATAATGTTGAGGAAGGTGAGCTTATGACAAGGGTCGGCTTCATTGGGCTTGGCGTGATGGGCGAGGCGATGTGCCGCAACATCGTGCGTTCGGCGCGTTACACGGTCAATGTTTTCGACCTGTCCCAGACGCCGGTCGCGCGTCTCGCGGCGGAGGGGGCGACGGCAATGGCAAGCGCCGCCGAACTGGTGGAGGCCAGCGACACAGTGTTGCTCTGTCTTCCAGGCGGGGCAGAGGTCGAGGCTCGGCTATACGGCGGTGAAAACCTGCTGATTGAACGGTTTCAGGGGGGACAGACGCTGGTTGACATGTCAACCAGCCCGCCTTTGCTCATGCGCAGGATTGAGGCGGACCTGCAGGCGCGTAGCGTTCGATTCGCCGATGCTCCCGTGGCCAGGACACGCCAGGCGGCGCTTGACGGCACGCTTGCGATCATGGTAGGAGGTGTCGAGGCGGTATTCTCTGAAATCGAACCGCTGCTTGCCACGATGGGGCGGGACATCATCCATTGCGGCCCGGCAGGAAGCGGACAAGTCGTGAAGATCATGAACAACATGGTGCTGTTCCAGACCGTGAATGCGCTGGCTGAGGCGGTATCCATCGCCGAGCACGCAGGCGTTGACGGGTCGGTCCTGTTCGATGTGATGAGCAAATCATCCGGCGATAGCTTCGCGCTCCGCAATCACGGGGTTAAAAGTCTTCTCCCGAACGATTATCCCGCACGTGCGTTCTCAGTCCGCTACGCCGCGAAGGATCTGTCCTATGCGCGTGAGTTGGCGGAAGCGTTCGGCCTGTCAGCCGAGGGTGCGGCCGCAACCGCGCGGGTATTTGATGGTGCCTTGGCTGCCGGGGATGGTGATTTTTACTTCCCCGTAATACGGCGGTGCATTGAGAATGGCGGTACATGACTGGACAAAGACCATCGCATACGATCTACATGATAGCTGAGTCGGAGACCTTTGAGGCTATTGACAAAATGCTTGATCCCATTTTGACCATACCGATGCTGTCATTACTCCAGTCATGCCTTTGGAGCCTGTGTCTTGAATTGTGTTGTGGGGGGAATCACTAATGCCCCCCTTTCCTCTACCTCTCAGGCATCATCAGCCTTAGAGAGTGGGTTTCATATAAGGTTCAACTGGCTGTCCAGCTCGGCGTAGGGGTGCTTCTGCGGGTGTGTCTGCCCTTCCGGCAACTGCCAATGCATGGGCAGGGTGGCGGTGGTCACCAACCCAACAGTGCAGTCCGACAGAAGTTTGCTGAGAGGCGCAAACGGGACCTCTTGATGGTAGGGCCACTGGTAGGGCTGGGCATAGCCGTGGGCTGCGTAGTACTCGCGAGACTTGTCAATGTAGCTCACATAGGAGCGGCGGCTGCAGCGTTCGGGCATGCGCGGTCTCTACAGAAAAATTCTCACTGATCAAGGGGAATCAGCTCAAGCGGTTGAAAACAATACGCCAGATTTGCTGGAAGAAAGCAACCAACTCCAGCAATCTTGCATGGGGAGTGGACCTCCGGGTTCCCTCTCAGGGCACAATCTTCAAGGTTCTCAATTCGGCCAGACGTTCCAGCAGTACCTGCTCACTGTCCACAAATTCCAGAAACCCTGCGCGCCTGCATTTGAAGGTGCTTGCCATCACGTCCCAGGTCGTTCCGAAAACGTAGTCCGCAAACCTCCACGACACGAGGTCCTCCAGCGGATTTGGCTCCAAGTCATGACGGGCAATGAGTTCGTCCCAAAGGGAGTTGGCCTCCTGCATCCAATCCACCAGCGTCCTCGGCTCCACCCCGGCGGCTTCCATTCCAAACAGGTCTGCAATCTTGGGCCAGACATGACGCCAGCGGAAAAAGTCCCCATTAGTGATGTTGAACACCTCCCCAGCGGCCCGAGGTTCGATTCCCGCCCATTCAATGGACTGGGAAAGCAGGCCTGCATCGGTTGCTTGATAGATCACGTCAAAGGTGGCGGGTGCTCCAGGGAACGTCAGCGGCTCTCCTCTTGCCTTGAGGAGGCTCGCATAGACCCCGATGACAGCGATCAGGTTCTGTGGGGAATTTCGTGCTGGTCCCAAGACTACATGGGGACGCAGCGCCGTCCACGTCCACCCACACGCGGAGGAACGCTGGGTGAGGGCATCCTGCTGATCGTAGTAGTAATGCCCCTGAGGAATGCGGGGGTCCTCTTCTTTGGCCGGGGTCTTGAACGGCCCAAGGTAACTTCCGTATGCTTTCATCCCCTGCAACAGAGTGACATGCCGGAGTGCGGGGCAGTGCCTTTCGATCAAATCCAGAGCGGAAGCAAAGAGTTCGCAATTGGGCTGTTGCTGAGCCTCCCAGTTCGGAGCGTCTACGAATGCGGCATAGACCATGTGGGTCACGGCCTCCAAGGCATTGGAGGAGAGAGTTACCTGCAAGATCAAGTCGAGGGCAAGGTGTCGGAGGTTGCTTGCCTGAACCCCCAATTCCCGCCGGGAGAGCGCCACCACGTCAACATCCTCCCGACCCGCAAGACTACGGACGTGTGCCCCTCCGATGACGCCGGTTGCGCCAATGACCAGAACAGTTTTCTTGCCGGATTCCATGGCTCGTTCAACCTTGCGAAAATCCCTTGTCCACCATCACCTCGATCAGGTGAGGATCGGTCGTGAGTGAATTACAGTTCATATGTATGACTCAGGGACAGTCATCAGGACTCAAAATTCTTTTTCCTTCCTCCAACCCTAGTACTTTCTGGGGAATCCTCTTAAAAAGAGACTGAATAGTCTCTCCTGAAGGATTTTCCAGTGTCGGTGAAGAACTTGCTATTCCAGCCTTCTTCATATTGAGGGCAGCAGGTCTGAACGAATCACTTCCCGGCAAGCAACCTCGAAACTTACTCGGCTATTACGAAAAAAGCGACGGTTGCAGTAAAACATGAACCAGATCGTTTCGCGATCCAGTCTGCCCACTGGCAAGGAAAAGCAAACGGAGGCTCCATCAGAATTTTTCAGCAGACCCTAAGTACTTTGAAAATTCATGAGACACACTGAGCCGCACAGCCAGAGACAATGCTCCAACCACAAGGCCTGCGCTCAGCGTGAGGACCAGAAAGAGTTTCCAAAAAAGCGGGAGTCGCATGACGTGGCCGTTGGAGTACCCGGTCAAGATAGCAGGAAAATGTGGAGGGAATGTGTGGAAACCGCACTGCCCGCCAACTTGGGGAGTTGGCTCTCAGCGCAGCGTCAAGACACCGTGCGTGATGGCGAAGTGGCAGGCTTCATCAAGGACGGGGTTGAGGTTCCCCTGAATTTCCTGAATGCGCCGGGACCGCTGGCACTCCCAGACATCCACGGGGTCTTCGAGATGCCATGAATCGAGGGAGCGGCGCAGTTCGGCACTGATAAAGACAAAGTCCGGATAGACCCGGTCCATGTAGAAGAAGGTGCGGGCGACATCACCGCGCACATCGGCACCGGGTTCCAGCACCCCGTTTTGCACCTCAACATCGCAACTGCCAAAGTCGCGCTTCTCAAAGGGCAGGGGGCCGGTCGTGGTCCGGAGTCCCACCAGTTCGGCAATCATGGGCTGGAGGTTGTAGAGGTCGGCCTGCAACAGCCGGTAGCGCTTGCTCATTTTTTCCGCACAGCGACGCCCCCGGAAGGGCTGGCCCCGGCGGTTCTTGCACTTGGGGTGGCCTTTTTGCCATGCGGAGAGTTGCGTTCCAAACACCCGGAACGGCACCACGGGTGCCCACACGACCATGTACGCTGCCGTGTCCTGTTTTTTGGGAAGGTAGCCGCAGGAGGCGTGATTCGGAAAACCGCCCTTGTAGGCACATCCACAGAGGAAGGTTTGGGGGTGGTTTTTGTGGACACGCTCCAGCAGACGCTGGGCGCTATTCAGCGAGGAAATGCTGCGGTTGCCCTTGTCGGCCTGCGCGAAGGAGGCCGTCAACACGGCGAGCAAGCCGCAAGTGATCGAAAAGAAAGAGAGTCGTCTCAGCATGACTTCCGCAAGTGAGTTTTGAACACGGCTTCTCTTGCAGGATGAGTGCCGATCAGAGCCGCCCTTGCAGGTGCGCCTCCAGCAGGTCCATACGGTCCTGCCCAAAGAACTGCTCCTCGCCCACAAAAAACGCCGGAGCGCCATAAGTTCCGCGCTTTGCCGCTTCTTCGGTCGCTTGAATCAGCGCGTCCTTGATCGGCTGGGTGCCTGCCGCCTCCACTGCCTCCGGTCCCGCCAGCCGAGCCACAACCTCAGGATCCGCCACGTCCTCGCCGCCCACCCAATACGCCCGGTAGAGCGCATGAGTCGCCTCCGGACGCTGTTCCTCGGCAACGGCGGTCAAAGCCCGTTGTGCCAAAATGGTGCGGGTCGGGAACTGTTTTGGAAATTGGTAAGGGATCTCGTAATACTTGGAGAGCCGCCTCAAATCCTTGCCGAGGTACGGCTTCTTGAAGTCCTGAAGTCCGGGTGGGGTGTTGCCTGTGATTTTGTGCAATCCGCCCAGCAGAAACGGACGCCAGTGGATTTCCACACCGTTGCGCTCGGTCAAAGCTTCGATGCGCTCGGACGCGAGGTAGGAGTACGGACTCACAATATCGTAAAAGAATTCGATGGTTTTCGGCATGATTTTGCTTCTCACTTCGTTTCGAGAGCAACAATGGCATCCACCAAAAACAGCACTCCGCCGGGCATTGCCGTTTGGACTGGAGTGCGGGCGGGGTAGGGTTCCTGAAGGTGTCGTTTGCAGAGTTCGTTCATCGCCGCAAAGTTCGCCAAATCGGAAACCAGCACCGTGAGTTTGACAATGCCGGACATCAAACCTCCCGCAGCTTCGACAACCTTGCGGAGGTTCTGGAACGCAAGTTCCGCCTGCTCATCAAAGGTTTCTCCGACCACCTGCCCTTCTGTGTCAAACGGTCCCTGTGCTGCCACATAAAGCATGGGTCCACTGGCGACGATTCCGGGAGTGTACGGGCCTTTGGGGGCTGCGGAGTTTGGAGGCTGAATCGCTTGTTTCATACCATCACCCGAGGACTGAAAGCATTTTTTCTCCGATTTCTGCGGGAGTTTGCACCACATGAATTCCTGCGGCCTGCAAGGCGGCCATCTTTTCCGAAGCCGTGCCGTGGCCTCCGGAGATGATTGCCCCGGCATGGCCCATGCGCCGTCCTGGAGGGGCGGTTTGTCCTGCGATGAAACTGACGATGGGCTTGTTCATGTTCGCCTTGGCAAATGCAGCGGCTTGCTCTTCCGCGTCTCCGCCGATTTCCCCGATCATCACCACCGCCTCCGTGTCCGGGTCATTTTGGAAGAGACTGAGGCAATCAATGAAGTTGGTGCCGTTGACGGGATCGCCGCCGATGCCGATGCAGGTGGATTGCCCCAATCCGACACGGGTGAGTTGGCCGACGGCCTCGTAGGTGAGGGTTCCAGAGCGCGAAACCACGCCGACTTTTCCGTGTTGGTGGATCATGCCTGGCATGATGCCGATCTTGCACTGACCCGGCGTGATGATGCCCGGACAGTTAGGACCGATCAACCGACACCCCTGAGTCCGGACAAAACGCACGGCCCGCACCATGTCCTGCACCGGAATGCCCTCCGTGATGGCGACGATGAGTGGGATTTGCGCCTCAGCAGCTTCCATGACTGCATCACCCGCGAAGGACGGCGGCACAAAGATCATGGTCGCGTCGGCCTCGGTTGCAGCCACTGCTTCGGCCACCGTGTTGAAAATGGGAACTCCCTCGAATTCCTGGCCGCCCTTTCCGGGAGTCACGCCGCCGACGATGTTGGTGCCGTAGTCCCGGCAGCCCTTGGTGTGTAGCATCCCTTGAGAGCCAGTGATGCCCTGCACGAGCAGGCGGGTTGAGTTGTTGATCAAAACACTCATGTTGGTTTTGGAAAAAAGGTTGAATCCTCGGTTGAACCTCCGGGAAGTATAGGCACTCTCTGCCGAGCAATCAAGCGGACTCCTGTAGGGACGCCCCGCTTCTCATGCGCAAGAGCAGCCACAGGGCCCCCATACACAGTCCCATGCAGACCAAGATCATCCAGCGCCCGCTCTCCCATGAGCCGGTGCCTGCGACCAACCAAGCGAGGGCGGGTGGTCCCAGCACCTGCCCAATATTGGAGCCTTGCACCAGTAGCCCGTTCCCCGTGCCCAGCAATCCAGGATGGGGGACGGATTCCGAGATTTGGGCAAAAAGGGTGGCCGGAATCAATCCGCCCAAGGTGGAAAGCAACAGGGCCGCAAGATACCGCACCATCCCAGGCAGGGCAGAACTGTACATTCCAAGGCCGAAAATCGTGATTCCCAAGGCGGCCACCGTCATCAACAGCACCGCAGAATATCCGCGCTGGAGCAATTGTCCTGCCGCAAGGTTCCCTAGGATATTGACTGCAATCGCAAGGGCGCTGAGCATGACTGCCGTGGTTGCGTCATAGCCCATTTCCTCCGAAATCAGCATGGGTAAAAACCCAAAGACTGCCAAAAAGACCCCTGCGTACATGCAGAAAATCACGGCCAACACCAGCGGTTCTCCAAGCTTGAAGAGAATCTGAATACGTTGGTGCAGCGGCTCCAAATCCAGTTGTTTTGAAACTTCCTTCGTTGGCAGCAACCACGTACCCGTCAACAACACCAGCAACAAAACCCCATCCCCCAACCACAGGGCACGCCAGCCGTAAGCCTTCAAAATTCCAGGACATGCAACCATGATTAGCGACATTCCTAACGGCATGTAAGCCCCCCAAAGTCCCATCACCCTGCGGCGATCATGAACGGAGGAATGGGCCAACATGAGGGGAGGGGTGGTGGTCACCACCAAGAGAAAACCGACTCCTTCGAAAAACCGAGCCGTCAGTAGCAACGCGGGTTCCGAGAGTCCGGCGGTCGCAAGGCTTCCTGCGCTGAGGCAGAACAGTCCCATCCGCAGTGCTCGCAGATGCCCAAAGTGATCAGACCAACTTCCGACCACCATGCCGCAGATCATGGCCGTAAGGTTGAGCAGGGAGATCAGCCATCCAGCAACCACAAGAGACAAGCCGAGATCCTCCATCATTACGGGCAGGGCGGCAGGCACCTTGCCAAGTTGCATTGAGGTTCCCACTCCACAGCCGTAGAGGACTAACACGGCCCTCCAGTTCGTGCTTGACTGACCCACCAAGCAGCCTATGATGTACGATGTTTGAATTTCAACTGTGAACCTTTTTCAAGGAGAGCAACAATGGCAGCTTATGTGGTGGTGGATGTGGAAATCACCGACATGGAGGAGTACAAGTCGAGTGGATACATTGACAATGTCCCCAAAATCGCAGCGAAGTATGGGGGCCGTTATCTCGCTCGTGGTGGAGAAACCAAGGTTCACGAGGGCACTTGGCAACCCCGGCGGCTGGTGATCATCGAGTTTCCGTCTATGGAGAAGCTAGAAGCCTTTTACAACTCGGAGGAGTACGCGCCCTATCTGGCGATTCGCAAGCGTCTGGGCGATTCCAACCTCGTGGCCACAGAGGGGCTACCCACCTGAACCTCAGCGCAGAATCCGGAAGTCCCGGAACACCTCGCGGGTGTCCAGCGTGGATACCTGCACTTCCTGCACGATTGCTCCCGTCGGTCCCGTTCGGCACCATTCCTCCAGTACCACAACCACAGCCTCCGAACCTTGGGCGACCATGTGCACCGAGCCATCAGGTTCGTTCATCACCCAACCGGTCACGCCCAGCCGCTGGGCTTCGTGCAGCGCGGTGTAGCGGAAGCCCACGCCCTGCACCCGTCCGGAAATCAGCAAGCTCTTGGTCGGCACTGGAACCTCCCGCCCCTTGGGGAAGGCGATCGAATCAGGAAACTGCGGCCACGGCTTTTTCCGCCGCATCCTTGAGGCCGTCGGCCATTTGCAACTTCTCGCCAAGCCCGGAATCGTTCACCAGTTGATGGGCTTCTTTGGCGTTGGTACCCTCCAGCCGCACGACGACCGGGATTTTCAGATCGACGTTGCGGATCGCGGCAATCACGCCGGACGCCACCATGTCGCAACGCACAATGCCCCCAAAGATGTTGATGAGGATGCACTTGACGTTGGCGTCACGGGTGATGAGCTGGAACGCCTGCTCCACGGTTTCCCGCGTGGCGGTACCGCCCACATCGAGAAAATTCGCCGGGTCGCCGCCATAGGCTTTGATGATGTCCATCGTGCCCATCGCCAACCCCGCGCCGTTGACCATGCAGCCGATGGTGCCATCCAGTTTGATGTAGTTGAGGTTCGATTTCGCGGCCTCGATTTCTAGCGCATCCTCTTCGTCCTCGTCTCGCAGTTCAAGAATGGCCTTGTGCCGGAAAAGGGCGTTGTCGTCAAAGCTCACCTTTGAGTCGAGCGCGATGACACGACTGTCGCCCGTGAGGACAAACGGGTTGATCTCCACAAGCGAGCAATCCTCGGCGACAAAGGCATCGTAGAGCGACTGGAACAACGCAGCCGCCGGTCGCACCAGTTTGGGGTTGATCTCGTCAATTTTGAGTCCATACGCCAGCGCCATGGTTTGGAACGGGCGCAGACCGATGGCGGGGTCCACAAACACCTTGAGGATCTTTTCCGGAGTCTTGGCGGCGACTTGCTCGATGTCCATGCCACCCTCGGTCGAGGCCAGGATAACCACGCGCTGCTGCCCGCGATCTACCAGCACAGAACAGTAGAATTCCTTGATAATGTCCATGCCCTCTTCGATCAGCACTTGCTTGACGGGTTGACCTTGTGGTCCAGTCTGGTGCGTGACGAGGTTCATGCCGATGATCTGCTCGGCACTTTCGCGCACAGCACCCAGTCCTTTCGAGACCTTGACCCCGCCGCCCTTGCCGCGTCCTCCGGCATGAATTTGTGCTTTGACAACGCAAACCTCTGTGCCCAACTCCTGAGCGATGACAACCGCCTCGTCCGGGGTCTTCGCCACCCGTCCGCGAGGGATGACCACTCCGTATTTCGCCAGCACTTGCTTGGCCTGGAATTCGTGAATTTTCATGTGCCCCTTCGTGAAGCGTTGCTAAAAATCATCAAACAGCAGCATCCCCTCCGTTTCTTCGGGATTGGGAACAATCCGCTGGTTCTTGCAGTCAACGACGTAATCCATTTGCTCAAAGACTACTTGACGATGACTTTTCCCATTAGCAATTGTTCTTGTCAGCCCAGCATGTCCTTCACGGCCTCGCGCTCCAGTTCCAGCTCTTGCCGGGTGGCTGCGATTTTCTCCTGCGCGAAGTCATTGAGTTCGACCCCTTGGACAAGCGACCACTGGTTGCCACCGGAACTGCGCAGCGGGTAGCTGAAAATCAATCCTTCCGGAATACCGTAGCTGCCATCGCTGGGAACTCCAGTGCTGAACCAGTCACCCTCGGCGGTGGCGTTCTCCATGCGCTGCACGGTGTCGAGTGCCGCATTTGCTGCCGATGCAGCGGAGGAGGCTCCCCGTGCCTTGATGATCGCCGCACCGCGCTGCTGAACGGTGCTGATGAACTCGCCCTTGAGCCAGTCCTGATCGGAAATCACCTCCGGCGCTGCCGCACCGTTGATTTTGGCGTTGTAGAAATCCGGATACTGCGTTGCGCTGTGGTTGCCCCAGATCGTCATGTTGGTGACATTCTTCACGGCGGTGCCAGCTTTTTGGGCGAGTTGACTCTTGGCACGGTTCTCGTCGAGCGCGGTCATGGCAAACCAACGATCCCGTGGGATGCGTGGGGCGTTGCTCATGGCGATAAGGCAGTTGGAGTTGCAGGGATTCCCCACTGCGAGGATGCGCACCTTGTCTCCGGCATTGTCGTTGATCGCCTGCCCCTGCCCCACGAAGATGCCACCGTTGACGCGCAGCAAGTCGTTGCGCTCCATTCCCGCTTTGCGTGGGGCCGCGCCCACGAGCAGAATCCAGTCGGTGTCCTTGAAGGCGACATTGGCGTCTGAGGTCGTCACCACCTGATTGAGCAACGGGAAGGCGCAATCGTCGAGTTCCATCTTCACCCCTTCCAAGGCGGGCAGGGCGACTTCCAGTTCCAACAATTGAAGATCAACCGTGGTGTCGGCACCAAACACCGCTCCGGAAGCGAGGCGATAGAGCATGGCATAACCGATTTGTCCGGCTGCTCCAGTGACAGCAACTTTGACGTTTTTCATGGTTCACTCCACAAAAAGATTGGGGTTCAGCCCAGTGCGGCGGTGAGGCCGCGAGCAAGGGCGTTGAGGAAGTCATCGGTTGTGAGGAAGGTCGATGGGTCCGGATTGTTGCCGTGAATTGTCACTGCCAAGTCCTTCGTCATCTCTCCGCCCTCGATGGTGTCCACACAGACACGCTCCAGCGTTTCTGCAAAACGGACCACGTCCGGGGTGTTGTCGAGCTTGCCGCGATGTTTGAGTGCGGTGGTCCATGCGAAAATGCTGGCAACCGGATTGGTGCTGGTCGGCTTGCCCTGCTGGTGCTGGCGGTAGTGGCGGGTCACGGTGCCATGTGCGGCTTCGGCTTCGATGGTCTTGCCGTCCGGGCAGACGAGAACCGAAGCCATCAGGCCGAGTGAGCCGAAGCCTTGCGCCACCGTGTCGGATTGCACATCACCATCATAGTTCTTGCAGGCCCAGACAATACCGCCCTCCCACTTGAGCACCTGCGCGACCATGTCGTCAATCAGCCGATGTTCGTAGGAAATCCCCTTTTCCTTGAAACGTGTGGTGAATTCCTGCTCAAACACTTCCTGAAAGAGATCCTTGAAACGGCCATCGTAGGTTTTGAGGATGGTGTTCTTGGTGCTGAGGTAGAGCGGGTATTTGAGATCGAGCGCATAGCTCATGCACGAGCGGGCGAAATCACGGATCGAGGCGTCGGTGTTGTACATGCCCATCGCGATCCCGGAACTGTCGAACTCGTTGATCACCCATTCTTGCGGGGTTCCACCGTCACTGGGTTCAAACACCATCTTGAGTGTGCCGGGGCCGGGGATCCGGACATCGGTGGCTTTGTACTGATCTGCGTGTGCGTGACGCCCAACGATGATGGGCTTCTTCCACTGCGGCACTAGTTTCGGAACATTTTTGCAGATGATCGGCGCCCGGAAGACGGTGCCACCAAGGTAGTTGCGAATGGTTCCGTTCGGACTGCGGTACATGCGCTTGAGTCCGAATTCCTCAACCCGCGCTTCGTCCGGAGTGATGGTCGCACATTTCACTCCCACGCTGTGTTCCTTGATCGCCTTGGCTGCATCCAGCGTGATTTGATCGTCCGTGGCGTCCCGGCTCTCGATGGAAAGGTCGTAGTAGCGCAGGTCAAGCTCCAAGAATGGCAATAGCAGTTGCTGCTTGATCTTCTCCCAAATGATGCGTGTCATCTCGTCCCCGTCAATTTCCACGATGGGGTTACTCACCTTGGTCTTTGGCATTCAATCCTCACTCTGGTCAATGATTAAAATAATCAGACTACCGCAACCCCGCAAAATCGCAATCGGAACCCGCACACTTGCTAAAGGCCATTGCTCTCAAGCTTACGTTTCTTTATTTCGGAACGAGTGTTTGTGATTAATAATTAAGCATTTCTGTTGAGGGTCCGCCACTCTCTTGGTCAAACATTAACTTGAGATTCGACTAAGATTTCATGTTTTATTATTTAATTTCAATAGCTTAATTGCTGATTAAGAAAAAGGCACACTCCCTGCTGAAAGACTGGTTGCAGATGTGCGAAACCTGAACCTCCAACCCTCACCGCAGCAACAACATGGAATTCTCCGCAGAAATGAAATACGTCCTCGACACCATTTGGTTGCTCATCAGCGGCAGCTTGGTGATGTGGATGGCCGCAGGCTTTGCGATGCTGGAAGCCGGCATGGTCCGGACCAAGAGCGTGACCGCGATTCTGACCAAGAACATCTCGCTCTACGCCTTGGCCTGCATCGCCTACTTCGCCGTGGGGTACAACTTCATGTACGGCGCAGGCAACGACTTCCTGGGCAGTGGCCTGTTTCTGGACGGCACGTCCGCTGACGGGCACAGCCTGATGTCGGATTTCTTTTTTCAAGTCGTCTTTGTAGCCACGGCGGCCTCGATCGTTTCCGGAACCGTTGCGGAGCGCATCAAGTTCTGGCCGTTCATGATCTTCACGCTGGTGCTGACGGCGGTCATCTACCCGATTCAGGGGCATTGGACCTGGGGCGGCACGGCGCTGGGCGGCTGGATTGACGGTTTCTCTGATTTCGCAGGATCGACGATTGTCCACTCCGTGGGCGGCTGGGCGGCGCTTGCGGGAGCCTTGCTGCTGGGGCCACGACTGGGCAAGTACACTGCCGAAGGCCGGGCGTTGCCGATGCCTGCTTCCAACTTGCCGCTGGCCACGCTTGGCACCTTCATCCTCTGGTTCGGCTGGTTTGGCTTCAACGGCGGCTCACAGCTTGCGCTGGGTTCCAAGGACGACGTCGATGCGATTTCCTCCGTGATCGCCAACACCAACATCGCAGCATGTGGAGGGGCCGTTGCGGCACTCATCCTCACCCAACTGCTCTACGGAAAGGTCGATTTGACGATAGTGCTGAACGGTGCCCTTTCCGGACTCGTTGGCATCACCGCAGGCCCGGACTATCCGAGCCTGGCGGTGGCTCTCTTCATTGGAGTGGTGGCAGGGTTCCTCGTTGTCGGGGCCGTGCCGCTCTTCGACCGGCTCCTCAAGATTGACGATCCGGTTGGAGCGCTTTCGGTGCATTTGGTCAACGGCATCTGGGGAACCCTCGCCGTCGGTCTCTTCAACCCGGACGTGAGCTTGCTCGCCCAACTCAAGGGCGTGGTCGTGATCGGGCTGTTTGTGTTTGCGGCCAGCCTTGTGGTCTGGGGTGTGCTCAAGGCGACGGTGGGCATCCGCATCTCTGAGGAGGAAGAACGCTCCGGGGTCGATGAGTGCGAGTTCGGCATGCACTCCTACCCGGAGTTCGTGAAAATGCCGCCGGGCTACGAAAGCTCTGCAAGTCGCATCTGACCGACCCAGATTCCGGACGCTTTCCTGCGGCTCCCGACGTCAATGGCGGTCACGCTGTTTGGCGTGACCGCTGCCTCCAGACAATTCCTCCTAACAGCAGCAGGGCGGGCACAAACATCCACTGCTTGGCCGGTCGAGCGGTGGGAACTTGCAGACTGAGGATTTCCCAATCAAAATCGATTCCTGCCTTTTGTGCAAAACTGTCAAAGACGACCATCTCAACAAAAACACGTTGCTTTTCGGTGCGTAATTCCAGCCCCGCCTGTTCCAATCGTGCTTTGCCGGAAGCAGTTTTTCCCATTGGCAGAACAACCATTTTGCTGACAAGATCGCCGTCGAGACTCTCACCTTCAACAAACAAACGCAAATCAGAGTTGGGAGGAAGTTGCTCAACCATTTCAATTATTTGTGTAGGAGGCACTACCTGATTCGAAGGAAATGCCATCTCCCACCAAAATCCCGGACGAAACAATGTAAAAGAAATCAATAACAACAAAACCGTTTCCCACCAGCGATTGTGGACAAAGAAAAAACCCTGTGTTGCGGCGGCAAACAACAGCATGGCGATAATTGCAATGATAATCGTGAGCAAGAGGTGCCACCAGTTGACAATGCCAATCATCAAAAGTTCGGTGTTAAAAATGAAGAGAAAGGGGAGAATTGCCGTGCGAATGTCATAGGTAAAACCTTGAATTCCGGTTTTAATCGGATCGCTTTTCGCAATCGCTGCCGCCGCAAATGCTGCCAAGCCGACGGGTGGTGTGTCGTCCGCTAAAATACCAAAATAAAAGACAAACATGTGAACCGCAATCAACGGCACGATCAAACCGTTTTGTGCGCCCAAAGTAACAATCACCGGAGCCATTAGCGTAGAAACCACGATGTAATTTGCAGTGGTTGGCAAGCCCATGCCGAGAATTAAACTGATGATAGCTGTAAAAATCAAAA
>CAJWCD010000093.1:0-14590 GCA_913020725.1 uncultured Pseudomonadota bacterium
CATTCGCCACGACGGAACAGTGCGCCACCCGGATTGACAGGTCCGATTGCTGGAGAGTCTTCCGAAGGTTTCCCGCAAAATTGATCGGCAAAGGGCTGCTGATGTTCAGACGTTTTGGTTCTTGCGAACCCCTATCGAACCCTGCCGAAGCAGGGCTGCTGCAAGCACCTTCAGGCCACGCCTGAAAAGGTTGCTGACCGGGACAGCGCAGCATGCGCTGATGCAGTCAATTCCCGGTTCTCTGGATAACCAGATCACAGTATACGGATGTATTGATGAAATGTCAGCACTTTATTTTTTCTGAATGGGCTGTGCAACTCCGTAGCTTTGCAGAAGCACAACCGCATTGCTGCCGGCAGGGGTGCGGCTTGCACTTCTCCCCGCAACCCGGAAACTGAAAGGGGTGCCGGAGGTGAGAATCCGGTGGATGTTCATGAATTTCAAGACGTGGAGTGATGGGCCTGAAGGCATTGTTTCAGAAGCCGACCCTGACAAGTTTGGCGAAAACCTGCGGCTGAGCGGCGAAGCTCAGTCCGGTCGGGCTGTCGAAATTGTTGGAGAGTTTGCCGGTTCCGGGAAATCCGGAGGTCCTTGTGGGATTCACCACGAGCGACGACGCCGGAGTGTACCGTCTGAACGACACGCAGGCGCTGGTGGCAACGGCGGATTTCATCACACCTCCAGTGGACGATCCGGTGCTGTTTGGACAGATCGCCGCCGCGAATGCGCTCAGCGATGTCTATGCAATGGGAGGAAAACCGCTGTTTTGCCTCAACCTTGTGGGGTTTCCCTCCGACAAGCTGGGTCCGGAAATTCTCCACGGCATCATCGCTGGAGCGTACAGCAAGATCACGGAAGCCGGAGCCGTGTTGCTCGGTGGACACACCACTGAGGACGAGGAACCGAAGTTCGGACTCTCCGTCACCGGCATGGTGCATCCGCAGCGCATTTGGCGTAACGTTGGAGCGCAACCCGGAGATGCCCTGCTGCTCACGAAACCGCTTGGCAGTGGTGTGCTTTTCAACGCGAATCTCAAAGGCTGGGTTTCGGCAGACGCGCTTCAGGAATGCCTCGATCAACTGGTGGCGCTGAATAAAGTTGCTGCCGAAACGCTTGCTGAATTCAGCGTCCACGCCTGCACCGACGTGACCGGTTTTGGACTCGCCGGACACGGTTTTGAAATGGCAAAGGGGTCCGGAGTCTCACTGGAAATGACGTTGGACGCGCTCCCGGTGTTCCGTGAAGCCCGTGAGATGTACCGACGTGGCATGACCACCGGAGTCAACCCTGCGAACCGCACGATGGTCGGGAACTCGATCCGCTTTCCGGACAACAGTTCTGCGAAAGACCGCGAGATCGTCTTTGATCCGCAAACCAACGGGGGGCTGCTGGTGGCGCTTCCGGAAGCCGAGGCGGAGTCCGCGCTCAATGCCCTACGCGCGGCGGGAGTTGCAGCAGCGTCCAGCATCGGAAGCGTCCGGAAATTTGAAGCCGTGCATCTGAGCTTTGGCTGAGAGGGCTTCCGGATTGCACATCGTTTTTGAGAGAACACCGAAACGCAGAGAATTTGCTCTGCGCTCTCTGTGCCTCTGCGGTGGTTTTTTTGAAGGGATGCATGACTGAAGCAAAGCAAAAGCAGCGAAACTGGACAAAGATCGGGATGATTGCGGGCGGAGTGGTGCTTCTGATTGCCGTTGTGATTGCGGTTCTCAACACCTACACCGACTTGTTTGAGGACTCTTTCAAACCCAAGCCCGAGCCTAAGCAGGTGGCGAGCAACCTCAAGTACGGAGAGCCGGACAACGTCAATGATGACACGCCCGCCAAGGAGTTCACAGACGAGGTGATCGCCGCGTATTCCGAGTTTGAAAAGGTCTCTGCACAGATGCTGCTCGGTTCAGAATGCAGTGCGCAAATCCACATCAACGGCGGCACCGACGCCAAGTGGCGGGTGAACAAAGCCTCTGGAACCAAGGCGCTCAAGGACATTCGCAAACGGGCGGCCAAACACTCCAAGAGCCAGCGTTGCGTGGTCAGTGTGGTCTTCAATGGGGACGTGGTCATGCTTGCCAAGGGGAAGGGCAACAAAACCCAAGTCGACTATCTGAAGAAAAAACAGTAAGATCGGTAGCACTCAGCACCATAGCTGGCGCGACTCCACTACCCGAATTCCGTTGATGAACGACTCTCCGCAGGCTGGTCCAGACCTCTCCCGTTTCAAAACCCTCGAACACTGCGCGTTCACCGATTCCGAAGGCCACTACTGCCAGGAACGTTCCGGACGAACCGGCTTGTGCTTCTGGCATGATCCGACGGTGGACAAGACCCACATGGAGGTCAAGTCGCTACTGGAGCAGCACTGCCGCGAGGGCAAATCCGGAGAGGGCTTCAAGCTGCGGGGTGTCAATCTCTCGGATGTGCATCTGGAACGTTCGGGAACCCGCATGGGTTTCAACCTCAGCTACGCCGATCTCACCCACGCCAATTTGCACGGAGCGCACCTCTTCCGGGTGAATTTTCACCACGTCTCGCTCCACAAGGCTGATCTCAACGAGGCAAACCTCAACCGCGCCAACCTCGAACACGCCATCCTGCTCGGCACCAAGTTCGGCGAGACGCACTTGGAGCATGTCCACTGGGGGGAGCGTGTCTTGCAGGAAGACCGCGCCCGCGAGTCTCGACGGGCCAACAAGCTCACGGCAGCGCTCACCCACTTTGAGGAGGCCGAGGAGGTCTATCGCAACCTGCGGCGTGGCGCGGAGAACCGAGGTTACTTTGAGCTGGCCGGGACGTTCTTTCACCGCGAAATGGTGATGAACCGCCATAAGAGTCCCCTCTTTTCGTTTGCGCGCTTCCTCTCCAAGCTTGAAGATTTCGTGACCGGCTACGGAGAAAGACCCAGCCGGGTGTTGCGCTTTGCCGCGCTGCTGATCGTTTCCTACGCGCTGGCCTACTCCCTCGTCGGCATCCACGGAGACGGGCATGAAGTCATCCTAGATTCCGCCCGGACGCTGGCGGAGAACTTGGGTGATTTTGGACGCTGTGTCTATTACAGCATTGTCACCTTCACCACGCTCGGCTACGGGGATTTCATTCCCGTCAAACCGCTTGCACGCTTCTTCGCCGCCACCGAGGCACTGGTCGGCGCATTTTCCATGTCGCTCTTCATTGTTGTTTTTGTGCGCAAACGGATGCGTTAAGCTTTTCACTGCACCCCACTCTCATCGTTCCAACCATGTCTCAACCCAAGCATGTGATCGCCCTCGACCTTCCGGAAATCAAGCGCGATGCGCTGGATCCACAAATTCAAGCCTACTTCAACAAGTGCGATGAGAAGCTTGGCTTCGTCCCCAACGTGCTGCGGGCGTTTTCCCACAACGAGCAAAAACTCCAGAACTTCATGGGGTTTTACGACGAGTTGATGCTCGGAGAATCCGAACTCAGCAAGCTGGAGCGCGAGATGATCGCGGTTGCGGTTTCTGCGGTGAACCGCTGCTTCTACTGCCTCGTTGCACATGGCGCTGCGGTGCGCAGGCTTTCCGGAGACCCCAAACTTGGAGAACTGCTGGTGATGAACTACCGCGTCGCCGAACTGTCTGACCGGCAGCGAGTGATGCTCGATTTTGCGGTCAAGCTCACAGAACGTCCGCACGAGATCGTTGAGGCGGATCGGCAGAAACTGCGCAACCATGAATTTTCCGAGCAGGGGCTTTGGGACATCAGCGCTGTGGCGTCCTTCTTCAACCTCAGCAACCGCATGGCTTCGGCCACGGACATGCAGCCCAACGAGGAGTACCACACCTTCGCCCGTTGATGAAAACTGACCTCTGGATGCAGCGTTTTCTCTTGAGATTCAACGGGGGATCCGTTAAAGCTCCAAGAGGTACAGACCTGAAAAGCTCCGAATTTTGCAACTCCATCAGCTTGGATCTGTAACTCCAGCTAAAAACTTAATCGTCATGGCTCAAAAGCAAAAAAACATTTCTTTCAAGCATCGGCTGCAATACCGGTTCGACAACTTCATGTCAAAGGGCGGGATGGCTGTCTTCCTCGCGCTGCTCTGCTTGTTCTTCATCGCCTTCGTGATCATGTCAACGGTGCGGATGTCCGTCTTCTGGTTCTTTCCGGATGCGACCGTTGACGGACTCTCCGATCTGAACTGGCGGGTCTTCTTCCAGATCATTGATTCCGGATCACTCGCAGAACTCGACGCCGGCTCGAATTTGGCCAGCAAGCTCGTTGGCATCGTGACCATCTTCTTCGGACTGGTCCTCTTCTCCAGCATGGTCGCGTTCATTACTCAGCAGTTCGAGGAACGGCTTACGCTGCTGCGCAAGGGTCGCAGCGCTGTGCTGGAATCCGGACACACGCTCGTGCTGGGTTTTGGAGATCGGCTCGTGGACATGTTGCGGGAGTTGATCATTGCCAATGAATCCGAGTCGGACGCCGTTGTCGTCGTGTTGGCGCAGAACGACAAGGAGCAGATGGATGACTACCTGCGCGAGCAGATTTCGGACTGGCAGAGTACCCGGATGATTGTACGCAGTGGCAACACGGCGAGTTTGCCAACCTTACGCAAGGTCGGTGTGGAACAGGCAGACTCCATCGTGATCCTCAGCGATGCCAAACCTTCGCAGACTCTCCAAGTCAAGGAACTCGCCGATGCCCGTGTGATCAAGGCCATCATGGCCGTGCTAGCGATCACAGGAGATCGTTCCGGAATCGCGATCGTCGCGGAACTGCACCTCATGCGCAACCGTGAACTCGCCGAGAGTGTCCAACCGGGGCGTGTCACCACTCTGGACGAAACCGATTTGCTCGCCCGCATGCTTGTGCAGACCTCCCGCAGTGTCGGATTGTCAGTGGTGTATTCCGATTTGGTGGGCTTCGAGGGTAACGAGTTCTACTTTTTCCGGCCCAAACAGGGCTGGGGACCGCTGACCTTCGGACAGCTTCAGTTGCACTTCCAACGCAGCGTTCCGCTTGGAGTCCGCAACCTCAATCACCAAATCCGCCTCAATCCCCCGCCGGACTACCCGATGCTCCCAGAGGATGAGGTGGTGATCCTTGCCGAGGATGATTCAACCATCAAGTTTTACGACAAGGCCGTGATGGTGCCGAAAACCCTCTCCTACTCGGAACAGCGGGCGTCTGTTCCCAAGGAAAAGCACCTCATCATTCACTGGACCACCAAGACCCCGATTGTGCTGAAGGAGTACGCCTCCTACCTCACTTCCGGTTCGCAACTCCACCTCGTTGTCCAGCAAAATTCCGATGCACTGCGCCGCACCTTCACCAAAATTGCAGAGCAGAATCAGAACGTGGCCATGCAAATCCGCGAACTCGACCTCTCTCACTATGCGGCCATCCGCGCCATTCGTCCGCATCTTTACGACACGGTGTCCATCCTCGGACGGCCCTCCGCGACTGCAGAAGAGATCGACACCCGGACTCTGCTCATCCTCCTGCAAATGCGCCGTCACTTCCGGGCCTATACAGAGGAAACGGGCGCAACCGTGACCACCAAGCTGATCACCGAGGTGGTTGAATCAGAAAACACCGAACTGGTCGTGAAAACTGGAGTCCGAGACTTTCTGCTCTCCAATCGCTTCATCTCCAAGATTTTCGCACAGGCCGCCCTCAACCCGGAAGTGATGTTCGTTTACGATCAGCTCTTCTCCGCTGAAGGCAGCGAGGTTTACCTCAAATCGATTTTACTGTATTTTGATCCGGAAGAAGCTGGGGAGGTGACATTTGGGGATTGCATGCTCGCTGCACAAGCCCGGCAGGAGGTCTGCTTTGGCGTTAAGCTGATCGCGGACGAAGCTCACGCTGACCGCAACTTTGGCGTCCAGCTCATTCCCAAACGTGACAAACGCTTCGGCTTTGAAGCCGGCGACTGCCTGATCACCCTCGCTGAAGACGAAAGCTAGAGAATAACCATGATTAACTACGATCCAGGAAACCGGTTTCAGATCATCTTCGCCATCCACGGCACCGTCCTGCCGGCGGTTTCCAAGTACATGGCGGTCATGCTCATCTGGACAGGCGTCTTGCTGGCCGTCCATGAGTACACGGACTTGATTCCGAACGTGACGACTCAGGCTCATGCGATGATCGGCCTCGCCCTGGGCCTCCTGCTCGTGTTCCGGACGAACACCGCCTACGACCGTTTTTGGGAAGGGCGCAAGCAACTGGGTAGCCTCGGCATTTCGACCCGCAACTTGGCAATCAAAGCGAACACCATCATTCCTGTGGAAGAACACGCCTTGCGTAGTGAGGTGGTCGCCCTCATTGGAGCTTACGGTGTCGCCCTGAAAGATTACCTGCGGGACGGGATCGACTTGGAAAAATTGGAAGATTTATCGCCCTCCATCAAAACCGATTTGAAGGGCTACACCAACCCGCTGAATGGAATCCTGAGTTTGTTGAGCGTTCGCTTCTACTCCGGTGTTGATAAAAAATGGCTCCCTCCCCCCGTGTTTTCGGTCTTCAGCAAAAACCTCGATGAGTTGCAGGAGACCCTGCGGGCCTTGGAGCGTATTCGCACCACGCCGTTGCCGTTTGCCTATGTGAACCAGCTCAAGGTCTTCATGCTGGTTTACTTCCTGACCCTGCCTGTTGTGCTGATTCCTGCGTTCGGCTACGCCACAATTGTCGCCATGATCGTGATCATCTACGCGCTGGTCGGGATTGAGGAGATTGGCATTGAGATCGAAGACCCCTTTGGGGACGATCCCAATGACTTGCCTGTTGACAAAATCTGTCAAGGCATCCGCAAGGACGCGCGGGAGATTCTGGGGGTGTATGCGGACGAAGATGAGGGTGAGGACGAAGAGATCGCCGCGAAGGAGGTGGAAACCGATGCCGCTGTTGATGAAGGCGGAGCCGTGACCGACACCGACACCTCCGCTCAGGAACTCGAAGCTCTGAAAACACAAACCGGAGATGTGGCCGAGGATCTGTTCCGGAAAGGGCTGCTGCTTTCCAAGACCAGTGGCGATACCATGGAGGTCTACCGCGCCTTCCACGAGGCAGCCGTGTTGGGACACGTCCGCGCCAAGTACAATCTGGGCATCCTCAATTTTAAGGGACAGGGGGTGCCAAAAAACATTGACGAAGCCTACTACTGGTTCCGGGATGCGGCAGCACATGGCAGCGCGGATGCCCGCAAGACGTTGAAATCGGTCAAAGCCCTGCGTGACAGCGAGGCCGATTTCAAGGACAACCAGAAGCCCCTCAACCCGGTCCTGATGGACACGCTCAACGAGGAGCAGCGCTTCTGGTATGCCAAGGCGATCACGCAGATGGTAATGGTGGACGGGCGTATCGACGTTTACGAACGCACCTATTTGCACGAATCCATCAAGATGCTGGAAAATTCCGCGCACATCCAAGAACTGGAAGAGGCGATCCTACTGGGGCGGGATTTTGAAATTGAACCCAACACCAGCTTTGCTCCGGAAGACCAAAAACGCATCTTGCAGGAATTGGTGGAAATTGCAACAGTGGATCAGGATTTCGCTCCGCAGGAACAGAAACTCATGCAACTGATTGGCGATGCGCTGGGAGTCGCAGAGACGGACACCCACAACGTGATCAAACAGGGTCTGACGCAGGTGCGCCAGTCCCAAAAGAGTTGAACCTCGGACACAAAACTCACCAATGGAAGCCGAAGAAAAAGGGGTTTACATCTACGCGAATGTGCTGGATCTCAATCAGGACGGCAAGGTGGACATGATCTCCTTTGTCGATCCCAAGGGGCGCGGTATTGCAGTGGCGGTGGACCGCTACCACGATGGCACAATGGACCACATCCATGTGTTTCAGGATGTGACCGGCGACGGCAAGCTCGACATAGAGGACACGAAACTCATCCATCGCGAAGCTGCCAAGCTGTTCAAGCAAACCGATCTCGCGGAAGGCCAGATTGAACTCTTCATCGAGGACGCCGGTTACGGTTGAGCTTGGAACGGATCAATCGATGATGAGGGAGAAGCGAACTTTCGGGCGGTCGCTTGCGGGCCCAACATGGCAGCCGTCCGGAGGTGTGTAACGGGGGCGGGCCTGACAGGTGGTCGCCTGATGGTGATGGTACTCCAGAGTCTGGGTGGTCCGAGCCAGTGCGGCATCGACCCGCACGTTGGTGCGGCGGCGGTAGGCGCGGTCACAGGCGAGAACCTCCTGCGCCCGTGTGAGGTGCCGACACGCAGCATGTTCCGGAATGCGCTCGTACACCAGCATCTCCTGCTGCGTTTTCTGACAACCAGAAAACAACAGCAGCCCCAACCCCAGCCCCACACTCTTACTCCAATTCCAGCACAAAACACCTGCAGAGTGATGCTCCGCGCTTACTGAATTTTCACGCATGGGACAAGACAATCTGGATGTGATCCTCCACAACATGGAGCGCAAGCCGGAGGACTGGCACCTGGATGACTTCCGGGCGCGACACCAAGGGGGAGTGAGCATTTGGCTGGGAGGGGGCATCTTGGGGTACCATATTGAAAAGCCGCAATATCAGGAGTTTGGGTTGCGGGATCGCTTTCGACTGCACAAGCACATCAAAGCCCTCCGCGCACGGCAGTCCTGATCACTCCGGACGCTGATCGGACGCGCAGCGGAAGCCAATGTCCGCAGCGGTTTGGGCAGGAGAGGCGTCGTCGCGTGAGGCCGAGCGCAACTGCTCCGGGCCATCTTTCCACGAACCTCCGCGCAACACCCGATACTTGCCCTGCTGCGGACCCAAAGGATCGGGAGCAGGGTTCGAGGCATACGATTCGTACCAGTCCCAAACCCACTCGCGGGCGTTGCCGTGCATGTCGAAAAGCTCCAGCGGGCTAGGCATCAACTCTGCTACAGGACGGGTGGTCGTGGCGTTCTTGCGATACCAGCCATAGTCCATCAAGAAGGCCGGGTCATCCCCGAAGGAGTAAAGCTTCTCATCACCGGCACGGGCGGCTTTTTCCCATTCGGCTTCGGAGGGCAGGCGCTTGCCCAAGGCATTGCAGAAGTAGCGGGCGGCAAACCACGAAACGTGGGTCACGGGCTGCCATTCCTGACCAAACTGCGGTTGCAGGTCGTCCTCCCAGTGGGCAAGGTAGTGTCCGTTGTGGAACTTGCGGGGAAAGGTGCTTTTACGTAAAATCGGCTCGGCGGCAGCCATTTTCAGGAAATCGTAGTTCGTGACCTCGCAGCGATCAATCCAAAACTCCTTCACGAGAACATTGCGCACGGGGCGTTCGTCCGCCTCTCCGGATTCGGAACCCATCCGGAACGGACCTTCCGGCACAAAGACCATGCCACCCGTCACCTCGTGTGCAGAACCCTTGGGCGGCAGGGTGCATCTCGATTCCAACTCATCCACAAAATCGAGCGGCAGCGTCGCTTCCTCTGGAAACAGCTTCTTCTCCAAGCTGGCCAGCAGGGCATGGTAGAGCTTGAGCAGTTCGGGGTCCAGTGACGTGACACGCACCAGCAACCCCCGCTCGTCCCGCCCGCAACGGTACTTGTCCTTGAGGCAACGTAGTTTCTGGCGAATCCACACCCGGATCGCATCCCGCGCATTGTGCCGCTCGATTTCCCGGATCAGGAAGGGTTCAGTCTCATAGTAGATGGATTCAAACACCTTCGGAAGCATGAGCTGCTGCTTGGCGAGGTCCACCAACTCATCGTAGCGTCGACAGAATCCGATTTGATTTTCTGGAACCTCCGATCCAAAGGCCCGGTGCCGTGAGCAGGCTTTGGTTTCAGATTTGTTGTTAATGCCGAGCTTGGACTGGAAGATGCGGTAGCGCAGTTCGTAAATCTCATGAACCATCGGGTAACGCTCGCCTTTGAGGACGTAGCCCACAAACTCCTTGACCGTCTGCTCCCGGAACTCCTTGGCGAGGTTGGCAAAGGTCCGAGTGGCACCCCACGCAATCAGGGCGGCCCCCAACAGTCCAAAGACACTGAGCAGCAGGGTGCGCTTGGAAGTGCGTAGCAGGTGGTGCAAAGAAGCCAATGTTAGAGATTTCATCTCGAAGATTTCATGCCGACTTGAAAGGAAGTGACTCTCCCATAAGAACGGTGTAGAGTCAAAGCAAAGGACATTCCATTCATTGACCCCACACCTTCACTGATGTTTCGCTTCTTCAAAGATACGTCCGGATGGCTACCGAATTATCTACGGTTTCGGCTGAAGACGCCTTTTCCAGACCTTGCAGATCAACAAACTCCGCCGGAAATGCCCCCGACGCGGGAGTGGTTGGACGAACGCCTCTGTCCGCTCGTGCAAGGTAACGGACTTTTCCTTGGTTGCCCAGCAGTTGACGAGGAATCTCGCCGCCGGGTGCGCAAGCTCCAGTTTCCAGACCAGCAGGGCGGAACACTTTTCCTCTACCTGGACACGCTGGGAACCCTCAGTTTTTCTGAGGAACTGCTGCTGCATACACAGCCGGGACCGTATGCGGAACGGATGACTCGTTGGGTGCTGCGGCTTCTGCGTTTTCATCTGCCCAATCGGGAATTCCGGATTCCGGAAACCGTTGCCCTCGACCAACTGCTGGCCAGCAACGAGGTGCTGCTAGGCGCGCTACGCTTGCTGGAAGACGGTTTGTTGGAGCAGATTCCAGTCGCAGGCTACACTTTTCAGGATCGGCAGAACCTGTTCGTCTTTCCCCGACTCTACGCTTTTTTGGTGTGGTCCGATTCGATCCTCCGGGGCACAGAAACCCCGCTGACCGCGATTCACGCCACCGAAGCGGAGGTGAACGAGGACTGCCTGGTGGCCTTTGCCGCACTGATTTGGTCGGATGAGGTGCTGGCGGATGTGGAACGCGAGGTGCTGGGCAAATACCTACGCCAATCTGGACTCCCCAAAGCACGGCAGGCGGAACTTGAAAAACAGTTGTTTGAGCCGCTGACTCCGGAAACCCTGCAACTACGACTGGAACCTCCCATCTTGCGACGCTTCCTGTTGGAGCAACTCGTCCTGCTCGCTCTGATCGACGCGCAAGAGGCGTGGCAGGAACAAGTGCTAATCGCACACATCGCGCAGCGACTGGATGTGACTCCGGACACGTTGGAGGCAATCTATGCCTCCGTAGGCGTGTTCTATGCTGAGTACGGTGAACGCTTCAGTTTCCTGCGGGATAATCCGGCGCTGCGGCAGCTCAAGGATTTCTCGAGCGATCTGATCACCCGACGGGTCAAGAAAAACCTCGATCGCGTGATGCAGGAAATCCAGGAAACCCGAGAGCTCTACGATCTGCTCATGAAGACGACCACCACAAAGCTCTCTGTCGCAGAAAAGCAAAAAGTGCAGGAGCAACTGCTCGATATCGCCAAGACAATCCCGGCTCTGGCGATTTTTGTGCTTCCCGGAGGCGGGTTGTTGTTGCCCATTCTCATCAAGATCCTGCCCTTCAATCTGCTCCCCAGTTCCTTTCACGAAGAAACCTGACCCAAATGCCCACCTGTTGCGCTCAATGGTTCTACAACCTTGTGCTGCTCCCGCTGCTGCGTCTGGCGGTGCGCGTGAAAGCCCGCAAGGACTGCAAGCTTCGTGAAGGACTGGAACGGCGGCGTGAAGTGTGGAAACGCCTTGGAAATTCACTGGGTGATCGTGACTGGCAAAAACCACTACTCTGGTTTCATGTGGCCAGTGCAGGAGAGCTTTTGCAGGCGCAGCCTGTGATTTCTCGATGCGTCGCCGAGGGCTGGCAGTGCGTGCTCACCTACAGTTCCATCAACGCGCTGCGTTGGGTGGAACGCCTCGGCGGGGTTCCGGAGGTGCTCGCAGTGGATTTTCTGCCCGAGGACACGAGTTTCAACGTCCGGCGTTTGTTGGGCTTGATTCAGCCTTCTGGAATTGTGCATGTCAGCTACGATCTCTGGCCTAACCTGATCTGGGAAGCCCAGCGGCAAGGCATTCCCCAAGGCTTGATTTCCGCGCTTGTCCATGCAGGATCAGCCCGCGAAGCCAAGGGAGTCGGACGCGCCTTGTACCGCAGCCTCTACGAAGCTCTGGAGTTCATCGGTGCCGTTGCCGAAGCTGATCGTGCCAGAATTCTGCGCAGTGCCCCGCAGCATCCGGAGGTTTTCGTGATGGGCGACACGCGTTGTGACAGTGTGCTGGAACGGCGGGATCACTTGCCTCCCCCGAATTTTCAGGAAGCCGCTTCCGGGAAATTCATCTTGGTCGCAGGCAGCACCTGGCCTCCTGACGAGCAGTGCCTCTCGCAGGGACTGAAATCCGCGTTGTCCGACCATCCGGATCTGTTTGTGATCCTCGCCCCGCATGAGCCGACAGAACCACACCTGCAAGCCATTGCAACGGGGTTTGCTGAATTTCAGCCGCAGCGTTGGACTCAACGCCAAGACGCCATCCCACAAACCCGGATGCTGATTGTGGATCAGGTCGGTCTGCTGGCCGGACTCTACCGAGGCGCAGATTTGGCCTATGTCGGCGGTGCATTTACGACGGGTGTTCACAACACACTCGAACCTGCGGCGTTGGGACTTCCGGTGATTTTCGGCCCTCGTCACGACAACTCGCACGAAGCCCTGAGCATGGTTGAGCGTGGGCTGGCGTTCACGGTGCAAACCCCGAATTCGTTTGACACCGTGCTGAAGGATTTGCTGAACGACCGCAAGCGTTGTCAGGAATTGGGGGCGCAAGCACGGGAATTTGTGGAAGCTCAGGCTGGGGCATCCGCACAAGCAACGCAGCGCATCGGTCAGTGGCTACCGACCTCCTGAACCATCGGTTCGTGGACACGTCGGCCCAGCACCCACGCGATCACCTGCTGTGTCCCCTGCGCTTGCAAGGTGCGGGCACAGGCGTTGAGGGTGGAACCCGTGGTCATCACATCGTCTACCACGATGACCGTGCAGCCTCGAACTTCCGAAGCCGCAGCGAAGGCGTTTTCCGGATTACGCAGGCGCTCCTCCAAGGGCAATTCCGTTTGCGGCGGCGTGTCGCGGATACGGCGTAACCACTCCGGACGCACCTCCGGTTTCGGATCCGGAAGATTGTTGCGCAAGTGATGAGTAAGCAGCAGTGCCTGATTGAAACCGCGCTTGCGAATGCGGTTGGGGTGCAAGGGGACCGGGATCAGCACGATATTCGGGGGCAACGGAGGCCGTTGCTGTTGGGCAAGCACCATCAGTCGTCCGAGCAACGGACCCAGCCAGTCCTGCCTTCCAAACTTGCACCGCAAGACCCACTCGCGCACGATGCCTTCGTAGCGTAGATCGGCAATGGTTTGGTGGAGTGACCAATTGGAATCGAAGCACTGCGGACACCCCTGACGCATGGGTTCCGCCGTCAAATTTCCACAGCGCTGGCAAGAGAATGCTGGAACCAACCACGGCAAGCGTCTTAAACACTCCGGACACAAAAATGGAGTTCCAGCCTCAGCGTAGGCATTGGCTGGAATTAGCACTCGACAGTCGTGGCAAGTTGGCGGCAAAAGCTGTTGCAACCACTGCTTGATCCGGGAGGGCGGCTGGGGATGCTGCCACGTCCGCTTAGCTGTGCCTCCGGAAATTCCCTCGGTCTTCAACTCTATCTCGAAATCCAGCCCCTCTCCGTCTTGCATGTCCTGCATGTCCACCCTTTTCTTTCGATTCGTTCCTGTGTGACTCCGGAAGTTGCCCCTCGACTCTTGAAACCAACAGCCTAGGGATTTCACCTCCGAATGGCTTGCAAAATCCGCCGGGGTTGGCTACGCTAGTCTTTTTTGCGGAAAGGTGACCGAGTGGCCGAAGGTGCGTGACTGGAAATCACGTGTACGGGCAACCGTACCGAGGGTTCGAATCCCTCCCTTTCCGCCAGAAACCCATCCAGAGTCCTCCAGAAAACAAGCCTCCAGATCTCCCAATGACTCGAATACAAGCTGTCATGTAATGAGGATCACACCTCTTTGTGCCCCTTGACGGGCATGGTGAGGTGCTGGCCAAATCAAGGAGAGGTATTTGCTTGTGCGGGAGTTCGGTGCTATAAAATCAAGTTGGCCGTAACTCCAAATCTGACAGATATCGAACTTGCAGATGCGCTACCCTGAGCCGCAAGGCTTGTACCATCCTGACTTTGAGCACGACAGTTGCGGGGTTGGCTTTGTCGCCGACCTGCACAACCGTCGGTCGCACAAGATCATCCAGATGGCGCTACGGATGCTTTCCAACCTCAAGCACCGCGGGGCGTTGGGGGCGGATCCGGAAACCGGGGATGGCGCGGGCCTGCTCATGCAAATCCCGCATCGCTTCTACCAGGAGGAGTGCGAAAAGCTGGGGTTCACGCTTCCGGAACCGGGGGAGTACGGAGTCGCCTCGCTCTTCTTGCCGCAGAAAAAGTCCGCACGACGGCACTGCGGGGTGTTGACCGAGAGCATGTTCGCCGAATCCGGACTGGCGGTGCTGGGCTGGCGCGATGTGCCGTGCGATTTGCGTTTCGTGGGCAAGCAAGCCGCCGAGTCGCGTCCGGAAATCCGCCAGCTTTTCATTGGCAAGGGCGAACTGACGCTGGATCAAACCCAGTTTGAACGCCAGCTTTACATCACCCGCAAGCGCATCCGTAACTCGCTCGCCGAGGAGGACCTCTTCA
>CAJWCD010000094.1:0-14431 GCA_913020725.1 uncultured Pseudomonadota bacterium
AGGCCATCATAATTTCATCCTTATAGGCCGAGTGCAGCAAATCGTTCCAGCACTTGGGCACTGGCAGCCCTTTCTTGGCGAGCAGTTCCGTGTTGTATCCGTATCCTAGCGCCCCCAAGTAAATGCCCACGGTTTTGCCTCCCGTGGCTTGGTGCGGGGTTTTGGCCCAGTCGTGCAACTCGCTCAACTTTGGGGAGTTGTAGGGTTGAGATAGCCCTTCCTCTGCTGCTTGCAGATGAGGGTCTCCTGTGCCGCCCCACCAGACATCACCCTTGGGATTGGACTTCTCTGCTCGAATCTTAGTCAGGGTTTCCCCGGTACTCGCGCGGGTCATGCTCACTCTGATGCCAGTGCGCTTCTCAAACTCTTTTTTCATAAGCTCACACCACTGGATATCCGTGCTGCAATAGTAAGTCAGCCGTTTCGCCGCATATGCCGGCAGTGCGGTTGCGGCGAGCAGTGCGGACACCAGCACCATGCGTAGCAATGTTTTCATATCATCTCTCCTTGAGAAGGATTCACAAAATCCAACCCCAGTACTGAGGGTTGGGGAAGCCTAGTTTTGTAAAAGTTTTGGTTACGATAGTCAAACTTTTTTGCAAAATTCTGGTTGGGACAGCGTTCCCCAATCTGATATCGTTCTTCTTGGGTGAATTGCGTGTAGTCTCTCATCGATGCCCTTATACTTGTCGGTTCAAAAGGCTCTGATGCTGACGCAGCTTGCCTCTTTTCACCAGACGATGAATTGCACTTTCGAGTTGAATTTGCGGAAAAATGTCAATTTCCACCACAACCACCTGCTCCCCGGAGGAACATGCCCCGATTCCCGTTTGCCATACTACTCGCCTCTTTGGCACTGGTCCAACCACTTTACGCCGAAGAGGCCCGTGTCATCATGCAGAGGGTGCTGGACCGCGACAATGGCTTCTCGGAAGTCTCGCGGACCAAGCTCGCCACTTGTCGCTATGTCAAGAAATCGAAACGACTGGTTTGCGCGGAAGCTCCCCGTGTAAAGGTGTTCGAGAGCGTCCGCAAGGACTTTTCTGTTGCAGACGGAGAGGATTCAAAATCGGTGATGATCCTCCGCAAGCCTGCCGGAGAAAAGGGCATCGGCTTCCTCCAGTACGACTACGAGGTGCAAGGGCGGGATTCGGATCAGTGGATGTACCTCGCCGCACTCGGCAAGGTGAAGCGCATTATCGCAGGCAGTGACGACGAACCCAAAACCGGCAGTTTCTTCGGTTCCGAAATCGGCTATGAAGATTTGGAGGCGCGGCACCTTGATGACTACACCTACAAATTGCTCAAAACCGTCACCTACCGCAAACGCTCCTGCTGGGTGCTTGAGAGCAAACCGACCCCAGAACACGCCCGCAAGAGCAACTACAGCCGCTCCATCCAGTGGATTGACCAAGAGCGTTTGCTCTCCCTGAAAATTCTGCTTTACGACCGCAAAGGGCAACCCGCCAAGCAGATCGTCTCCACCAACATCGAGCAGATCGGCGGCATCTGGATTGCCCGCCGAACGCATGTCAACAATGTCCAGACCCGTCGCCAGACAACGATGGCCTTGGAGTCGGTCGCCCTCAATATCGAGGTCTCCGACGAATTTCTCACCCAGCGCACCCTCACAGACTCGGCGTTTCGGGAGTCCATTCTTCAGGACTTGGTACGCACCCTTGACTGAGGTTTTCCGGTGCGCTTCGGCTTGATCTTCCTGCTTGTGCTGGGGTATGCGCTTCCCTTGCACAGCCAGCAGGAAGCGTTTCCGGATTCCTTCGTTAAGGAAGCCGAGGTCGCGGGGCTGGACGATTCCTCAGCAACAGACGAGTTCGGATTCGAGGAACTGGAGCCGGAGATGGCATTGGTCGCTCCAGAAGCTTCTGACCCGGAAACCACGTCCAGCCTTCCGGATCAGCGCTGGACCTTCCTGCACGATGCCACCTATCGTCCCCATCAGCAGCGCACTGTCAGCAACCGTCTCTCCCTGCGCTTGGAGTTGGAGCAGTTGCTGGGCAAACACGCTTTTCTGCGCTTTGACGGCAAGGCGGCGTATAATTTCGTTTACGACCGTTTTGTATTTACGGAGCGGAACTATCCAGAAGTCATCCGCGAAAAATACCGAATTCACCGAACATGGCGCGAAGGTTATCTGCAACTGAGTTTCGGAAATATTTCCCTCAAGCTCGGACAGCAGATCGTGGTTTGGGGAAAATCGGATGCTTCGGTTGTCACCGATCTCGTCAGCCCTCGCGACCAAACCGAGTGGTTTTCCACACCTGTGGATGAGGCTCGCCTCGGACAGCGGATGTTTGTCCTCGACTTCTATCCCGCTCCGAACCAGCAACTCACGCTGATCGCCAATCCGGACCCGCAGGTGAATGCCTACGCTCCCACCGGACACGAATACGCCCTCGTGGCCTCAAGTGCCCTCACCATCCTCCCGGAGCAACGTCCCGGATTCGACGGAACGGACACCGAGTACGGGCTGCGCTGGGGGTTCACAGTGGGTGGCAGCGATTTCAGTTTGCTGGCAGCCGACTTGGTGGACAACGACTATGTGCTGGCGCTGGAAGGCTTGGCTCTGCGTCCACAGTACCAACGCTTCCGGATGCTGGGATTCGGCCTCAATGTGGGATCAGGAAAGTTTCTCTGGAAAGGCGAGATTGCGGCTTATTCCGGAAAGGGCTTCACGACGACCACTGACAGTGCCGAACCCGACGGGATCACGGAGCGGGATGTGGTTGCCGTTGCGCTGGGATTCGACTACACGAGTGCCGCCAACGATCAAATCACGCTGGAAGCCTCCAATCACCACATCCGGGACTGGCACTCCTCCCTGACCAACACCCTCAAAAATACGGGCAATGTGCTGCTAAGTTGGTCCCGGGATTTCCTCGGTGAGACGCTAACTCCGGAGTACGCGTTTGCGTGGGAGCCGAACAACGGTGACTCGTTGCATCAACTCCAACTCAGCTACGACTGGAACGATGCCCTCACGCTCAAGTTCGGCGGCTTCACTATTTTGGCGGAAAAAGACACCACCACTTTCGGACGCTTCAAGCCGCTCCGGCAGGTGCAAACTCAGATGCGCGTGGTGTTCTGATTTTTCGCTTTCAGAGTGCCGATTGTACCCTCATCTCCACTACAGGGCCGTTGATGAACCGAGGGGCAAGCAGGGCAATAGCGAGGCAGAAGAGCACAAGGAAACCGAGCGCAAGGCGTAGCCCGAAGCCTTCGGCAGTGAGGCCGATAAGCGGTGGGCCGATGAGGAAACCGCTGTAGCCCAAGGTGGAGACTCCGGCGATCCCGGAACCCGCAGAGGTTCCGGGAAGGCGGCTGGCGGCGCTGAAGAGGATCGGAACGATGTTGGCCACGCCGAGTCCCATGCAACCAAAGCCCAGCATCGCGGCTTCCGGAGTGCCAATCGCCAAGCCGACCGCCAAGCCACTGGCCCCGATGAAGGCCGAGCAGCGCAGCACTACGGCGGGACCGAACCGCGTTACAAGCCGATCTCCCGCAAAGCGACTGAGGGTCATGGTGAGGCAGAACATAGTGAACGTCAGCGCTGCTGTCTGGGCACTGGCTTCCAGCGTGTTCCGGACATAAATTGCGGACCAATCCACCGAGGCTCCCTCGACCATCATCCCAAGCACCGCGAGCAACCCCAACGCCAACACTGGCCCTCTCGGAATTGCAATCATCGGCGCCTGCTCTCCGGGAACGTCCTCGGCGGGAGGCAACAGGAACAGCCCGCAGGCCAGCACCAGCCCCGCCAGCACGACAACGACCGATCCCGTGTGCTGAAACGGGGTCACATCCCAACCCAGCACCACGCTGGCGATCCCACCACCAAGCAGGGTGCCGAGGCTGAAAGCCCCGTGAAACGAGGACATGAGCGGTCGGCCATAGCCCTGCTCCACCGCAGCAGCCTGAACGTTCATGGAGACATCCATCATGCCGTTGCCCATGCCGACCGCGAGCAGGAACGGCGTCATCAGTGCCATCGTGGGCACAAGCGTGATCATGGGAACCGCTCCCAACAGCAGAAGACAGCCCAGCACCGTGAGGATGCGGCTACCAAACCGCTGGATCAAGCGGGCCGTCGTCAGCATCATGGCAATCCCCCCCACCGCCGGCAGCAGCAGCGCAAAACCCATCGTCGCCTCGGTCAGTTCTAGCTTGCGCTGCAACCACGGAAAGTGCGGGACAATCGAGGCGAAGCTGAGTCCGTTCGCCATGAAGATCAGCGTGACCGCCCAACGGGCGCGTTGCAGCTTGGAAGTGGGTAAACTCATCTCCGGAATCAGGTGAGTCTGCCAATGAAGAACCCGTATCCGGGGAGGTGGAGTTTACCGTTCTCGACACGCCCTGCTTGCGCAAGTGACTTTGGAGTACAGTCCTCAACGAGGTCGGCAGACAAAGCCGTCATGCGTTCCTTTCCGGAGAAATTCCCAGCCACGAGTATCGTTTCACTGCCGGATTTCCGCTCAAAGACATAGCAATCGTTTTCGGTGGAAACCACCTGAAAACTTCCAGTCTGCAAGGCGGGAGAGCTTTTGCGAATCCGGAGCAACCCTCGGACAGCTTGCAGGGTGCTGCGATCCTCCTGCTCCGCATCCTCCAGCGTGTTGGGAGCGGTAGCGGGCAACCATGGCTTGGCACCGGAATTGAAGCCCTGTTGCGTCGCAGAAGAGGACCACGGAAAGGGGGTGCGACAGCCATCGCGTCCCACAATTTCCGGCCACATCCGAATGCCGTAGGGGTCTTGAAGCTGATCCTTGCGGATCGGGTATTCCGGCATGTCCAGTTCATCACCGTAGTAGAGAATCGGCGTACCGCGCAGAGTGAGTAGCAGGCCGAGCAGCATCTGCTGGTATTCGGGTTTTTCAGCGCAGCCCAAGCGTGAGAACAGGCGTGTGCAATCGTGATTACCGAGCGACCAACAGGGCCAACCCTCTCCGCTGTGTTTTTCGGTCAACGCAACCGCTGTAGCGAAGTAATCGTGGTCCACAAGATCGTTGAGCAGTGCAAAGCTGTAAGCCATGTGCAACCGCTCCGGTCCGTTCGCATAGTCCGCCGTCATTTTGATGGTGCCCTCCAAATCGTGCGAACCGCCCACCTCACCGATTGAGGTGAGGTGGGTGCCCTCATCAAGCACCTTCCGGAGCATGGCAATGAAGTCGAAGTTCTCCGGACGGTCTTTGGAGTAGCAGGAGATGTAGTGAAAAAACGGGTTGGAGGACTTGTCGGTTTCAAGATGCGCGAGATCGTCCGGTTTGCGGGGATTGTCGCGGAACTGCTGGTCGTAAGCGAAGAAGTTTGCCGTGTCGAAGCGAAACCCGTCAGTACCCCGCTGCACCCAAAAACGCACCACCTCGAACAGGGCCTCGCGCACTTCTGGATGGTACCAGTTGAGGTCGGGCTGTTCCCTGAGAAAGCTGTGCATGTACCACTGCCCGCGTTGTTCGTCAAAGGTCCATGCCGGTCCTCCAAAGACACTCAGCCAGTTGTTCGGCAACGAACCGTCTGGCTTGGGATCCACCCAAACGTACCAGTCTGCTTTGGGGTTGCTGCGATCCTGCCGGGATTCTTGGAACCACGGATGTTGGTCCGATGAGTGGTTGAGGACAAGGTCGAGAACGATCTTGATGCCGCGTTGGTGGGCTTCGGCGACAAGTTTGTCGAAATCGGCCAGCGTCCCGAACATCGGGTCAATATCGCAGTAGTCGCTGACATCGTAACCAAAATCCGCCATCGGCGAAGTGAAGAACGGCGAGAACCAGATGGCGTCAATGCCGAGGCCACCGCCCTTGCCGTCATTGAGGTAGTCCAGTTTCTCTGTGACCCCTTGAAGGTCGCCAATGCCGTCGTTGTTGGCATCGCGGAAACTGCGCGGGTAGATTTGATAGAAGACGGCGGATTTCCACCAGTTTGGGTCAATTGTCATTTGTTGAGTTGATCTTGAGGGAATTAGACAGGAGATTTCACCGGGACCGCCCGGAGATTCCAGATCTCCTCGGCGTACTGCCGGATAGTGCGGTCGCTCGAAAAGCTTCCGGCTCCGGCGGTGTTTTGGATGGACATGCGTGTCCAGCGTTCCGGATCACGCCACGCCGACTCCACACACTCATGGCATTCCGCATAACTGGCGAAGTCAGCCAGCAGCAGATAATGGTCGCTGAAAACGAGGGAGTCGTGCAGGTCTCGGAAGCCTTCGCCCTTCCCGGATGCAAGCTTGCCTTTAACCAGTAATTTCAGCGCCGCTTTGAGTTCTGGATTACGATGTAACGTCTCCTCCGGATTGTAACCACCTTCCCGAACCTCCTGAACTTCCGGTGTCGTGAGCCCAAAAATGAAGCCGTTTTCTGCTCCAACCGCAGCAAGGATTTCGACGTTTGCGCCGTCGAGTGTACCGAGGATGGGAGCGCCGTTGAGGACGAATTTCATGTTGCTCGTTCCGGAAGCTTCCGTGCCTGCGGTGGAGATGTGTTGGGAGAGATCGGCGGCAGGAATCAGTTTTTGTGCCGCTGCGACTCCGTAGTTTGGGACAAAGACGAGCCGGAGTTTTTCATGCACCCGTGCGTCCTGTTCCAGCAACTGACTGATCGCAATGGCGAGGCGGATGATCTCCTTGGCCATGTGATAGCCCGGAGCGGCCTTGCCCGCGAGGATGACTGTGCGCGGCGTGAGATCGAGGTTCGGGTTGTCCTTGAGCCGGAGGTAGTCATGAAGGACGTGCAGCAGGTTGAGCAGTTGCCGCTTGTACTCGTGGATGCGTTTGATCTGCACGTCAAAGCGCGTCTGTGGATCAACCGAGAGTCCGTGCATCTGCTGGAGCCATTCCGCGAACTGCGCTTTTTTGCGCCTTCGCACCGTCCGCCATGCTTCCTGAAACACCTTGTCTTCCGACTTGCCCCGCAGCTTTTGAAGCTGCTCCAAATCCGTGACCCACGATGCGCCAATCTGCTCGGTGATGAGGTCCGCGAGTTCCGGATTCGCGCACTTGAGCCAAAGACGCGGGGTGATGCCGTTGGTCTTGTTCTGGAAGCGTTCCGGAAAGAGTGAGTGAAAGTCGCGGAACACGGTGGTCTTGAGCAGTTCCGTGTGCAGGGCCGCGACGCCGTTGACCGCATGGCTACCGACGATGGCGAGGTGCGGCATCCGCACCTGCTTGGGGTTGCTCTCCTCAATCAGAGAAATTCGATTCAGCAATGCGCCGTCGTCCGGACGGATTTTCACCACTTCGCTGAGGAAGTGCTTGTTGATCTCATAGATGATTTCGAGGTGCCGAGGCAGCAAGTGCCCAAGCAGGTCCACCGACCACTTTTCCAGCGCCTCCGGAAGCACCGTGTGGTTCGTGTAGGCGAACGTGCGGGTGGTCAAGCCCCAAGCGTGGTTCCACTCCAAGCCTTTCTCGTCCACTAGCAGGCGCATCAGTTCCGCAATCGCAATCGAGGGATGCGTATCGTTGAGTTGGATGGCCACCTGCTCCGGAAGCCGATTCCAGTCCGTGTGCCGATCACAAAAACACCCCAGCAAATCCTGAAGCGACGCGGAGACAAAGAAATACTGCTGCTTGAGCCGCAGTTCCTTTCCGGAAAAGCCCTGATCGTTGGGGTAGAGGACTTTGGAGATCGTCTCCGCCTGCTGTTGTTCCGCGACCGCTGCAAGGTAGTCCCCCCGGTTGAAGGCGTGGAAATCGAAGTTCCGGGAGGCGCGTGCCTGCCAGAGCCGCAAGTTGTTGACCGTGCGATTTTGGTAGCCTGCGATGGGCACATCGTAAGCCACGGCCAGTGCAGGTTCCGTGTCGATCCAGCGTTTGCGAAAACCGTTCGGGCTTTCGGGATGCGGTTCCACGGTTCCGTAGAACTGCACGGGGCAGGTCAGTTCGTGGCGCGGGATTTCCCAAGGATAGCCCTGCTCCAGCCAGTTGTCCGGAGTCTCAAGCTGCTCACCGTTGCGGAAGCGCTGCTCGAAGATGCCGTATTCGTAGCGGATGCCGTAGCCCTGCGCCGGAAGTTGCAGCGTGGCCATCGAGTCGAGAAAGCACGCGGCCAACCGACCAAGTCCGCCGTTGCCAAGTCCGGCATCGTGTTCCAGTTCTTCCAACTCTTCCAAGTCGTAACCGATCTGCGCCATCGCGTCTTGACAGACTTCGTAAATGCCGAGATTGACGAGATTGTTGCGCAGGCTGCGCCCCACGAGGTATTCCAGCGAGAGGTAATAGACCTGCTTCGCGCCACGCTCGCGGTAGGTCTGTTGCGTGTCATTCCAGAATTCCACCAGCCGATCCCGAATGGAAAGGGCGAGACTCTGGTAGAGGTCGAAATGGGTGGCGGTGTAGCGAATCTTACTCTGAGAAAACTCCAGATGGTCGGCAACTGCCCGCAACAAACCCTCGGCGTCAAGGGGCTGATAGGTGGCCATCAGTTCCCAGAGCTTCTCGGTTTCCGGACGATTTTGTGGCATCAGATCTTGCCCTCGGATGGCTCAAAAATCAGACAACCCAGCGGAGGCAGGTGCAGCACCGCACATGCGGGTTGGCCTTGCCAAGCGGAGCCTCCGGCAACAACCGCCGCTTGGGTGTTGGTGCCGGATCCGCCGAACTCCGGGGCGTCGCTGTCGAAGAGCTTGCGCCAAGCTCCAGAGGTCGGCATTCCAACAAGATAATCCGGACGCGGCACGGGCGTGAAATTGAAGATGCACACGAGCGATGGGGCGTTCACTCCCGGAGTCGGTTTCCGCAGGAAGCTGAGAACGCTGTGTTCCGCGTCGTGGAGATCAACCCACTCGAATCCAGAGCCATCAAAGTCGTTGCTGTGCAGGCTTGGGTGAGCGCGGTAGAGATGATTCAGCGTCCGGACGCATTCCTGCAATTGCCGATGTTCCTCCGCTTCCAGCAGGTGCCAGTCTAGGCTGCGGGCTTCGCTCCATTCCTGTAATTGCCCGAACTCCTGTCCCATGAAGAGCAGCTTCTTGCCCGGATGACAGGCCATGAAACCGAGATAGAGCCGATGGTGCGCCCGCTTCTGCCAAGGGTCTCCGGGCATCTTGCCGAGCAGCGACCCCTTACCGTGAACCACCTCGTCATGCGAGATCGGCAGCACGAAGTTCTCGCTGAAGGCGTAGGCGAGCGAAAAGGTGATCCAGTGATGCTCGTAGTGGCGATGCACCGGCTCCTTGCCGATGTACTTGAGGGTGTCGTTCATCCACCCCATGTTCCACTTCAGGTTGAAGCCCAGCCCTCCGGTGTAGGTCGGGCGGCTCACGCCGGGCCACGCCGTGGACTCCTCCGCAATCGAGAGGATGCCCGGATGGGCTGCGAACAGCGTTTCGTGGAGCTGTCGGAAAAAGGCGATGGCCTCCAAGTGTTCACGTCCTCCGTGCTTGTTCGGAACCCACTCGCCCTCCTTGCGCCCGTAGTCGAGGTAGAGCATTGAGGCAACCGCGTCCACTCGGATGCCGTCAATGTGGTAGTGATCAAACCAGAAGAGTGCGTTGGCGATGAGAAAATTGCGGACCTCGTTGCGCCCGTAGTTGAAGACGAGCGTGCCCCATTCCTGATGTTCACCTTTTTTCGGATCGTCGTATTCGTAAAGCGCGGTGCCATCGAAGCGAGCCAGTCCGTGCCCGTCCTTGGGGAAGTGCCCCGGAACCCAGTCGAGGATCACACCCAACCCCGCCTCGTGGCAGCGGTTGACGAGGTGCATGAAATCCTCCGGAGTCCCGAAACGCGAAGTCGGCGCGAAATAGCCCGTCACCTGATAGCCCCACGAGCCGTCGAATGGATGCTCCGCGACCGGGAGCAGTTCGAGGTGCGTGTAGCCCATTCCCTTTGCGTAGGGCACGAGATCGTCGGCGATTTCCCGGTAACTCAGAAAGCGCTCCTGCTCCTCCGGAACGCGCTTCCACGAGCCGAGATGCACTTCGTAAATGCTGATCGGCTGCTTGAGCGGATCGCTGGTGCGGCGACGTTCCAGCCACTCCGCGTCCGTCCACGCGAATCCGGACAAGTCCGCGACCTTCGAGGCGGTGGATGGGCGGGTTTCGGTTGCAACGGCAAAGGGATCGGCTTTGAGGAAAAGCTCCCCGGCTTTCGTCTTGAGTTCGAATTTGTAGAGTGCGCCTGCTCCGACTTCCGGAATGAAGACCTCCCACACGCCGCAGTCGGAGGACTGCATGGGATGCCGCCGCCCGTCCCAGTGGTTGAAGTCGCCAACCACGCTCACCTGCTGGGCGTTCGGTGCCCAGACCGCAAACGTGGTTCCCGAAACCCCCTCCAGCGTGAGCGGGTGCGCCCCGAGTTTTTCGTGGAGCTGGTGATGGGTGCCCTCGCCAAACAGGTGCTGGTCGAGTTCCGAGAGTTGCGTTGTGAATTTCAAAACGCCTAAGCTCCCTTCACGGAACCCGCAACCAGCCCGCGCACAAAATAGCGTTGCAGCGCGAAGAACACGGCTAACGGGACGAGGATCGAGATGAAGGCGCTGCTCGTGAGGATTTCCCAGTTGTCGCCACGTGAACCAAGCAGTTCCCGCATTTTCGAGGTCAGCACGATTTGGTCATCATGCTTGCCAAGGAAGACAAGGGCGACGAGCAGGTCGTTCCAGACCCAGAGGAACTGGAAGATGGTAAACGAGGCGAGGACCGGAACCGAAAGCGGCACCACCAGCTTGGTGAAAATCTGGAAGTGAGTGGCCCCGTCAATGCGGGCGGATTCGATAATCTCCCGTGGCAAGGTGCTCATGTAGTTGCGGAGCAGGTAAATTGCCAAGGGCAGTCCAAACCCAGTGTGCGCCAGCCAAATGCCCGGATAGGACTTGCCAGCGATGTCAAAAAACTTGCCGACGTCGTTGTACATCCGCAGCAGCGGAATCAGCGACATTTGCAACGGAACCACCAACAGTCCAACCACCACCACAAACAGCAACTGCCGCCCCGGAAAACGCATCCACACAAAGGCATAGGCGGCAAACGCCGCAATCGTGATCGGGATGATCGTGGCTGGAATCGTGACCACAAAGGTGTTCAAAAAGGACTGCCCAATGCCTTCAGCGTTCAGCACCTCGATGTAATTGTCGAGCGTGAAACTCGGAGGCACCTCCGCTACATAGAAGATACGCTTGCCGCGTTTGTGCTTGAAAGGGATTTCCGAAACCCACTCGTAGCGGCCATCCGCTTGCAGCGTGAACACACTGCCGTTTTTCAGAGTCAGCGGCTCTCCCGCTTGGTAGGCGAAGAGATTCCGGTAGTTGATGTTGTAGCTCTTGATGGTCTTGTCTCCAGATTGGAAAAAGGTTCCGGAGATCACAAATTTCCCGTCGTGCTCCATTTGCTCCTCGGCCTTGCCCGTGCGCCCAAAGGCGTTTTGCTCGCTCGTGGAAAGTGCCGTCCACCAGCCCGTGATGGCGAGTTGATCCTTGTCCCGGAAGGAGCTGATCAGCAGGCCCAGCGTTGGCAGAATCCAGAGCAACACAAGCACCAGCAGGCTAAAATGAACGAGTAACCGTCCAAGGGTGAGGTTCAGAAAGGGAATCCGAAAGTTCATCGCGCTTGCTCTTCCTGACGGAAACGCCAGATGTTCCAAACCATGATCGGGATGACTGCGATCATGATGAAGAGCGCGATGGTGCTACCTCGTCCAGAATCGCCACCCCCCCGGAACATCCAGTCGAACATCAGATTTGCCAGCACCTCCGTGCCCCACTGTCCGTTGGTCATCGCCAGCACGATGTCGAAGATTTTCAGCACAATGATGGTGATGGTGGTCCAGACCACAACGATGGTGCCCATAATCTGGGGCACCATGATCCGGAAGAAAATCTGAATCTCGCTGGCTCCGTCAATGCGTGCGGCTTCCAGCGTCTCCTCCGAAACGCTGCGGAGGGCGGCACTGAAGATCACCATCGCAAAACCGGTCTGAATCCAGACCAGAATGGCCATCAGGAAAAAGCTGTTCCAGAACGGGATCGTGATCCACGCCTGCGATTCTCCACCCAAGAACACCACGAGTGCGTTGAGAATGCCGATTTGTTCTGAATCTGGCCCCCGGAAGTCATAAACGAATTTCCAGATCACACTTGCACCGACAAAGGAAATCGCCATTGGCATGAAGATCAGCGATTTCGCCACCGTGCCCCACCAGACCCGATCCGCCAAAACTGCCACAAGTAGGCCGAAGACCGCGCTCAGAGCAGGCACGACCACCAACCAGAGCACGTTGTTGGTAAGTGCTTGCAGGATTTCCGGGTTCTGCACCGCCCAAACATAGTTGCGCAGCCCGACCGATCGCTCCCCAGTGAAATCGTGGAAGCTCAGGCGAATGGTTTCGTAAACGGGATAGATGAGGTAAACAAAGAGCAGCAGCAGCGCCGGAAGCAGAAACAGCCACGGACGCAGAGCCTCGCGCTTGCGATCGCGGCTGAGGGTTTGGCCTGTTGAGGTTTGCTTGTCCGAAAACAGGAATTCCAGCAGCAGGTTGCTACCGAGGAAGTAGAGCAGACACGCGCCCACACCAAGAACCACCGCCGCAAGGGCACCAAGAATTTGGGCGGTCACATTGCCTTCCGAAAAACCTGAAAGGGGAAGCCGGGTCGAGCAAGATTCCCCAACCCGGCTGAGGTCAGAAGCGGATCAAGATCAAGGGGTTACTTGATCGAATCCCAACTATTCTGGATGTTGTCCGCGATTTTCTCGGCAGACGCGCCACTGACATAAAACACCATCTGACTCCAGAACGCACCTGCACCGATCGCTCCGGGCATGAGGTCGGAACCGTCAAAGCGGAAGGTGGTGGCATTTTGCAGGATTTCCCCCTGCTTGCGCAAGATGTTGCTGGAGTAGGCATTCAGGTTCACACCCTTGTGCGGGGTGAGGAAACCTGCACGCGCCATCCAGATTTCATGCGACTTCGGATGCTGGAGGAACTTGATGAACTCACGGGTTGCCCCGCTGTCCTCGGTGATCGCCAGCAGCGTGCCACCGCCGAGGACGGGATTCCCCAACTGCGCTGCCTTGGCTTCAAACGAAGGGAAGTAGAAGAAATCTGCATCGGTGCCGACTTCCACTCCTTTCGGAAAGAAGGCCGGAATAAAACTCGCCTGACGGTGCATGTAGCACTTGGGCGGGATCGTGAACATGCCCTTGGGGCTATCCCGGAAATCCGTTGCACCCACAGCGCGGGTGCCGCCTTCCACATAGTCGTTGTTCTTGGCGAACTTGCCGAAGGTCTTGATCGCGTTGACTACGCGAGGATCATTGAATTTCACAGTGTTGGCTACCCAGCCGTCGTACACGTCCGGGGTTTGGGTGCGCAGCATGAGATCCTCCACCCAGTCCGTCGCAGGCCAGCCGGTCGCATCTCCGGAACTCAGCCCGATGCACCACGGAGTGCCACCATCCTTGACGATCTGGTCACTTAGCGCGAACAGTTCCTCCATCGTCTTCGGGACTTCGTAGCCCCCGGCCTCGAAGTTCTCCGGAACGTACCAGACCAGCGACTTGACGTTCACGTTGAAGAAAAACCCGTAGAACTTATCGTTGCCGCTTTTGTCCGGATAGGTACCCAGATCAACCCACGACGGTCCAGCGGCGTAGTTGCTCTTCACCCAGTTAGCCGTTGCACCACCTAATGGCACAAGTCCACCAATTGCGGCCATGTTCGCCGCCAGTCCCGGCTGCGGAAACGCCGCCAAGTTCGGTGGACTGCCCGCCTTGATGTCAATCACAATCTGCTGCTCAAAGCTGTCCGAACCAGCATACTCGACCTTCGCACCTGTCGCCTTTTCAAAGTAAGACGTGACGGCCTCAAAGCTCTCCTCATCCGCAGTCAGCCACGGGCCAGCAATGGTGACGGTCTGTCCGCTCAGATTCGGCCCCTTGTATTCGGCGGCAGCTGCACCGACAGACACCGTGGCCGCAGCAAAAGCAACCAGCATGGTTTTCACGAACTGTTTCATCGCGCTCTCCTTGTTTAGTGATGAGTGTTTACAGACGGGTCACCCCGCCCAGTGCTTGTTCAAATTGTCGGCCTCCAAAACATTTTGAAAAACAGCTATCAGAAATTCTACCTGTGAATTTTCAGGAATCAATCGCTTTAGATAGTCCCCCTCTTGAGTGTTGGTGCCTGTCCTCAGCAAAATACGCCCTGTAAAGTGTTGGGATTTTGCAAATAGACGGCGTTTTCCGGTACGTTTCCCCCGGTTTACAGTTATTGTTCCCGAATTTTCAGAGGAACAACACTCAAGAGGGTGACTACCATCGCTTTATTGATGCCTGAAAATATTGGAGCGACTTGGGAAAATATGGTGGACTGCTCCGCAGTTCAGGCGGCGAGCCGCTGGAAGGCGTTGCCCTGATTGCCAAAAAGATGGCAGTCGTTGAAGTCGAAACCGATCGCAATGGATTCACCTGCGGAAACGGTTTTGTCTCC
>CAJWCD010000095.1:0-14210 GCA_913020725.1 uncultured Pseudomonadota bacterium
GTCTAACGCAGCTTGCCTCTCTTCACCAGACGGTGAGTTGCACTTACGAGTTGAAAATCCGATGCAATTCCTGGAGAAATAGTTTAGTTTTCGTTCACTGTAGTGAGTTGCTGAATAATTCAGGTTAACAATCGCATAAACGTTTTGCAAAACTCAGATCAACGGCTTCGTTTAGAGAGTCAGGGCAACATTTTAGAACTCGATCCCGAAAATGGCGGGTCAATCCTCAGCTACCGGAGTGAAACCGAAAACGGTATTTTCCACTGGATGCGCCCGGCTGGAGAAAAGGGTTTGGAGGGCGATATTCTCGATCTTTCCTGCTTTCCACTGATACCTTTTTCCAGCCGGATCTGTGACGGCGTTTTTCAGTTCAAAGGGAAGGAATATCGGCTGCCACTCAATTTTTTGCCGGAGAAGCACACTATCCATGGTCATGGCTGGAAAGCTTCCTGGTGGGTGTCCGGACGTTCCGCCTCTAGCGCCAGGTTCGAATATGTTCACCAACCTGATGAATGGCCCTGGTCCTACCGGGCCGTGCAGTCCTTCGCACTGGAAGGTGCGAAACTGAGTATCGGTCTGGAACTACAGAACACTTCAGACTCGCCGATGCCCGCGGGATTTGGGCTGCATCCCTATTTTGTCCGCACACCCAGGGCGAGGGTGATCGCGGACTGCGACCGCATCTGGATCAACGATGACGAAGTGATGGCCTTGCGGCTGGAGCCTTTGCCCGAGGATCGCAACATATGTGAAGGACTGGAGGCCGAGGCTGGGTTCATCGACAACACCTTCACCGGCTGGGATCGCAGGGCACGGATCGAGTGGCCGGAATGGGATGCAGAGATACTTATCGAAAGTGAGGCACCGCTAGATTTTCTGGTGATGTATGCTCCGCTGGACGAGGATTTTTTCTGTGTGGAACCGGTGAGCAACGTCACCGACGCCTTTAACATGATGGATCGTGGAGAAGCGGGTCATGGAACCCGGGTGCTCAATGCAGGGGAATCCCTGACCAGCCGCGTCACCTTTTTTCCGAAAATCAGAAAATGAACGATTCCCGGAGATTCAGAGGGATCTATCCAATCCTCTATGCCTTTTTTGACAGGTATGGAAAGCTGGACCGTGAGGCGATGCTTTGCCAGATACGGGCCTGTCTCGATGCCGGGGCCCATGGCCTGGCCATGCTCGGGCTGGCGACCAAGGTGGCTAAGCTCGAAGAGTCCGAAAGGCTCCAGGTGATCGATTGGGCGCCGGGGAAGTGTCAGGCCAGGTGCCGCTGGCAGTGACCGTTTACGGACACACGGTGGAGCAGCAGATTCGTTTGCGGGCCTTGCTCAGTCCCATGGCGCGGACTGGCTGATTCTTCAGCCTCCGCCGGTAAAGGGACTTTCGGAAGCGGACTGGCTCGATTTCTTTGGCAAGGTGATGGATTCCACAAGCCTCCCCGTCGCAATTCAGAATGCTCTGGATTACCTCGGTGTGGGACTTTCGGTGAAGGGTCTCATGACCCTGCTCAAGCGTCATCCGAACTTCACCCTCCTCAAGGGCGAGGGCCCTCAGTGACGATGGCGGAAGTCATCCAGGTCCCGGAAGAGGGAGGCTTTCGGTTTTCAATGGGCGGGGCGGACTGGAACTGACGGACTGCCTTCGTGCGGGCTGTATGGGAATGGTTCCGGCTCCGGAATGTGTCGACCGGCAGATCCGGATCTATGAACTGATGGAACAGGGAGGCTCCGAAACCGAAACGGAAAAACTCCGCGCCGGCTCACGCACTTATTTGCGATAAGGTCTAAAGTAGCAGGTAGGCCAGCACGATCTGAAACAGGTCCACGTTCTGCACCAACGGCTCCGGACCAAAGAGCCTCAGCAGCAAGGCACTCAAGACCAGCCAGTTGATTGGACAGAAGATAACCCAGAACCGGATATGCTGACCGAGTGAATTGTGCTTGAGGGACCACACGAACAAGAAGCGGTGGTTCATGACATGCCACGCTCTAGAGAACGAGCGTTCGACCAGCAGCACCGCGAAGGGCGCAATCAGCCCCGAAGGCAGGATCTCTTAAAGCATGGTGATCCAGAACTGCTTCCACGAGAACTCGACGGGCGTGTGCAGGGTGTGGTGTTGATCTTCCGGAACTTGGCGGCGCAGACGGGCCGCGTCCAGTTTGCCGGACACTCCGGCCAGCAACTGCTCGTCCTCCTGCTTGGAAGGTCGTCGCTTCAGGAGCCGCGACTCGCTCTTGTGGTGCTTCACTACCTCCTGCTCCGGGGGGCTGAGGATGGTTGCTTCATATCTCCCTTTGGTTCTCGTGATTCTCAATGATTTTCATGCACTTTCGTTGGAGCAGCGTCCTCTGGACGCGATGCGGCTCCTACAGCCCGCCCTTCCCGCTTACAGCCTACAGCCTAATTCACCGTCCAGGCCTGCTGGCCTCGGATGAGGGCTTTGAGGTCGCCCATGCCTTTTTGCTCGCGCTGGAGGTGTTCGCGCTCGATGATCGTGTCTTCATGGGTGGAGCGCTCCACCTGGTGGATCACCCCGAGCGGCACGGGGTAGTCCGGGTGGTCGAACTGGCTGACAATGTGGGAGTACATGTCGTCCTCCGGATCGTGATAGAGCAAATCGGTCGGCACCTGCTCCGGATCAAATTCCACCACCATCGGCTTCAGTCCGCGCAGGCGGATGCCTTTGTTGCGGTCCTTGCCGAAGACGAGCGGCTTCCCAGCTTCAAGCCGCACGAGCCGGTCTTCGCGCAGCGAGCGTTCGGTGATGGAATCCCAAGTACCTTCGTTGAAGATCGGGCAGTTCTGGAGGATTTCCACAAAGGCGGTGCCGTGGTGCGCGGCGGCGGCCTTGAAGACCGCCTGCAAGCCTTTGGGGTCGGTGTCCAGCGCACGGGCCACGAAAGTCGCCCCGGAGGAAAGCGCGAAACTCACCGGGCGCACGGGCTGGTCAAACGCCCCGCCGGGGGTGCTTTTCGTGACCATGCCGAACTCGGAGGTGGGCGAGGACTGCCCCTTGGTGAGTCCGTACACGCGGTTGTTGAAAAGCAGGATGTTGACGTCAACGTTGCGACGCAGGATATGAAAAAGGTGGTTGCCACCGATGCTGAGGCCGTCGCCATCGCCGGTCACGAGCCACAACGAGAGTTCCGGGCGGGCGATCTTGAGTCCGGTCGCAAAGGCCGGGGCGCGCCCGTGGATGGTGTGCATCCCATAGGTGTTCATGTAGTACGGAAAGCGGCTCGAACAGCCGATTCCAGAGATGAAGACGATGTTCTCGCGGGGCACACCCAGTTCCGGAAACACCTTCTGGACGTTGCTGAGAATCGAGTAATCGCCGCAGCCGGGGCACCAGCGGACGGTTTGATCGGAAGTGAAATCCGCCTTGGTGAGGTTGCGCGGGACAGGAGCGTTCATGGTTTTCGCAGGTTGAGGTTTCAGTCGGCGGCTTCCGCCTTGGGACGGGACTTGCGGAGCAACGCCCGGATGCGGTGTTCAATTTCGGTGATCTGGAACGGACGCCCTTGGACCTTGTGGAAGGAAATGGCGTCCACCAGAAATTCGGCGCGCAGGACATGCGCGAGCTGCCCCCGGTTCATTTCTGGAACAAAGATGTGCCGGAAGTTGGCCAGCACGGTGCCGAGGTCTTCCGGAAGCGGATTCAGGTGCCGCAACACGAGCAGCGAGACGGGCTGGCCTTGGGCCTGAAGCTTTTCGACTGCACTGCGCGAGGGGCCGTAGGAACTGCCCCAAGTGACCACCAGCACTTCGTTCTGCTTCGGCCCCATCACCTCAAGGGGAGCCAGCGTCTTCGCAACCGCCTGGATTTTCGCCTCGCGCACACGAACCATGCGCTCGTGGTTTTCCGGCTCGTAGTTGATGTTGCCCGAATCGTGATCCTTCTCCAGCCCGCCGAGGCGGTGTTCGAGTCCGGGAGTTCCGGGGAGCGCCCACGGGCGCGCATGCGTTTCCGGGTCGCGCAGGTAGGGATGGAAGCCCTCCGCTTCGGTGCGGAAGTTTGGCGTGAGGTCCGGGAGCGTTGACAAATCCGGGAGCCGCCACGGTTCCGCGCCGTTGGCAAGCGAGTTGTCGCTCAGCAGGATCACGGGGGTCATGTAATTGATGGCAATCCGGAACGCCTCCAGCGCCATCAAAAAGCAGTCGCCCGGAGTGCAGGGTGCCACGATGGGAATTGGGCATTCGCCGTGACGACCATAGAGGGCAGCGAGCAAATCGGACTGCTCGGTTTTGGTTGGCAATCCGGTGGACGGCCCGCCCCGCTGGATGTTCAGCAGCACGACCGGCAGTTCGGTCATCACCGCGTAACCCAGTGCCTCAGATTTGAGGTCGAGTCCGGGACCGCTCGTTCCAGAAACGCCAAGTGCTCCGCCAAATGATGCGCCAATCGCGGCGGACATCGCAGCAATCTCATCCTCGGCTTGGAGGATGCGTACCCCAAAATGCTTGTGACGGGCGAGTTCGTGCAGCACGTCCGAGGCGGGGGTGATCGGATAACTGGCGTAAAGCACGGTGCGTCCGGATTGCTTTGCGGCGGCGACCACTCCGTAAGAAAGCGCTTGGTTCCCGGTGATTTGGCGGTACTCTCCGGCAGGCATTTTCGCGGGGCGCACCCGGTAGCTTTCCTGAAAGACCTCGGTGTTCAATCCAAAGTTGAAACCGGCGTTGAGTGCTTGCGTGTTCGCCTTGCACACCTCCGGGCGGTTCTTGAATTTCGATGCGATCCACTCCAGCGTGTAATCCAGCGGGCGATCAAACAACCAGCACAACGCTCCGAGCGCAAAGAAGTTCTTGCTGCGCCCTGCCTCCTTGTGCGAAAGCCCGGAGTCCTCGGTCGCCTTGATCGTCAGCGAAGAAATCGGGATTGGCACCACGCGGTAGTTCTCCAGCGAACCGTCCTCCAGCGGATTCTCCTTGTATTCGGCCTTACGGAGGTCATTTTTTGAAAAATTGTCGGAGTTGACGATCACGATGCCGCCTTTCTCCAAGTCCATCAGGCTCACCTTGAGCGCCGCAGGATTCATCGCTACCAGCACGTTGGCGAAGTCTCCGGTGGTGTGGATGTCCTGACTGGAGAAACCCAGCATGAAACCGGACACCCCCGCGAGCGTCCCGGCGGGCGCACGGATTTCCGCAGGGAAGTCCGGAAAGGTGCTGATGTCGTTGCCGATGAAAGCGGCAGTGCTAGTGAACTGGCTGCCCGTGAGTTGCATGCCGTCGCCGGAATCTCCGGCAAAACGGACCGTCACGGTTTGCAACTCAGTGCGGGGCACAGCGTGGAGCGTGGTCATTTGAAAGTGGAACGGGGAATTGGAATCACAGGAGGTTCACAGCCTCGAATACTCGGACACGCACACAAATTTGTACGGTGTTCTTCAGCCTAGCAAGAATTCAACCAAAAGGAAACCCCCAGCACCGCAAATCGCTGCTCAGGTGCTTAGCACCGCCGCGACCTCGCCGTGCTTGTGACCTGCTTGCAAAAGTGCCGCAATCTGGTAGCGTTTATCTTGGGTGAGTTGCACTTACGAGTTGAATCCACGCCGTAATTAGGGTGAGAAAACCGAATCAGACCGTCCCCGCTTTGACGAAGGAGGCGGTGAAGGGGTCGATGCCAATGCTGGTGAGTGCCTGTTCCCAGCGTTGCTCGTGTTCTAAACCCATCACCAATTCCGCATCGAGGGGACTGAGCCACCAAGTTTCCTCCTGAATCTCGCGGTCGAGTTGTTCCGCGCCCCACCCGGAGTAGCCGCAGCCGAGCAAGTAGCGGGAGGGGCCACGCTCCTCGGCAAGGGCACGGATGACATCCTGCGCAGAACTCAGCCGGAGTTGTGCGGAGATGGCAGTGGTGCCCTCGTTTTCGTAATCGGAACTGTGGACGGCCCAGAACATCTCGCCTTGCTGCACGGGGCCTCCGATCATCAGGGGACACGCGAAGGCCGGATTTTCGTGCAGGCTTTCATCAGCAAGGATTTCCCGGACCTGTGCCGAGGCGGGTTGGTTGACCACCAACCCAAAGGCCCCCTGTGCATCATAGTTGCACAGCAGCACCACAGACTTCTCGAAATAGCCGTCCTGCAACCCTGGCAGGGCGACCAACAAACCCGGAACGTCACTCGTTGACATGGCATCTCTTGTTGTAGTGGTTACAGTGGTTGAGCCGTCATGAGTCGGGCTCCCTCCCGAACACGGCGTGAGCCGAGCAGTCCGGACCATGTGCAAGCCAAACGCTTTCTGCATAGAATCCGGCATCACCGCTCCACCACGCGCTCCCGAAATCAGCCAGCTCCGGGTGCGCTGGAGGTGCTGCAAGGTATTTTCAAAGCTTCGGGACACCATCATTTAATGACTCTGGCCAAACTTCGCAAGCTTTGGTTTGAGTCGGTGGATCATTTTCTTGCGCAAAACGCTTTTCCTCGCAACTTCTCGGTCACAAAAAACTTCGCCGTCACCCAAGAATGGTTGCAGCGTTTTGCCAACCAGCGACCGACTCCGGAACTGCTGGAGGTGCTGACACGAATCCGAGGGCGTGACTTCAGCCGCATGGAACCTCTGCTGAAGACGCTGTCCGGGCGGCTGGACCGTGCGCTTGCACCTGCCGAGGAGCAGTTGATCCGGGAATTTGCCAATTTTCGGGCTAGTGAAACCGTGCTGCACCTGACCGTGTATGATGGCAGCATCGCGCAGGCACTTCAGTTTGAGATGCCGAGCTACCTTAAACTGCTGCATCGCTTGCTCCCGGAAATGCGCATTGACCGCATCCGTTGTCATGTCGGCGATCTGGGACAGGTGCAGGCTGATCAGCAATTGGTTGCGGAACTTGCCGAGGTGTGGCCCCGCTTGCTTCCGGAAACGGTTGGGCGGTGTTGTGCCCCGGCTTTCATCCACCGCGCCTCCAAGCGGCAGGCGGTGCTGGTGCTGTTGGTGGAATCGGAAGCCGTCCGTGAGGAACTGATCCGGGTTCCCGGACTGGATTGGCTTCATGCGGAAATCATGCGCAAGCATCCCGCCGCCAGCGGTAGCTTCCCCCGTGTTTCCCTTGCCGTGCGCTCCGGTGCCTCCGCGCAGCACGTCCGGGCGAACGCTGTGGCACTTGCGGCGTCTCTCGTTGCAAAGCCTGCCACCGAGTCTGAGGTGACGACTTCTCACGCCCAGCAGCAGGTGCGGCACATTCTCAACGAGCTACGCACCTCCGAACCCACTCATGTGGTTCAGGATTCCAGCGATTCCCAGAACGCAACATAACTCCGATAGCGCACTGCGCTGATTGCGCCTTCGGCAACCCCTTGTTGCACTGCGCAGTCCGGTTCGTGGCGATGGCTGCAACTTGCAAAGTGGCACTGCGTCTGCAACGGGGCGAACTCCACAAAATGCTGATCCAGTGTTTTCCGGGTCACGCCGAGCGGTTCAAGTTCGCGGATGCCCGGCGTGTCCACGAGGTAGCCGCCTTTCGGAAGCCGGAACATCTGGGCCATCGTGGTGGTGTGTCGCCCCTTGCCGCGTTTTTGGTTGACGGCGCCCACGCGGATTTCCCAATCCGGATAGAGTGCTTTGACGAGCGAGGATTTGCCAACTCCGGAATGTCCTGCCAAAACCGAGGTGCGTTGCCGGAGGCAAGCGCGGAGTTCATTTAATCCGGAAGGCACCGTGGCACTGGTGAGTAGCACAGTATAGCCCAAGTCCGAGTAAAGCTTCTGGATCGTTGCGGTTTCCTGTGTTTCACCAAGGTCGGCCTTGTTGAGAACGAGCACCGGAGTCAGCCCCCCGTCGAGCCCGGCGACGATGAGGCGGTCCACCACTCCATGCCGAAATTCCGGACGCTTCAGGGCTGCAACGATGAGCAGTTGTTCGGCATTGGCGACCAACGTTTGTTCTGGAAGCCCCTCACGGGAGCGGCGGGCCAAGCGGCTGTGGCGGGGTTGCAACTCACGAATCCAGCCAGCATCTTCTGCGGCGTCCGGTTCGACCACGACGACATCCCCGACCGCGACGCGAGCTTCAGAGGCGTTGTCCTGAAAGAGGTTGCCCCGGATGCGGCAGAGTCGGGGTTCGGCCTGCCCAAGGTCAACATAGTAGAAACTACGGGTGCGCCGGAGGACAACGCCAGTGGAAAACTTGGAGGAGGTTGGGGGCGAGGCTTCGGAGTTGCGCACGGGAATACCGGGCTACTCCCCGGAATCGAAGTCGAAGGGTTCTCCGTCCGCGCGGTACTCGTTGAGCTTGTTGCGCAGGGTGCGGATGCTGATACCGAGCATCTGCGCGGCCTTGGTGCGGTTGCCCTTGGTTTCCCGGAGGGTTTCGAAGATGAGCTTCTTTTCGGCCTCCTTCATGGACATCCCCACCTCAATACCCAGTGCGGAAGCGTTGCTGGCAGACGGCAGGGCCGCAGGGGGGCCAGACGAAGAAACGTTGAGAGAAACGGCAGCGGCGAGGTCGGCGTTCAGTGAGCCTTGACCGGTTTGGGAATGCATGAGTAGGTTGTGGGGCATGATCTCCTTGCCGTTGCACAGCAGCAGGGCGCGTTCCACCACGTTCTCCAACTCCCGGACATTGCCGCGCCAGTTGTAGTGCATGAACATGTCCATCGCCTCCTGTGTGATCACCGGCTTTTCCCGCCCGTTGATGCGGGCGTGCTTGATGAGGAAATGATCAACAAGAAGATGAATGTCGCCCTTGCGGTCGCGCAACGGCGGTAACACCAGCGGGATGACGTTGAGGCGGAAATAGAGGTCTTCCCGGAACTTGCCGGACTCGATCATCTCCAGCATTACACGGTTGGTGGTGGCAATCACCCGGACATCAATGCTGATCGGACGCTCGCCCCCAATCTTGTCAATCTCGTACTCTTGCAGCACCCGCAACAGCTTCGCCTGAAGGGGAAGCGCCATCTCGCTGATTTCATCCAGCAGAATCGTTCCCGTGTGCGCCTGCTCGAATTTTCCCCGGTGATCGGTGTTCGCACCCGTGAACGCGCCTTTCTTGTAGCCGAACAACTCGCTCTCCAGCAGAGTCTCCGGGAGCGCGGCGCAGTTGATGGCGACAAAGGGCTTGCTGGCGCGGTCGGAGTTGAGGTGGATGAAGCGGGCGAGTAACTCCTTGCCGGTGCCGCTCTCGCTTTGGATGAGGACGGGAGCCTTTGCCTTTGAGATGTTGCGGGTGACTTCCAGCAGGTTGAGCATCTCCTGATTCTGGGTGATGATCTCCTTGTAGCTTTCGCTGCCCCCGGATTTCTTCGGAGCCGGAGCCGCTCCTTGCGTCATGGGTCCGGTGTGCTCTCGGAAGGTCAGCGCCCGCTCGACCACAAAGGTGAAGGTGTCGAAGTTGAAGGGCTTCATCACATAGTCGAACGCGCCGTGCTTCATCGCCTCCACGGCGGTTTCCACGGTCGCATAGGCGGTGACCATGATCACCGCCTTCGACGAATCGAGTCGTTTGATGTCCTTGAGCAACTCCAGTCCGCTGCGCTTGGGCATGGTCATGTCGGTGATGACAAGCGAGTAGTCGTTTTTCTCGATCTTCTTCAGCGCGTCGTTGGCGTTGTGCGAAAGCTCCACGGGGTAGCCGCAGTGCTTCAGCGTCTCCGACATGGCGATGCGCATTTCGACTTCGTCATCAACGATCAGGATGGGATTCATGGAGTTCTCTTTGGTCTCTGTAAGACGGTTGTTGTCGTCCGGGTCATGAGTCGGAAACAGGCGCAGACTGCGGAATGCGCACGGTCACCCGGGTTCCGGAATCGGGTGTGCTGTCAATGGCGATCACCGCCCCGTGGGCTTCAAGAATGTTCCGCACGATCGCCAGCCCCAGCCCAGCCCCCAATTCCTGTGTGGAAAAGAACGGCTCAAAGGCTTGCTCCAGCACTTCCTGAGCCATGCCTGAACCAGTGTCGGAGATCACGACTTCCACCACCGGAAGTGCCCGGTTCTGGGCTGCTTGACCAAACACAGCCAGAGATTCTGCGTCCGTGATCGTCCGTTCGCAGGAACTGAGGTGGAGGTCGCCCGACTCGACCATCGCTTGCACCGCGTTGAGCAGCAAGTTCCGGAAAACTTGGCGAAGCCGCTCTGCGGAACCACGCACGATCGAGACTTGGGCGTGGAGGTCAGTATGGACCCGAATGTTATTGTACTCTACCAATTGTCTGAGAAATCTCAAACTCTCCTGCAAAATCTCCTGCAAATCAGCCGTCCCCGTAGGCAGCAGTGGTTGGGGTTGGGTGTACTCCAGAAAGTTCGAGACGGTTTGATTCATGCTCTGTGCCGCCGCCGAGAGATGCTGGAGCAGGGTTTGGGCACGTTCTGAAGGCATCTCCTGCTGCAACAGCGAGGTGAACAACTCGATGCTGCCGAGCGGATTGCGAATTTGATGGGCGACGTTTGCGGCCATCTCCCCCATCCCGGTCAGTCGGTTCTTGCGCTCGGCCTCGGCTTCAAGGTGTTTGAGTTCCGTGATGTCTTGGAGGTTGACGATCCATCCCAGTGTCTCATCGTTTGCCCCGCTCATGGGGGTGATCGAGAGGTTGAGGGTCAGCGGTGCTGTGCCTGCACGGAGGTGGTTCAACTCATGCTCCCGGACCTGACGTTGTGCTCCTTCGCCATCGTCCCAAGGCGCCACTTCCAGCGGCAGCACTTCACGAAACGGCGTTTGCAGGAGTTCCTTAACGGGCAGGCCGATCAGTCGGCTCGCCATGCGGTTGGCAGAGGTGATGAGGCCATCGAGATCAGTGACGAGGATACCAACCGCTGAACCTTCGAGGATGTTGGAGAGGTAATTCTGGGCGCGGTCCTTTTCGCGCAGGTTTTGCTCCAGTTCTTGATTTTTGTAGGCAATCTGCTCGTTGAGCGTCGCAACTTTTTCCTCGAACTGTTGGTAGTACGCTTGAAGCTGCTGTGCCGCTTCGCTGAAGCTCTCGAAGCCCTGTGCCAACGTTTCGGCAGAGAAGTCCGACCCGGCTTGCAGCAGGGAAGATTTTTGAGGTGACTGAAGGCCCATTTCTGTATTTGATCGCATCCTTGTGTAACCTGCAAAACCAATGCATGAAACATGCACGGCCGCTGCTCCTTCCGAGGAAGTTTCCTCGATCTGGAAGACAAGAATTGGTTTGAGGATTGAGTGGGCTTTGCTAAACTCTTGCTCTTCCGGTTCACACTCCACTCCAAGAGGTTCCAATGGCCTTGGCAGACGATTTTCAGAGCGCAGTTGAGCGGGCACCCAAGCTACCCAAACGTCCTCCCAGCGACATTCTCCTGCAGTTCTACGCGCTCTTCAAGCAGGCCTCGGTTGGTGACATGGAGGGGGACCGTCCAGGATTTGCCGATTTTGAGGGTCGTGCCAAGTACGATGCTTGGAGCAAGCTTCAGGGCAAGGCTCAGGAGGAGGCGATGCAGGAGTACATCGCCCTCATTGAGCGGATCGAACAGGAGCAGAACACCTAAGCCTATGATTCCAGACCTTCCGCTGAGTACTCTTGTCGAGCAAATCCGCTCTGGAACCTTTCAGGCTGAAGCGGTGATGGCAGCGGTGTACGAGCGCATCTCCGAACACGAACCCCAACTCAATGCCTACCGCAGCTTGCTCCCTCGAAAAACAGCCTTGGCACGAGCAGCGGGTATTGACCAGCGCATTGCAACGGGTGCAAGCGTGGGGCGGCTTGCAGGCATTCCGGTGTCCATCAAGGACTGCATCTGTGTGGCGGACCCGGAACTGACGAACACCTGCGGCTCCCGGATTCTCGAGGGCTACCACTCTCCCTACCACGCCACTGCTGTGGAGCGTCTGCTCGCCGAGGACGCAATCATCATCGGCATCACGAACATGGATGAGTTTGCGATGGGATCCTCCACCGAGAACTCGGCCTACGGCGTGACGCGCAATCCGCACAATCCGGAGCATGTGCCGGGCGGTAGCAGCGGCGGAGCGGCGGTTTCGGTTGCAACAGGCATGGCGCTGCTTGCCCTGGGAACCGACACCGGAGGCTCGGTGCGGCAGCCAGCATCCTTTTGCGGCGTCACGGGCATCAAGCCCACCTACGGCACCATCTCCCGCTATGGACTCATCGCCTACGGTTCCTCGCTTGACCAAATCGGAGTGCTGGCCCGCACTGCCGAAGATTGCCGACTCGCCTGCGACATTCTTCAGGGGCATGATCCCAAGGACAGCACCTCGGCGACACAAACCCTTGTCGCAGTTCCGGAAACGGTGGAGCTTGCGGGCTTGCGGGTTTGCCTCCCGGAAGAGTACCTGAACGCAGAATCGCTTGATCCCGAAGTGCGGGAAAGCGTGCAGGAAATTGCCGAGTGCTTACGAGCGAGTGGCGCAACCGTGGAGCAACGCTCCCTGCCGTTTCTGGAATACGTCATTCCGACCTACTACATTCTTGCTTTTGCCGAAGCAAGCTCCAATCTGGGACGCTTTGACGGCATCCGCTACGGAGTCCGCAAGCAACGGGAAAACTCGCTGAAATCGCTCTACACTACGTCCCGTGAGAAGGGCTTTGGCACTGAGGTCAAGCGCCGCATCATGCTCGGCACCTTCGTGCTGAGTTCTGGCTACTACGACCAGTTCTACGGACGTGCCACACAGGTCCGGGAACTCATGCGCTCCCAAGTGCAGACGCTGTTTGACGAGTTTGACCTGATCCTCGGCCCCACTGCGCCCGTGCCGCCGTTCCGGTTTGGCGAGAAAACCGCAGATCCACTCACGATGTATCTCACGGATCTGTGCAGTGTGCTGGCGAACTTGACCTACACCCCCGCAATTTCGATTCCCGGAAAACCGACTGCCTCCGGACTCCCCGTCGGGGTGCAACTGATGGGGCGGCGCTTCGAGGATCAGCGGCTGCTGGCGATTGCCAGTCTGCTCCAAGGCCTCGACTCCTGACCCCTTTGGCGCTTTAGCCAAGAACCCACAAGAATCCACAAGAACTTTGCCACTCTGGAACTCTGGAACTTTGGAGCTTAAAAAATGATAGACCTCCGCCTCCTGCGCAACGACCCGGATCGTGTGGCTGAGAACTGCCGCAATCGCGGGCTGAACCTCGATATCTCACACCTGCTCAAATTGGATGAGCATGTCCGGGAAGCGCAAACTGAACTGGAACGCATTCGCCAACGCCGCAACCAAATCAGCGGGCAGATGAAGGGCAAACTGCCACAGGAAGAACGGCAACCACTCATCGAGGAAGCAAAGACGCTGCGGGGTGAGGAGCAGGGGCAGGAAGAACGCTTCCGGACTTTGGAGGCAGAGCGCAACGATCTGTTCGAACAAGTGCCGAACTTCACGCATCCGGATGCCCCACTTGGAGCTTGCGATGAAGATAACCGGCCCTTCCGACAGGTGGGCGAACCCCGCAAGTTCGACTTTGAACCCAAGGATCATGTTGAGTTGATGGAAGCCCTCGATCTCATTGATTTTGAAGGTGGGGCGCGAGTCACCGGCCAGAAATTCTACTACCTCAAGAATCAGGCGGCGTTTCTGGAACTGGCACTCGCGCAGTACGCCCTGCGGTTGTTGCAAGAGGACGGTTTCACCATCTTCCTGACTCCAGACCTCGCCCGCAAGTCGGTGCTGCACGGCGTCGGTTTCAACCCACGCGGGGAGTCCACGCAAATCTACTCGGTGGAAAACACCGACCTCTCCTTGATTGCCACGGCGGAAATCACGCTCGGCGGCTTGCTTGCCGATCAGATTCTTGCCGAAGAGGATTTGCCGCTACTTTACGCGGGTTTTTCGCACTGCTTCCGGACAGAAGCCGGAGCCGCCGGACGCGAATCGCGGGGGCTTTATCGTGTACACCAGTTCTCGAAAATTGAGATGTTCGCCTTCACGCATCCGGATGCTTCGGAGGCGATGCACGAACGCATGCGGGAACTCGAGGAGCGTATCTACCAAGACCTTGGAATCCCGTATCAGGTGGTGAACATCTGCACAGGCGACCTCGGCGCCCCCGCTTTCCGGAAGTACGATCTGGAGGCGTGGATGCCCGGACGCAACAAGTGGGGCGAGATCACCTCCACCTCCAACTGCACCGACTATCAGGCGAGACGTCTCAACATCCGCTACAAGGATTCCGAGTCCGGCAAGAACCAGTTCGTCCACATGCTCAACGGCACGGCGGTCGCGGTTTCCCGCACCCTGATCGCGCTCATCGAGAACGGGCAGCAGGCCGACGGCTCGATCAAGCTGCCCAAGTG
>CAJWCD010000096.1:0-14040 GCA_913020725.1 uncultured Pseudomonadota bacterium
CAGCTTGCCTCTCTTCACCAGACGGTGAGTTGCACTTACGAGTTGAATCCGCGCTATCTTTTGGAGTGGAAGCTACCAGAATCTATGGTGAGTTGCCTACTCGTCTGGAACGCTCCGGAAAGCCTATTGGTCCGCTGGATCAGATGATTGCGGCCCATGCACTCAGTGAAAACACAGTGCTGGTGACCAACAACATCCGGGAGTTCCAGCGTGTGGAGGGGGTGATGTTGGAGAACTGGGCAACCTGAGCGTCAGAGCGGAAAGATCAGGCAGGTGGTGGTGCCGTGGGCGAGGAGCTTGCCGGAGGCGTCCAGCAGCTTGCCTTCGGCAGTTCCGGTGCGGCGACCAACGTGGATCACGGAGCCTTCCGCCCGTACCGGTCCGGTTTCCGTGGTGATTGGTCGCACGAGGTTCACTTTCAGTTCGAGGGTCGTGTAAGCCATGCCCGCTGCGCACATCGACTGCACTGCGCAGGACATCGCTGAATCGAGCAGCGTGCAGGTGTAGCCCCCGTGAACCGTGCCGATGGGGTTGTAATGCTCCGGACCTGGAATCCCCTCGAACATGACCTTCCCCGCCTCAACTTCGATTGCAGCAAAACGGAGCGTTTGCGCCATCAGCGCTTGCGGGAGTCGTCCATCTATAATCCGTTGCAAGAACTCCAGCCCGGAAAGTGATTTCAGGAGATCGAGTGGAGCCGTGTGGGAAGGTGTGGTGGAGTCCATGAGGTTTTCTGGCAAGTTAAGGTTTCAACTCCGGAGTGTTCGTTGTAAAAACCCCTCCGTTTCCTGAAGCACCGTTTCTGCATCCTCATCAAGCAGCAGAACATGTTCAGAGTTTTCCAACCAACGGATTTTGCAGAAGGCAGAACCGACTCCCTGCTGAATCATTTCGCCACAGTTTGCCCGGATGATAGGATCGTGGCGTCCCTGAAAAATGAGGAGCGGATGGTGCAGGCGTGGGAGCCGCTTCCGGACTTCAGTCTGGAGCCGGATGAGTTGCACCCCGGCTTTGAGGGGATTGACGGGATAGCCCTGCCACGGCATCTCGTCCTTGTCGCTGGCACGCTTGGGAACATGCGGGATAAACGGCGCGGCGAGGATGAAGCGCAGATGATCCCAGTCCGAAAAAGCCAAACGCAGCGCAGGAGCGTAGCAAATCACCGCCGCCAGTTCCGGATGCTCGCTGGCGAGGTGCAGGGCCAGCACCGCTCCAGCAGATTCGCCTGCAACCGCAAGGCACCGACACGATTGGGCCAGCGTTGCATAAGCCTGTTCGACCGTCTGAATCCACTGTTGGCGGGTGGTGAGATTGAGGTCGTCAGGCGTGGCGCCGTGTCCGGGCAACAATGGAGCCACCACGCGATAACCTCGGTCCCGGAGGTGTGCTGCCAGTGGTCGTACCTCGGCGGTGGTCGCGGTCAAGCCGTGGAGCAGAAGAACACCAAATTCTCCGTCCCCCCAATCGAGGGAACCCCCCTCAAGCTGGGGGTTGATCAACGGCCATTCCAGGGTTTTCAAAACAAACGCTGGCCCACGGGCATCCTTTTGTAGAGTCCGGCGACCTCTTCCGCGTAACCGTTGAAGGGCTGCGTGGGTTCCTTCTCCCAAAAGCGTCCGCCCAAAACACGGTGCTTGGCCTGTGACCAGCGCGGGTGATCCACGAGCGGATCAACATTGCTGTAAAACGGATACTCACGAGGAGCCTGCGCCTCCCATGTGGTGCTTGGCTGCTCCCGAGTCAATTCGATACGCACAAGGCTTTTTCCGGATTTGAGTCCGTATTTCCACGGCACCACAATCCGCATGGGACCACCGTTCTGTTTTTGCAAGGGGTGTCCGTAAGCCCCCACGGTCAGCAGGGTGAGGTCGTGCAGGGCTTCGTCAATCCGCAGCCCTTCCTCGTAAGGCCCGAAGCGTCGCCAATTTGGCATGTCCTTGCCGTGGTAGGTGACGAAGCGCACAAACTTCGCAGCACTGGTCGGCTCCACCAACTTGAGCAAACGATGCAACGGCCAGCCGTTCCAGACAAAGCGTCCAAACCACGCCTCCACGCAGCGGAAGTTGTAAAGCCGTTCCTCCGGTTTTCCAAGCCGCTTCATCAGATCGCTCAGGTCGAGCGTCAGCGGCTTGGTGACCTCGCCGTCAATCTGGATCATCCACGGGTCCGCCGGGGTCCACGAGCGCACCTTGTGCTGCACTTCCTCCTTGTCGAAGGAGAACTCGTAGTAGTTGTTGTGGCCCGTGAAGAGTTCGTAGGGCGTGGCGTCCGGATAGGTTTCCGGAGAAACCTTGGGCAAATCCTCCAAGGCTTTGGAGCCGCCCGTCAGCCAGTTCAGTGGGCCGGCTTGTGTTGAGGTGGCCAAAAGGGTACTTAGCCCGGCGAAGCCCAAGGCTCGCACCACCTCGCGGCGCTTCCAGAACAACGCTTCCGGAGTCGCGTCAGAGTCTTTCCAACGTTTCATAAGCTTCCTTTCATGATTGGGATTTAAGATGAAGTCGGGCCATTCCCAGAAACCTTACAAAACAAGAACCCATCAAGTTCACGCTTTGATGATATTGTGTTCCGGACCAAAGGAGAAGCCCGTAATGTTCTCGGCTCCGTCTGCGGTGACAACAAGGATGTCATGCTCACGGTAGCCGCCTGCGCCGGGCAGACCTTCTGGTAGCATGAGCATCGGTTCCATCGAAACCACCATGTTTGGTTCCAGCACCGTTTCGATGTCCTCGCGCAGTTCCAGCCCGGCTTCGCGTCCGTAGTAGTGCGAGAGCGAACCGAAGGAATGTCCATAGCCAAAGGTGCGGTATTGCAGCAGGCCATGCTCCTTGAAGATCTCGTTGAGTTCCAAGGCAATGTCACAGCAACGCGCTCCGGGACGGATCAACTCCAACCCTCGGCGATGCACCTGACAGTTCACCTCCCAGAGCCGCAGATGTTCGTCGGATGCATGGTCGAGGAAGAGGGTACGTTCTAAGGCGGTGTAGTAGCCCGCGATCATCGGGAAGCAGTTGAGACTGAGGATGTCGCCCTTCTGCACTGAGCGCGTGGTGAGTGGGTTGTGCGCCCCGTCGGTGTTGAGCCCGGACTGGAACCATGTCCACGTGTCCATCAGGTCGCTGTCGGGGTAACGCTTGGCGATTTCCTGAACCATCGTATGAGTGGAGTGTCGGGCGATCACAAATTCGGGCACACCTGCGCCCAGTGCTGCGACACACGCCGCCCCGCCGATGTCTGCGACTTGCGCACCATTCCGGATCAGTTCGATCTCTTCGGGAGTCTTGAGTAAACGTTGCTTCATGCTTGGCAAGCCAATGTCCACGATTTCCTTGTCCGGAAGCGCGGCTTGCAGCTTTTGGTGCATTGCTAGGTTCATGTGGTCAAATTCTACACCAATGCAACCTTTCACAGCAACGAGTTCCTGCACTCCGACAAAGAAGTTATCGCGGGTCCAGTCCGTGAAGGTCAGCGCCTCGCCGTAGCCGCGACGCCACGGTTGCCCGCCGTCAATGTTAGCAACAATCGAGGTCACATCGTCCTGCGTCACCACCAGCCCATACGGACGGCCAAAGGCACAATAGACAAAGTGGTTGTAGTAGTTGATGTTGTGGAAGGACGTGAAGAGGACAGCGTCCATGCAGGATGCGACCATCAACTTGCGCAGCTTGGCAAGTCGGCCTGCCATCTCGGCCTTGGAGAAGATGGCGGGGGTTTTCTCGCCGTTGTGAATGGTGAGGGTTTTGGACACCATAGGAACACTCCTTTGTTTAGGGTTTGTGTTTTAACTTGGCTTTGCCCTGCTGGATTCGTAGCATGGCAACTTTTGATTCAACCTCCTTTCAGGATCGCATGGAAATCCTCAATACTCTGCTGATTGGCATGGGCAGCGGCCTCGTGCTTGGCGTGCTGGGCATGATTCTCTTCACGGCGGACAAGGCGGATGAATATCCATTTCTAGGACTCCTTCCTGCCGGACTGGTGGTGATGGACTTGGGGGTCGGTACGCAGGTTGTGGCCGCAGGCTTGCTGCTGATGAGTGGGTTGTTCGGGTACTACCTGATGATCTTCATCTGGCGAGGCCGTCCCAAGTTGTTCGCACTTGCTCAGGGCCACGAAGAGTCTGCTCCGGCAACCCGCGCTGAAACCATCACAGGCAAGACGCTCGCCGACTTCCTCTGAGGGAATCACCTTGTTGTCAAGGACGATCCCTCCTCTTCACACTTGAGCAGATCCTGCCCGTTTAGTCACGAGCATTGAACGGAATTCTTGAAATACACATTTCGGGTTCCACATTTCGCTAGAAAGCGTCAACGTCCGTTGTCTTAAAACTCCGAACACCTCTGCTCTATGGCTAATGTTCCTAAACGTGGTTTTCCTGTTTGCGAATTCGACGCTCGTCTGAAACGAACGCAACAGCTCATGGCGACCAAAAGTTTAGCTGGTATTTTGCTGATGAGCGAAGCGGAAGTGCGCTATCTCAGTGGTTTTCATACGCAGTTTTGGCAAAGCCCAACCCGTCCGTGGTTTCTTTTTGTGCCGGCTGACAAAAAACCGATTGCCGTCATTCCGGAGATTGGCGCCGCGCTTATGAGTCAAACTTGGATTGAGGATATTCGTACTTGGAACGCACCTTCGCCAAAAGATGACGGCATCAGCCTGTTGCTTGATCTGCTTGCGCCATTGTCGAAACAGGGCGCACGCTTGGGTCTTATGAAAGGACACGAAACCAGCTTGCGCATGCCGCTTGGAGATTACGAACGCTTGATGTCCGGATCATCGGGACTGGAGTTGGTTGATGCGACAGACATCCTGCGAAGTTTGCGCATGGTGAAATCTGCTGACGAGATTGAAAAAATCGCCCATATTTGTGCCATCGCCTCGCAGACTTTTGATCGTGCGAATGATATTTTTTACAAGGGTCAACCGCTTGCAGAAGCCTTCCGTGTTTTTCGCATGGAATGCCTAGCACAAGGCGCTGATGATGTTCCTTATTTGGCTGGAGGTGCAGATCAAGGCGGCTATCGCGATATTATCTCACCTCCTTCGCAGCGACCGTTACAGTCCGGAGATGTTTTGATGTTGGACACCGGTGCCACTTTTGACGGTTATTTTTGTGATTTTGATCGTAATTTTGCGATTGATGAGGTCAATGATCTGTCACACCGTGCCTATGATATTTTGTGGCGCGCAACAGAAGCAGGGCTTGCCGCCGCACGTCCGGGCATTACCTGCCGTGAATTATTTCAGGCCATGCAAAATGTTATTTCAGAAATAGACGATCAAGGCGGTGAGGTTGGCCGATATGGTCATGGTCTGGGGATGCAACTGACAGAATGGCCTTCGCACGCAGCCTTTGACGAGACCGTATTAGCAGAAAACATGGTCATTACGCTGGAGCCTTCACTGAACTATGGGAATGGGCAAATCATGGTGCATGAAGAAAACCTCGTTGTGCAAAATGGTGCTCCACGACTCTTATCCGTGCGTGCTGCTCCAGAACTTCCAGTGATCGGTGGAAGCTGAAATCAAATTGAGTTGTTAAGGCATATCAGCAATGTCAAAAATTTTAACAGACCAACAGATTCAGCAATATCATGATGATGGGTTTATTGCACCGCTACGGGTAATGCCAGAAGATGAAGCCTTCTCGATAAAAACTCAGCTTGAAGAAGCAGAAAGAGCGTTTTCTGATGAGTTTAATGCAGAAAATCGCAATAATTTACATCTCATTTTTTCGTTTCTGGATGAATTGGCTCACAACACGGTGATCGTGGATGCCGTAGAAGATTTGATTGGCCCAGACATCGCTTTGTGGGGTTCCGTTATGTTTACCAAAGAATCCTCATCCGATCATTATGTGAGCTGGCATCAGGATGCAACCTACATGGGAATGAATAGCAACGACTTCCTAACGCCTTGGATTGCGTTAACACCAAGCAACATAGAAACGGGATGTATGGCGATGATACCCGGCAGTCACAAGCAAAATATCCACAGGCATGAAGACACTTTTTCTGAAAATAACATCTTAACACGAGGTCAGGTTGTCAAAGATGTTGATGAGTCAAAGGCGGTCAATTTGATTCTGAAACCTGGAGAAATTTCTATTCACCATGGCGCTGTCATTCATGGATCAAAGCCAAATAAAAGTAAGCAAAGAAGAATAGGCTTTGCTCTACAGGCCTATATGCCACCCAGTGTAAAACAGCTTATTGGCAAGAATATCTGGATGCATGTGCGTGGCAAACAAAGACAAGATCTTGATAGAGTAGCTTTGAAGCGTCCACAATACGATATGGATTCGAGTTCAGTATTGCAACGAAAACTAGTTAACGAAAACTACTCAAATATTCTCTATAAAGGATCTAAAACTAAACGTAAATATTAGATTTTCTTGTTTCTGTTGAATCATAAAGATTGGCAGAAAAAGATGAGAACTACAATAAATACGACGCCTGAAATAACCAGAATTTTTTCTTCAAACCAAACTAATGGAGAGTTGTAAAATGCCGGAGCAAGCTGCCACTGTTGTCTATTCGTGGGACGATTTTTCCCCACTCAAGCACGTCATCGTTGGTCGTGCCGACCACACCTGCATCCCGCCCAGCGAACCCGCCACCGAAGCCAAGGTTCCGGAGGACAGCGACATGCGCGGCATGTGGGGACCGCGCCCGTTGGAAACCATCGAGAAAGCGAACGGACAGCTTGAGCACTTGGTGAGCATTCTCGAAAAGCGCGGGATTCGCGTGGACCGTCCCAACCCCATTCAGTGGAATCAAGCGACACTCACTCCGGATTTCACCACGGGTTCGATGTTTGGATGCATGCCGCCGCGTGATGTTTTGCTCACGGTTGGCCACGAAATCCTCAGCACTCCGATGTCCTTCCGCTGCCGCTATTGGGAGTACCTCGCGTATCACTCGCTGATGCAGCGCTATTTTGACGAGGATCCCAATTTCCGTTGGGAGCAGGCTCCGCGTCCCCGGCTCACCGATGCCTCCTACCAGCAGGGGTACTTTGATGAGATCACCATTGAGGAGCGTCTGCGCCGTACCGCAGAACTGGATTTTGTCACGACCGAGCACGAACCACTCTTCGATGCAGCGGACATTTTACGCATCGGCAAAGACCTGTTTTGTCAGCATGGACTCACCACCAATCGGCGCGGCATGGAATGGCTCCAGCGCCACTATCCGGATCATCGCGTCCATGCCGTCAATTTCCCGGGTGATCCCTACCCCATCCACATCGACGCGACCTTTGTCCCGCTCCGCCCTGGACTGATCATCAACAACCCGAAGCGTCGGCTTCCGGAAGAGCAGCGCAAGATTTTCGCTGCGAACGGCTGGGAGATCGTTGATGCTGCACCTCCCGCCCACACTGAGCCGCCGCCGTTGTGCTACTCCAGCGTCTGGCTTTCCATGAACTGCCTCGTGCTCGACCCCAAGACGGTGTGTGTTGAGGCAAGCGAGGTCCATCAAATGGAGCAAATGGATCAATTGGGCATGGAGGTGATTCCGGTTCCGTTCCGGGATGCGTATCCCTTCGGGGGTGGACTGCACTGCGCCACGGGTGACGTGTACCGCGAGGGAGGCTGCGAGGACTACTTTCCTAAACAGATTCCGGGCACTCAGATTCGTTCGTAGGAACACGCCTCGCCAGAGCGCTTAGGACGGGGTGATGCCCCGCAGTCGTTCGGTGCGGCGGCGCAGCAGTTCCACGGTCGTCAGCAAGAGGATGGAGATGATCACAAGGATGGTCGCCGCCGAGAGGATCGTCGGGCTGATTTCTTGGCGAATCCCGGACCACATCTGGCGGGGCAAGGTGATTTGATCCGGCCCCCCCACGAAGAGGACAATCACCACCTCATCAAAGGAGGTGATGAACGCAAAAAGCCCTCCGGAAATAACTCCTGGCAAAATCAGCGGCATTTGGATTTTGAAGAAATTGCGGATAGGAGCGCCACCTAAACTGGCAGCAGCTTTGGTGAGGTTGTGATCAAAACCGACCAAAGTGGCGGTGACGGTGATGACCACAAAAGGCAGACCCAGAATGGTGTGCGCAAATATCAAACCTGTGAAGGTCGCAACGAGGTTAAGTTTTGCAAAAAAGAAGAAAATCCCTGATGCAGTAATGATCAACGGGACAATCAACGGCGAAATCATGATGGCCATGATCACTCTGCGATAGGGCATGATGGGGCGACTGAGCCCGAGCGCACCCAAGATGCCTAGCGTGGTTGCTAGAAATGTGGCAATCACGCCGATGAACAGGCTGTTCTTTGCACCAACGACCCAATTGTCACTGCAAACAGTCGTGATCCCCGGATCAGAACAATCCCCGATCAGCAGCCGATACCAGCGCAACGAAAACGCTTCCGGATCGAAGGCGAGCATCCCCGCAGTGAACTCCAAAAACGGTGACGCCGAAAACGAAATCGGAATCACGACCAGTAGCGGCATCACCAAGAAGAACAGCACCAAGGCACAAATCGCCAAATAGGTGTAGTGCCAAAGCCGTTGGGCTGGAGTTGCGTAAATCGGGAGTCCCATCCGTCAACCGAGTTTCATGTTGTCAACACCGACAAGTTTGTCATAAATCCAGTAGAGGATCATGATCGCGCCAAGCAGAACCGTGCCCATCGCAGCCGCCAGACCCCAGTTGAGGGATTTCTGCATGTGATACGCCACCATGTTTCCAATCAGCTTGCCATCCTTTCCGCCCACTAACTCCGGGGTGATGTAGTAACCAATCGCAACAATGAACACCAAAATCACTCCGGCCCCCACCCCCGGAAGGGTCTGCGGCATGTACACCCGCAGGAAAGCCAGTGAGGGCGTGGCCCCAAGATTCTGCGCGGCCCTCATGAAACTTGGCGGGATTCCCTTCATCACGCTATAAATCGGCAGGATCATGAACGGCAGCAGAATCTGAATCATCACGATCACCGTGCCCGTGAAGTTGTACATCATGGGCAGGCGGTTCTCATCGGCAAGGATTCCGGCAGTGACCAGTACGCTGTTGACCACCCCCTCTTGTTGGAGCATCACCATCCACGCCACAATACGGACGAGCAGCGAAGTCCAGAAGGGCATCAAAACACAGATCATCAAGAGGTTGGAATACTTGAGCGGCAGGGTCGCTAACAGGTGTGCGGTCGGATACGCCAAAAGCAGGCAACCTACTGTGACAATGAAACTCAGAAGCAAGGTTCGCCACCAGAGCATCACATAAACCTGCCGTTCCTCCGGTTGCATGATGATGCTCTTGCTCTCATCAAATTTCCGGTCGAAGGCATTCAGGTAATACACGCTCGTGAAGGGGTCTTTCATGACGATGAGGGATTGCCAGACCGCCACGTCCCCCCAGCGGTTGTCAATCTTGATCAGGGCTTCCTTGTACGGAGGGTTTTTTATTTTTTTGAAATTGCGTCTGGATTTCTTGACCAGACTTTTCCAGCCTGGTTTTTCGTAGTTCATCCGGGTGCTGGATTTTCCTGCCAGAAATTTCTGAGCAGAACTGAGGTCTTTGTAGAGGGCACTGTAAAATTTTTCTCCCGGAACACTCTGTTGATCCCAAGCTTTCAACACCTTGAACATTCTGCTGCAAGCGGCATTCGCCAGTGGTGTGAGAGAAGAACAGATATCAAACTGCGCACGTTTTTGAACATTGCGCATGTCCCGCTTTGTTCCTTGAAATTCCAAAGCATCTTGGACAAGCTTACTGAGTGGTAGCCAGGTTTCGACTTCACCCCAGCGTGGATTGATTTGCAGGATGTGTTCTTTGTAAGGCCCTCTTTTGGGAATCTCTACATGCCATCCGGGATCCTCCAGATCAACTTGGCTTCCGGTGTTGTTGGCAATCAAGAATTTGTTGATTGTTCCCAAATCAAAGTACACGGCCTCAAACAGTTCCTCGTCAGGCAGGGTTTGCCGATCCCACTTCTCGATGAGCCGGAAGGTCAGCGGCAATTGGTGGTTGATGAGTTGATCATCCACACTACGCGTGAGCAAGTTGCTGATGGGAAGCACGAACATCAGCAACAAAAACAGCAGGGGCGGCAACACGAGCATCGTTGCGCGCAACTTGTTGCGGCGCATCGAGCGCTGGAGGCTGACCTTCAGCGGGGTGCCGTCTGCGGTCAGCAGGGGCGGAGTCGCCGTGATGGAGGCGCTGGGCATGGAAGTCTCAATCGTCCGGAAAGCAAGCCGTCCTAAAGAAACGGGGAACCGCCGTTGCCGACGACTCCCCGCTCTTCATGCAGAACAACTGAAAGGGGTTACTTGCCCATCCACGCCGTGAAGCGCTCCGAGATGGAGTCGCCGTTGTCCGCCCACCATTCAGGATTAGCGTATAATCCACCTTTCATGTGCTCATCCGTGTTAGGCATGTGCGGCATGATGTTCTTACCGTTGTGGAAGAAGGGCTCATTAGCCGCGAGGATTGCCATGCCGGATTTTCTCATCGGACCATAGTTGATCCACTTGGCCTGACCTGCTTGCTGAGCAGGTGCTGAGGCGTGAACCAGAAAGCGCAGGGCTTCGTCATAGTTCGGGGTACCTTTGGTCATTACCAGCCATTCCTCTTCAAGCACCTGACCATCCCAGATTGGAACAAACGGAGCGTCTTCTGAAAGAATAGCAGCACCAACACGACCGTTATAGGCCAGCGCCATCGACGTCTCTCCGCTCATGACGAACTCCAGTGGCTTTGCTCCGGCCGACCAGAAGACGACGTGGTCCTTAATTGTATCCAACTTGGCGAACGCACGGTCAATGCCAGCCGGGGTGTCCATGACCTTGTACACGTCGCTGGCGGCAACGCCATCGGCCATCAGCGCCATTTCGATGAGTGCGTTGGCCCATGTATGAATTCCACGTTTGCCCTTAAACTTGTTGACGTTGAAGAAGTCGCCAATCGTCGAGGGCTGCGCCCCGGAGAAGGTACCCTTCTTGTAGAATGCCATGTAGGACCACCAGATCTGCGGAACAACGCAGTCATTGGGTGCTTGGACAAACATGTCCTGATCCATCGGGGTACCGTCCGGAGCCTTAGCAAAAACGTCCCGAGGCAATTCCTCAAACAGACCTTCGTCACAGCCTGTACGAGCCTGACTAGGCAAAACGTCCACGATGTCCCACTGGATACTTCCCGATTCTACCTGGGTTCGCACTTCTCCCAAACCACCGTTGTAGTTAACAAATTTTACTTTTCCACCAATAAGAGGTGAATCAGAAAAGGTGTCCCCATAGGCCTTCTGCTGGCTCATGGTGTAGGCACCGCCCCAGGAGGCGATGGTGACCTCTGCAGACGCTTGGCTCGCAAAGCCGACAGCACCCAGCACAGCCGATACCGCCAGTGCCATTACGCGATTCATGACTTTCATAAGGTTTCTCCTAATGAAGTGAAATTATATGAGATCGGGAAGCACCCCGAATCCCAGCTCAGTTAGGGCTTGAGTCCCTGCGAGGCAGTTGCTTCAAGCCGTGGCGGGCACATCAAGTGCCCGTGCATCCTCTGCCAGCCAGCCCACCTGCACCGCATCCCCCGGTTGCAGAGAGGCGTGGCCTGCAGAGTTTGGGACCTTGACGATGAAATCGTCATGGCCACAGACATTAACTCGGGCACGGATATGGTCCCCAAGGTAAATCAGTTCCTCCACTTGTCCATTCGCAAGGTTGGGGCAACTTCCCTCTTCTGGATTGATCACCACCCGCTCCGGACGTAAGGAAATCATGGCCGGTTTGGAAACCCCCGCGATCTTCACGGAGGTGGCTTCAAAACGCTCGCCCGTTGCCATCACGACTAGGCAGCGGCCATTTCCTTCCGAAACAACCTCGCCAACGAGCGTGTTGTTCTCCCCAATGAACTGCGCGACAAAGGCATTCTCCGGAGCTTCATAGAGTGCTTCCGGAGCCGCTAATTGCTGGATGACTCCGTCGTTGAAGACCGCAATGCGGTTCGACATCGTCAGCGCCTCACTCTGGTCATGGGTGACATAAACAACGGTGACGCCCAAGTTTTCGTGGATGTGCTTGATCTCGTACTGCATCTGCTCCCGGAGTTGCTTGTCGAGCGCTCCGAGCGGTTCGTCCATCAAAACGAGCTTGGGCTCGAACACCAGTGCCCGCGCCACGGCGACCCGCTGTTGCTGGCCTCCAGAAAGTTGCGCTGGACGGCGACGGGCAAAATCCTGCAACTGCACCATCCCCAACGCCTTCTTGACGCGCTCGTCAATCTCGCTCTTGAGCAGCTTGCGCACCTCCAGTGGGAAGGCGAGGTTTTCGTACACCGTCATGTGCGGGAAGAGCGCATAGTTCTGGAAAACCATGCCGATGTTGCGCTTGTGCGGCGGAACATTGTTGATGGGGGTGCCGTCGAGGATGATCTCACCGTGGGTGGCGGTCTCAAAGCCCGCGATCATCATCAGACAGGTGGTCTTCCCAGAGCCGGATGGCCCCAGCATCGTGAGGAATTCACCCTCCACGATATCGAGGTTGAGGTTCTTGACCACGAGGGTCTCACCGTCGTAGCTCTTCTGGACTTTCTGAAAGCGGACGTAGGCTTCGCTGGAGGGCATGCTCACTCGTGAGAGGTTTTCAAATGCCAAACGGTCACACCTTAACAGGGGGGTACAAAATGTCAACCGCTAAGGTCATTTTCCTGAACACAATCAACGAGCGGACGCTCCCTGCGCAAACCAGGTGGCGATGAGCTGGCGTTCGGCTTCCGTGATCTGTGTGAGGTTGCCGAGCGGCATGTAGCCAATGCGGACGGTTTCGGCGAGCTTGACCGTGTGTTGAGCGACTTGTTCCGGAGTTTCCAGCATCACGCCTTTGGGCGGTTGGGCGAATCCCGGTTGTGTTGGCTGGGCCGCATGGCAGGTGACGCAACGCTGCTTCAGCACCTGCTGCACCTGCGCGAAACTCACCTGCTCGTTTCCGGAAGCGGTTTCCAAAGACTTGGGTGCCAGTGCCACCATAAGTCCCACCAACAGCACGGTTCCGGACAGCGGTAGCCACCATCGGCTTTCACCTCGATGCCGCAGCACGAAAAACTGCCGGATCAGCACCCCCGCCAGCATAATCACCAGCAGCACGAGCCAGCCGTGTTCATGGCTGTAGGTCATCGGGGAGTGGTTGCTGATCATGATGAACAGCACGGGCAGCGTGAAGTAGGTGTTGTGAACCGAGCGCTGCTTGCCGATGACTCCGGGCGTGGGGTCAACCTCCGCGCCTGCCCGGATTTGCGCGACCATCTTTTTCTGTCCGGGGATGATGTGGAAGAAGACGTTGGCAACCATCATCGTGCCCAGCATCGCACCAACGTGAACGAACGCCGCCCGTGCGCTGAAGAGTTGGAACAACGCATAATCCGACGCCACCACGAAGACGAAAACCAGCATGGCCAGCAGGTTGTCCTTGCCCACCAGCAGCCGGCAGAGTCCATCGTAAGCGAACCAACCGACGCCAATGAAGGCGACGCTGAGGCTGATGGCTTGAGCGGAAGTCAATGCCAGCACCCGCGAGTCAATCAGGAAGGCGTTCGCTCCAAACCAATAGATCAGCGCCAGTAGCGCCATTCCGGAAAGCCAAGTGGTGTAGGCTTCGTACTTTGTCCAATGCAAGTCGTCGCTGAGGGGTTCGCCTTTGGGGCCAGTCAGGAATTTCTGGCTCACATAAAACCCACCGCCATGCACTGCCCAGAGTTCCCCGAACACCCCGCGCTGCTCATCCTCTGGGTGCTTGGGCGGCTTCAGCGAGAAATCGAGCATCACGAAATAAAACGATGAGCCAATCCACGCCACTCCGGCGATGACGTGCAGCCAGCGCACCAGCAGGTTGGCCCAGTCGAGCAGGTAGGATTCCATCAGCCTTGCTTGTGAAATAGAGCGCACATCATCAGAAGAAAATACCATCCTCCTCCTGCGGGATCAAAGAAATTTAAATGCTCGAAGATTCACGGAAAAACGAAAGGGGCGCAGTGGTATATAATGAAATGATATCCTCTTGAGGTGATGTCTCAACCTTCCAAAGGAGATTA
>CAJWCD010000097.1:0-14019 GCA_913020725.1 uncultured Pseudomonadota bacterium
CGGTGAGCGTCTTGAACATGCGGCGGTGGCGGGAAATCTTGGCGTGGCTGATCATATTGGGGCTTCCTGTGTTGGTTGTGCCTGCAGTATAGCACAAGTGGTTCTATTACCGATAGTGTCTAATGAAAAATACAGTATACGCATTGGATACCTCGAATCAACGCATCCGCAAGGGCTTGGCGTCCGAAATCACGGAAACCGAGATTGACCAAGAACTTCAGGCGCACCGAGCCGCAGAATGAAGGTTGTGATTTTCAAAACGAGCACCGATCTGGTAGCGCGGGAGTGGCATACCCGCGCCCGCGCCCTGCAAACGCGGGTGCGCCACCCCGCGCTACCGTTTGGATTCCTGATGAACACAACCCATCCATTTAGTAGAGGGCCACTCCGAACATGGCTGCTCGTGCTGGCGCTGGTCTTGAGCGCAGGGGTGTTGTTTGCTCAGGAGGAGGGGCAGCAGGTGAAGATCGCCATGCCCACCGACGCGCTGGTGACACGGGTGGACGCGAAGATTGACCAGTGGGTGTACGCGGGCAACATTCTTGCGGTGCTGAAGGATTCACGCGGAGACAAGATCGTGCTGCGGGCCGGGATTTCCGGACAACTGGTCTTCTGGCGACTGCGGCCTTACAAGCACTACGGTGCCGGGGAGATCGTTGGCATCCTGCGCTTTGCTCCGGTGATCGCGGAGAAAGTGGGTGGCGCGTCGCCGGGCGACCTGCCCGCATTCCGGGAAATGGCGCTCAACCTCTTCAACGCAACCGGAATCGCCGGGCTGCTGCGGGGGCATGGGCTCGACTGGTCGGAGGGGCTTGGGCGGCTGGTGATGATCGGAGTCGGGCTGACTTTGCTCTACCTTGGCATCCGCCGCAAGTTCGAGCCGCTGCTGCTCGTGCCCATCGGCTTTGGTGCGGTGCTGGCGAACATTCCGCTGGCCGGACTTTCCGAACCCGGAGGTTTGCTCTACTACATTTACGAGGTGGGCATTGTCACCGGAATTTTCCCGCTCATCATCTTCATGGGCGTGGGTGCGATGACCGACTTCGGCCCGCTGCTGGCGAATCCGAAAACCGCCCTGCTCGGTGGCGCTGCGCAGTTCGGCATTTTTGCGACCCTGCTCGGTGCACTCGCGCTCAACGCGATTCCGGGCATTGATTTCTCCCTGCGTGACGCCGCGTCCATTGGCATCATCGGCGGCGCGGACGGCCCCACCGCGATTTTTCTCTCCAGCAAACTTTCGCCCCGACTGCTTGGCTCGATTGCCATTGCAGCTTATTCCTACATGGCGCTGGTGCCCATCATCCAGCCTCCGATCATGCGGCTGCTGACCTCGCAGGCCGAGCGGGAAACGCAGATGGTGCAACTCCGCTATGTTTCCAAGCGCGAGAAAATCCTCTTTCCGTTGATTGCGCTTAGCCTCTGCGCGCTGCTGCTGCCCTCTGCCGCTCCACTGATTGGCATGTTCATGTTCGGCAACCTCGCCCGCGAGTGCGGTGTCATCAATCGCCTCTCCGACACCATCCAGCGCTCGCTCATCAACATCGTCACCATCTTCCTCGGACTTAGCGTCGGCAGCAAACTAGCGGCAGGCGAATTCCTCAATGTTGAAACGCTCGGCATTCTACTTTTGGGGATGATTGCCTTTGCGATTGGCACGGCGGCAGGCATTCTGATGGCGAAGCTGATGAACCGCCTCACGGACACTCCCATCAATCCCCTGATCGGAGCCGCTGGAGTTTCTGCGGTGCCGATGGCCGCCCGCGTGGTCAACCAAGTCGGACTAAAAGCGAACTCCCAAAATCACCTGCTCATGCACGCAATGGGGCCGAATGTCTCTGGAGTGATCGGCTCAGCGGTCGCCGCCGGGGTGCTGCTAGCGATGTTGTAGTGGCAATGGCCGGGCTGGTCCGCCGAGTCAGTGGCAGAGTTGGTTGTGCATCCGGGAGGCGTAGCGGTCGGTCATGCCAGAGAGGTAGTCGCAGATCACCCGAAACTGCCCATCGCTGGTGGGAGCGTCGCGCCATGCCTGCCGGAACGCGGAGGGGAGTTGTTCCGGATCGTTGCAGTATACCTCGAAAAGCGAGCGGATGATCTGCTGGCCTTGAAAGGTTGCCGACTGAACAAACGGTTGAGCGATGACCTGTTCAAAGACCACCGTTTTCAGGGCGCTCAGGAACTGCTGCGCGGTGGGCGGCATGGCCACCCGCCATGACAGCAAACAGTGCTGGAACTCCGGAACCTGCTGAAGCGTGGTGGAGTGGATCAGCAAGTGGACCATCAGGCCAATGGCTTGTTTGCGCTGATAGCCTTCCGGCCCGAAGAGCAAGTCCCGCAGTTTGTCGGAAGAGCTTCCGAATTCCCTGAGCCATGCCAAATCGCAGTGCTCTTGCAGCAGGATCCAGTGTTCCGGATTCAGCAAGCCCAGCGCAACCGCATCCTCAAAGTCATGCACCCCATAAGCGATGTCATCCGCAATTTCCATCAGCGAGGTGTCCAGTGCTTTGTGCAAGGAGTGCCCGTGCTGCCGAGCTTGTGGAGAGGTGAACTGCTGAAAGCGTTGGCGATCCTCCGGTTCCAAAGGTTCCAGCAACCAATCAACAATGGAGGTTTCGGTGTCCAAGTAGCCCTTGGGCGGTTCCCAATCCTGACGGTGAATCCGTGCGGAAACTTCTGGAAGTTCCGGAACCGTGGTGCAATGCAGCCGAGCGAGGGGAACGGGATACTTGAGGATGCCGAGCAGGGTGCGGCGCGTGAGGTTGAGGCCATGTCCGGGGGTGTGCGATTCCAACCGACAAAGCAGCCGCAACGACTGGCCGTTGCCCTCAAACCCGCCACGGTTTGCCATCAAACAGTGCAGCGCGACCTCTCCGGAATGACCAAACGGAGGGTGCCCCAAATCGTGGGCGAATCCGATGGTTTCGATCAGCTCAAGACCAGGAAGCAGCGCCTGCTGCTCCGGATGCTGTTGCCGCAGCCACAGCACCAACCCCCGCCCGATTTGGGCGACCTCCATCGAGTGGGTGAGGCGGGTGCGGTAGAAATCGTTCTCGTCAACACCGTGGATTTGGGTTTTTGCTTGCAGCCGCCGGAACGCGGCGGAATGGATGATGCGGGAGCGGTCCCGCTCAAAGGCGGGACGGGGGTCGTCCGGACGATGTGGGGCGTCCGGGCTACGCCGTGCTTGCCACGGATCCACCCCGGTCAGTGGAGGGAGGTGTGCCAGAAGAAGCTCAGAAACTCGATGTCGAGTTCCACTTTTTGAAGCCCCTGGATGCCGTTGATGATGCGCTCTTGCTCCGAACCCCGGAGTGCCTCCACGATTTTGAGCATGGCTTCCAACTGGTCCAGCGAAACCCCTAGCAGCTCCGCGCAGTTGAGGATGAACTGCCGTTCCTTGGGGTGGAATTCCTCGTCGGACCACGCCAGCATGATGAGGTCCATCATCAGCGCGTGGCCCCGGCGGTCGAAAAACACCGACAAGCCCTTGCGCAGCTCATCAAGCTCCGGAAACTCCACAAACTTGATCAGCTTTCCGAGCGTTCCGTTGGGGAGGTCAAGCAGCAACACCATTCTCTTGAGATGATCGATCTCCTCGTTCATGATGATGTCGTCCGCATCAATCAGCAGGGTGAGGATTTGCAGATAACGGAACTTGTCCTCGTCCGAGGACGAACTCATGGGGTGATGCACGGTTTCCGCCGGCCACGCTGGGTAGAGGTCTTGGACGTCAGGCATGTTCAAGTGCTGGATGTTAGGGAGGCAGTTTGGAATCTCGTGCGGTAATTCCCGCATCGAGAACGGACGAAGCCCTGCTGTTGCCTCGCATGTTCTTGGGGAAAGCATAAGCAATGCCCAACTCCGGGTCAACCCCTTTCGGGTCTGATTTCTCGCAGCTTGTTGTGCAAGCAAGGCGAGGGTGGCTTTCGCTGGAGAAGTGTTCAGGAGTCAGAAGGAGCAGAGTTCCAAAGCTCCAAAGGCATTAAGGCCGAAAGCTGACGGTAGGAAACCGACAACCGACAATCAAAAACCCATGACGAATCTTTCCAAAACAATGGTGAATCGAGAGGATTTCAAGGTGTGGTGCCCGCTGGGAATCCGCTACGCCGACATTGACATGCAGCAGGTGGTTTACTGTTCCCATTACCTTGTGTACTACGACGAAGCCATCATGGTGTACTTGCAAAATTGCGGCTATGGGTACACCGCTGAAGCAGAGGCCACCGGCAAGGATTTTCAATTCGTTCAGGTCAACGTCACCTACCGCCAACCCTTGCGTTACACGGATGAGCTGCGGATTGGCGTCCGGATTGACCGCTTGGGGAGCAGCAGCATCACTTGGTCGTTGGCGATTTTCCGCAATGACGAGGCCGAACCCGCCAGCAGCACAGAAATCGTCTGGGTCTATGTGGAAATGACCAAGGAAAAATCCACTCCGATTCCGGAAACACTCAGATCGCGCTTGCTGAATCCTGTGGCCTCGGCATGATATTGAGAATGCCTATTTTCTCACCAAACCCGTCTGTGACTCGTTTCCGTCTGTTTGCCAAGCACACTGGCTGGGGAGTGACCCTCTGTGCCCTGCTCTGGGGGGCAGGGTGTGCCTCCGGCCCCGCAGCGACCTTTGAAGTGCAACGCCCCGCAAAACTGTCGGTCCCAAGGGAAGTCCGTAAGATTTTCATCCGCAGCGATTTTGTGGAAGCCGCGCAGGATCGGCTCGGACTCAAGGCGCAGGTGCTGGAGCGGCTTGCTGAAAAGTTGAACGGCTTGGGCCGCTTTGAAGCGCAGGTCGTGGACCACTTGGACGAAAACAGCCTCAATCCGGAGCAGGAAACGGTCGCTGTCATCCAAGGCGAAGTGGTCAGCCGTGCCGAATTGGACCGGGGACAGTTCACGGATGTTGCGACCTGCACAGGGGGCATCGGCGGGCGACTCTCCGCCATCGGCGCTGCTGCGGTGTCCAAGGAGGCGATCACCGTGGACAGTTGGGGCGGTTACATCTGCCGCAAGGGGAACTTCAAAAGCAATCTGACGCAGGCGGCCTTCACCCAAGCATTCGCCTTGGCGGGTTTGAGTGGAGCGCCCCCCAAGAATCAGGTGGTCCGCACCTATCGGTATCGCAATCTCAGCTTCTTTGTGCAGGCGACCTTCAGTGTCACCGTCATCGGGCCGCAGCGCTCCACGCTGGCCATCCGCACGGATGCGTCCCAGTTCTCAAGACGGATGGTGAACCAAAGCAGCTACCAGAACGTGCAGGAGGTCCACAACATCGTGGTCACCTTCCTTGGTCCCGTTTTGCGGGCGAGTGCCCTGCCGACCTTTCCCAACCTGATTCGGCCTGCGGCGCTCGCCGAGCGTTCGCGCCCCCGCGAGGTGTTCTACGGCAGTGCGTCCCTTCCGGACCCCGGATGGCGTGATCTCACTCGCAGCGAGCGGGCAACGGTTCTCAACGGGCTGGTCGAGCAAACCATCCTCGGCTTTGTGCAGACGATTTCCCCCTATCGCGTGAAAGTCGAGGCCGCGCTGGATTCCGGAGGGGATGCGGAAGCCCGTGCGCTGCTGGAGTCCGGCAAGCCACTGGACGCCCGCCGCCGACTGGAGACGATTTCGCAAGAGGATCGCAGTGCCAGCAACTGGTATCACTTGGGACTCAGCTACGAAGCGGGAGCGGTGAGTGTGGAGGATTACGAGGACGCCCGTCGTTTTTACATCGAAGCCCTCAACCGCAGTTCCAGCAGCAGGGTTTACGCTCAAGGCGTGGGGCGGATTGAGCGTTTCTTGGCGGATTACCGCAAACTCCGCCAGCAAACGGAGGAACGCTGATGAACTCGCGTTTTGTGCAGAAAATTGCGTGGATTTCCGTGCTTTTGGGAGTGGTAGCCTGCGCTCCGGCTCCACTGCTGACCATGCAGACTCCTGCCGAAATTGACACCTCGCAAATCCAAACCGTGGCGGTGGGGCGCTTTGAGGTTGGTCGTGTCCACGTTGTGCGGAGGGCCGAACGCGAAGGCATTTGGGAGGCCCACGAAATTTTCTTTAGTCCGGAACAGCAGGACGCGATTGCCCGCACGGTGCGTGCCCGTGTCGTCAATTTGCTGACGGCGACCCCGTATTTTCGGGTGGTGTTCACGGAGGAGTTCGAGCGGCTGGAAAACGACGCGGCTTTGCAGGAATTGATTTCGGTGCAGGGCTACACCACTGCGGACGTAGATGCTGTGATCAGCGGAAAAATCTGGCTGGAAGCGGAGCGCATTGACGGACTCGACCTCAGCAAGGAAGACCTTGAATACTTCAACCCGCCCAGAGCCTATCGCTCCTACGGCGGCTACCGGGAAGACCCCGGACTCAACCTCAATGTCCAGCAGGTCGTCTGGTGGCCTTACAAATCGGTGCGCGGGACGCTTGGACTCGAAATCAAGCTAACGCAACTCACTCCCGGCAGAGTTGTGGCCTCGACCTTTGCAACACGCAGCTACGCCCAGCGCATTGGGGGCAAGCCCGCTTCCGTGCTGGACCAACTCACGGCAGGACTGCAAGCCGGGCCGCAGCTTGCTGCCGGGGATTCCGGATTGGTGCTGCCAAGCCTCGATCAATTGGTCGCGGAGCTTTCGGTTTCGATTGCCGCCCGCTTCGTCAAGCGCGTGTCCCTCAGCGAGCGCAGAGTTCCCGTGCCGTTGGCCCCCGGAAGCAACGCAACGGCTCAACTCCTCATTGAAGTCGGTGCCTACCAATTAGCGATTGAGCAGTTGCAGCAAGCCACTGCCAACGCTCCTGATCCCAACGACCTCTACAACCTTGGGGTGTGCTTTGAAGCGCTTGGTGATTATGGACTGGCACTGACGAGTTACCGTGAGGCGTGGGAAAAAGACCGGGAAAATGTGCTGTTTGCGCAAGGCATTGGCCGCGTGGAGCGCATCCGGCGCGAGCTTCCGCAGTTGCGTCGGCAAACCCGATCCCGCGAGGAGTCCTAAAATCACCGCAGAGGCGCAGAAGGCGCAAAGAAAAAACATGAGTTCACGATTATGGCTTGTCCGTCAGGGGGTATTCCTGTTGGTGTTTGGCTCGCTGCTGGGTTGCGCTCCAAAAGTGACCTTTCAAGTCCAGCGGGTGGCCGAAACTCCTCTGCCGCCAGCAATCCGCTTTTTGACCATTGCACAGGTTTCCGGAAGTGCAGGGGAAATCGCTCAACCGCAAGATCAGGGTGAGGGCGGCGGTTTCTCGTTTGGGGGCAAAGCCCAGCAACTCTCTCCGGAAGTGAACGCCTTTGTGGCGCGTCCGGAGCCGTCGGAAGCCACCGCTGATCTGGTGCGCGCCGCCGTGGTGGATGCGCTCTCCACGCAATCCTCGTTGCGTTTGCTCAACACGACTCCTGACAGTTCCCTGTTGAACGGGAGCCAGCCGGATGCTGTGGAAGTGGCGGCCTTGACGATTGAGGTGCGCTACAACACAGCGCAGTTCCTGAAGCGTGAGCAGATCGCCTACCTCGTCATGGTCGAGAACAAGGGCACGACTTGGGAGCAGCAGTTGCTCGCCAAAACGGGAACAATGATTGCGGAATCCGGAGGCGCCGGGTTCGATGTGCCTGTGGGGTATGTGGAGCGGTTTGCTGCGCTGGAAGCGACATTCACGCTCACGCGAAAAAGCGATGGAGCGTTACTGCTGCCTCCGCAAACCTTCCGGAGTTACTATGTCCGCAAATGGGGCGGTAGCCGTGGAGGCACCCACCTTGCCCCAAAGATTCGCACCCGCATCCAAGCGCAGTTTCAGCAGGACGAATCCACCCTTGATGCTCTGCTCGCCGAGGTTGACGTGGCCGAACTGGCTGCGCAGGATCCGGACGAGTACCTTGCGCGGGGACTGCACCTGCGGCGCGATGCGCGGGTGCCGAGGTTGCCTTTGGAGATTCAGGCGCGTCTGGCGAAGGAGGTCAGCCGACGCTTTCTACAAACGATCAGCGACACTTCCGAAACCGCAGCACTGAAGCTGCTTTCTGGCGATGCGGTGGCGGGTGCGCTCATGCAGGGCAATGCCTACGAGGACGCCATTGCGTGGTTGCTGGGGGTGGATTCCAGAGGAGCCGAGGATGAGTACCTGCTCGGCTTGGCGTATGAGGCGACCGGGCAGTTGCGGCAAGCCCGGATTCACTACGAGGCTGCCCAACGCTTGGATTCCGGGAATTCCGTCATCCAAGAGGCGTTGCAGCGAATGCGTTGAAAAGGGAGCTGAACAGCAGAAATTAAGCCGCCTCGAGTTCTTCGTGCGGGTCTTTGTTCATGTCAAAGAAGGATTCCGAAATCTTCAGGGCGCGGGCGATGCGACCCAGCGAGGCGTCCGAAACTTCGGCGTGGTGAGATTCCCAACTCTTGACCGTCTGAATGGCGAAGCCGAATTCGTAGGAAAACGCTTCAATTGACATGCCTCGGAGCAAGCGGGCGTACTTGATGCGGTCGCCGACGCGCTCAAAGTCGAGAGTGCTGTCGAGTCCCATCTCCCGGACACCAATGCTCAACACCTTGGCGATTTCACTGTATTTCGTGAGTTTGGGAGTGGAGTGTCCCGTTTCCCAGTTCTTGACGGCGGTCAGGGAGACGCTGAGCTTGCGGGCAAAGTCCTTGCGGGACAGGCCTGCGCTTTCCCGCCATTCAACCATTTTTGCTCCAAATTCGGTTTGGCCGTCAGTTTGTGCGTCGTTTGTCGTGTTTGCCATGGCTGTGGTTGTGCAAATCAGATTGTGCTGGAGGCCAGTCGTGCCCGCCAACGCAGTCAGTGTCCCACAAATTTTCCACTGATGCAACCCTTTCGCCCCTTTCCTGTGTTTTCCTGCTTCCGCAAATCACGCATTTTCCAGCCAATCCACTGCTCCTTTTCCTCTGCGGATGATTTCAGGATCGCCTTCGGAAAAATCGATGATCGTTGAATTCCCGGCATAGATCACTCCACCGTCCACCACGGCGTCCACCTGATTCTCATAGTGGTCGTGCAACTCACTGGGGTCATCGTACAACTCGTCCTCAGAAAGGCGCAGGCTGCTGCTCAGAATCGGGTGTCCCAGTGTTTCGACAATGCTTTGGGCAATCGGGTGGTCAGGCCAGCGGATGCCCACGGTGCTGCGTGGGGTGAGCATGATTTTGGGGATGATCCGGGAGGCTTTGAAGATGAAGGTGTAGGGGCCGGGCAGGAGGCGCCGCATCATTTTGAACACATCATTCGGAATGCCCTGTGCGTATTCCTGAATGTGGCTGGTGTTGGTGCAAATGATGGTGAGCGGTTTCTTGGGATTCACCTGCTTGATCTGGGTGATGCGCTTCATCGCCTTCTTGCTGAAGATGCTGCACCCCAAACCATACACCGTGTCCGTGGGGTAAATGATCACGCCATCGTTTTCCAACAAGGCTGCGACCTGCTTCACCTGTCGGGGTTGTGGATTGTCTGGATGAATACGAATTAGCATCTATTTTTCAAAAACCAGCGGCAACGATCACGGCAAATTCTCTGCGGTGCGCCTCCACCGCATCCTTGGGCGTGATCAGGCCATGACCATAATTGAAGAAAACCGGAAGTCCGTGCAGGCTACGGAGGTCGTAGCGAAACCCAACCGCGATTCCGAGCAGGTTTTGTCGAGTGCCCGCAGCCTCTTGGAGGTAGTCCAACTCCAGCAGTTGCACTTGCCCGCCATCCAGCCAGACCCACATCATGCGGTCTTTCGCAAACCAGAACTCTTGGCGCACGTTCAGGACCACATGGGACTGAGTGCGAAATTCGTTCCTGTAGTAACCCGCAAGGCTCCGGACCCCCGTGAAGCCCCCCACACGTCCTCCGCTGAACAGGTCCAGATTCCGCCCGCCCTCCGCGAACAACGCCCAGTGGGTGTTGGTGAACTCGCTCCACACAACCTTGTCCTCATACTGCACTGCGTACCGAGCAAAGGCGCGGCGGTCTGTTGTGTTGTCCAGCGCCCACTGCTGCCAGTTCAGTCGCCATCCGGACTCCACCGCCAGTGAGACAAATCCGGATTGGCTGAAGAGGTTTTTTCGACGCACCTCCATTCGCATGAGTCCCTGCGAATAGGCTGGAGGGGGTTGGTAGCCCACTGCTGTTTTTTCACCACGGGAGAACACGGCTCGACTGAACCCCACCTCAAGCCCCACACTCCAAGGCTTGTTTGAGTAAAAGGCAACCGTGCCGTGAGCAGCGGCTCCATTGCCAGTGTAGGTTTTTTCGGTGAGATGCCTCCCCTTTCGGTAAAGATCCCCTCCGCTTCCTTCAGCAAACAGGGTCAAGCGACCGCCGTACTTGAGTTCGGTCACGGCACTGGGCTGGTGCGTGTAAGACGTCTGCAACACTGCGGTGCGGAGCGACGCTTTCAGCAGCCCAGATCTTCGGTCTCCGGCTTCATGATCGATGACCACCATCGGGGTTCGTCGCCCTTCATTGGAATTGATGGGGAAAATACCACCGAGGGCAAGATAGGTGGGGAAGGGCCGCTCATAACCCATCCCCCTACCAACCGCCAGCAACAGCAGGATTCCAAACAGCAACAGACGACAACGCACCTTCAGAAGCGGGGAAGGGGTGGGCGTTGGTTTTCGAGGGTCTTGCGCTGGAAATTGGCCTCCTGCTCCTGCTCCCATGCGCTGCGGGGATCGTTGGCGTCCGGAAACGGGCTGAGGTTTGACAGGAACTGCGTGAACAGTTCGGCAATCCGGCCAAGCTGGTCGGTGAGGCGGTGTCCGCTGTCCAGCAGGTGAAGGGTGCAACGATGCTGCTCGGCAAAGTGGATGACTCCTTCTGGAGGCACGATGTCGTCTCGCCAGCCCTGCACGATTTCACACGTTCCGGAGTGGGGGGGAGGCGAGGCTTCCGAAAAGACATCCAGCCCCACAGCGGGAGCGAGCAGGAACAATCCGGCAGGCCGCAACTTCTCCGACGCTTTGAGCGAAACCCAGCCCCCTAGGCTGGACCCGACCAGCACCAAGGGTGCCTGTGTTTCCGGATGCAGCCCCAAGAGCCGTTCGACTCGTGGCTCCGGTTCCTTCAAGTCGGAGTAGTCCGGACTCTCCACACCGTGCCCCAAGGCTTTGGCCTCGTCCGCCAGCCGTCGAATTTTGGTGCCCCACGGACCGCTTTCCTGTCCATGCGCGAAATAGATCGTGAAAGGTGAGCTGGTCATAAACCGTCTGGTTCAAAAAAGTTTGCTCGATTTTTGAATAGTTTATTGGTTGAGTGTCAACTTACAATCACCACTTTCTATGAACCACTGGATTCAAGAGGAACTGTTCGGGCTGGAACACACCACCCGCCCCTGTGCAAGGTGTCGGCAAGAATTACCACGCACTCCAGATTTCTTTCCAGCAGGCAGTTGCCGAGACGGCTACTCTTCCTTCTGCCGCAAGTGCAGCCAGTCGAGTCCCGAACCTGTGGCGCCCCCCGACAACCTGCGATTGCTCGACCCCATGCGGGAAAAACGTTGCGAAACTTGTCGGCAGGTACGTTCCCTCCAAGAATTCTTCATGGACTCCCGTAGCCAAGACGGCAAGAGTTGGGTTTGCAAAAGTTGTGGGGCCGGAATGCCCGCGAGCGTCGCATTGGAAACGAACCAAACCGCGATCGGCTTCATCCAAGACACCCGGAACCAGCGGGTCAAGGTGATCATCAGCCGCAACCTTCGGGACACCCTTGGTCAGTTGCAGGAGGGAGCCTCCGTGCCACTCCAACTGCTTGCGGTGGAACGCCTTGAATCTCCGGACGAAGCCGAGGATCGTTTCATGGCCTATCAGGAACTCTTGCAGGCCGATCACGTTTTCAACAACTGGTACGCCTCCTCCCGCACCCTCGGACGCATTCTCGCGTCTCTCCGGGGTGTTCGCACCCCTGCGCCCACCCAGCGGCAGAAGCTCTCCTGATCCTTGGATTTGCCTTGTCAGGCCCCTCGCATCCTGACATACTTTCGGGTTGGGGGCAGGGTAGCTCAGTTGGTGAGAGCGCGGGATTCATAACCCCGAGGTCGGGAGTTCAATTCTCCCCCCTGCTACCAAAAATAATCCCTTTATAATAATGGCTTAAGGGATATAGTCCTGCCTTCAGAAAATCCAATAATAGTTCAGTTCTAACACTAGTTCTAACACAAGAATACGATTTTCTGTTAGAATTACGGATGGGACTGGACATCTGAGTACTCAAACAACCCTCCTTGAGACCTGAATAGTTACATTATTTTCGTACTTTAATCCCCAATGAATTTCCAGTTAACGGGAGCAAATACTTTTTTGCCTTCGCGGTTGAGCAACCAGACTCCATTCCCATCGTCATCTCGTTCGACGGATTCAACCACACCGAAATCGGTAGCTAGCGGACAGACCATCTGAATATGATTAAGCACTTTGGGAGTTGCTTTACTGAACTTGGCTACGGTCGGAATTTCGTTGGGCAGCTGATTCCTACGGGAAGATTCCACGCCCTCGTGAAAATAGGAACAGACATCCTCAATACCTAAACGGCGCCGGTGCCGGCCATTCCACGGCGCGTAGTGTCGGCCGCCATTGGAAATCCAGAAGAGCGTGCTAGGAAATTGTTTGGGATTCTTAAGTGAGATCCATGCGTAGCCGTCAAAAGTAACGGCCATCCAGGCAAAATTCTCGTCCTTTGCAGCAAACAGAACCAGGTCTTCAAATCCAGCGCGGGCCGGGTACTCCAATAAGGAAGTAGTTGAACCTTCCGCCAACGGAACCTGATCCAAAGAAGTGAAAGTCGCACCGGCTTTCAAGCTGCTATAGCCTCCTGTAGCTGGATCTTCAAAGCGATCCGGGTAAACCTGTCCGAACTGGATTGGACTTGTGCGGATGGCAAAGGGGCCACCTTGCTCCGGGAATCCAAGAATCGGGTGGTGTCCATAATTGAATGAACCTTCGATGCCGGAAATGGTGTGTTTCTGGTAAATGGCATGTTGCCCGGCTACCAAACTAATCTCCTTAGTCACTCTGCCGCCGATGTCGTCCGGTTGAATTTCAAGCGTCAGCTTTCGGCTCTCTACGGCTACCAGAGACCAGTCCATGTTCGCTATGGCGCCATGGGGATGAGGTAAAGAGTCACTGACCCCGAATGGCAAACAAAAGAAGTCCCCGCGCAAGACCTTGATCAGGTTTGGCATGTCGCCGTCGATCTTTTCATCAACCCACGGGTTGATAGCATAGGGTGAGACCTTGCCACCCTCCAAACTAAAATTAACTGGGGCGAGGTGCCCACCCGTTAGAGTAACATAGAGCTCTACCTGGTCAGTGGATAATTTAGCGGACGTATAATTGTGAATGAGATGTGTTTCAGCAGACATAGGATTACTTTATCAAAGGGTGGTCTGTTATTTATCAATCCTTAGAGGGTTGCTTACCTCAAGACAAACAAACTTTCGTTCAAGTGACCGAGCATTTTATGCGACACCACCTACCAGGTGATCTTAACCGGTCAGTCAAGGCGGCACCGGCATGGTTGTTTGAATCCATTCCTGATGTAGGTCCGCCAATTATCATCCCGTTTCCTTTTCTAAAGTTAGAGGTAGAAAAATCATCTGAATATTTGGATTTACTTGAAGCTCCAGGTATAAAAATAAAACCTAAATTAATTGATTTATTGATATTATTTTTTCCAAATATTATTATTTGATTATAGTCTGCTGACGCAGAACCTGACCTACTTTTTGTTGTTGTATTAGTAGAAGCCCAGACGTAACCTCTGTTGATTGTGTCAGTACTAGTTACATCACCTTTTCAGAAACCATACTAAAAACACCATCAATACTTGTTTTATCATTTATTTCAACTGTAACTCCACCAAGTAGATTTGTAGTTTTATCGATGTCTGTATATTCATAAACTCTATCATAATTAGCATTACTTGAATTAGTATCTGAAATTAATCTTTCATGATTTGATGATGGCAGGATTGGTTACTTCGATCAGAGATTCGTGAGTCATATTTTCCCTTGGTTCTTGCTCCAAGCTTCATATTCCTTCTGCGCCTCTTCATTGA
>CAJWCD010000098.1:0-14007 GCA_913020725.1 uncultured Pseudomonadota bacterium
TTGGGCTGGGCGATGTAGTCCTTGATGCGGTCCTTATGTGGAGGCCACTGCTCATGAATGTAGCCCAAGGCGGCATAACATTCGTCCACGTTGCTCAGGAGTAGTCGAAAACCAATCAGGTCTTGAATGCGTTCGAAGTCGTGATTGACCTTGCGCAGTTTCTCGTGGATGGAATAAAAACGCTTGTAGCGGCCCTGGATTTCGGGGGTGAGCCCGCAGGGTTCAAGCAAGTTTTGCAGAGACTTCGTCAATTCCTCAACTTTGCGGGCGCGCTCGTCCCGCTTACTCGCCACAAGTTTTTTGAGCTCCTGATAGGTGTTCGGAGCGAGCAGACGGAAAGCTAAATCTTCCAACTCGGCCTTGATCCAGAAAATTCCAAGGCGAGCCGCCAGCGGCGCAAAGACATGGAGGCTCGTCCAAGCAACATCCTCGGAATCGTCTTTGCGAGCGCAGGAGTGTTGCTCCAGTCTCTCCAACTGAATCGCCAAAAGCCCTGCCAGCAGTTGCTGTTCGTTGACTAAGGCCATGATCATGCGCATCATGAGTTGCGCTTGCTGCTCGTTACGAGGGAGATCCGGCAGGTTTAAGTGTTGTAGCCGTTGCAACAACCCCATAGCCGTAGCGCACGAGGGATCGTCACTCGGCAACTGTAGGGCATCTGGAAAACCAAAAGCCAAGCTGGCCAGCAGTGGATCCGACTCAAGGTTGAGTTGGATGAGCTTGTTGAGGAGCAAAACAAAACGCCCGGGGCTTTCCAGCAATTCAAGGTTCAGTAAGTCGGGCAAACGCTCCCGGAGCTGAGGGAGTGACTCCAGTGCCAGAGTCAACCCATCAGGAGGTTCCTGCGAGCGCATCGGTTCCCACAGAGTAAGGGGAGACGGCGGCGTAGGAGCAAGAGACTCGGTGCGCTGCAAGGTCATGCCGGACTGCTCCCAAGTGCGTGGAAGTAGGTATAGAGCTTGAGATCCAGCCCCATGCCCTCCGCCGCTTTTGTAGCCAAGAATCCGGAAGCCGCTTCCGGAGCCACCAAGTACACCTCGATGTCCTCGGTCGGTTCACGGTCATGCTGGGGATTTTGGTTTGCTGGAGTGCCCTCCGCGACTGACATCCAGACATAGGCGCAAGCTTCCGAGATCAATCCCGGAGACGAGTAGAGCGCAGGGCTGACCCGTTCGACAGACCCCACATACCCAGTCTCCTCCCGAAGCTCCCGGATGGCGGTTTGCTCGTAGGTTTCTCCTGCATCAACAAGCCCGGCGGGAAACTCGAAGATGTAGCGCCCCGTGGGAGGACGGAACTGTCGGATGAGAACATAGCGTCCCGAAGGCTGCAACTGCGCAATGATGATCACCGCCTCCGAGCGTTGGCTGCGGTGGACGCACTCCCAACGCTGGGTCTTTCCGGAGGCATCCGCGTACTCCACCTCGACAAGCTCCGACCAGCGGCCTTGGTGCAGCGGGCGCTCCCGCAAGACTTTCGCCGATGGGTTTTTTGGATGGTTTGAACGGAAATCAGGAGATGGTGGCATGTCAAAAAACTTGGAAGTCCCCCTCCAATGTAAGGAGACACTGTGGGAACCACAAGCGGTTTTGAGACGAGAAAAAGGCGCGACACCGAGTCTAGGCTTGATCAAATCACCTCACACGCTATCATAATCTTTGCAAGATCAGCCCCGTAACACCCGCCTGTGATTTCCTTGAACGCCCTCAAACGCTCAGAGAACTGGAGCCGCTGCTTTCTCTACACCCTCGTCATCGGCAGCACCTTCAGCATTGCCGCCACTGAGGCTTCAATCATCATGCTCTACCTCATTGGCTTGGGACGCTTGATCTGGCGCAAGCAATTGCCAGCCCTCCGGGATGGGATGCTGCAAGTCATCTTGGCGTACATGGCGATTGCGGTGTTGGCGAGTTGGCTGGCTGGCTACGGTGCGGATTTGCTGATGGCGTTGCGCATCCACTGGCGGCTCCTGCTTCCGTTCGTGCTGGCCGGAGTCTTGGCCGATGCCAATGAAGAACGGGTGCTACAAGTGTTCGCGGTGTTTCTTCTGATCATTGCCGTGTACGGAATCGTGCAGTTTTTCAATGGAACCGAGTGGTTGCGACTGAACGACGGCAATAAAGTTGCCGGTTACTATCAACAAGAGGGAGTGGTACGTTATCACGCCGAAGGCAATTACACGCACCACCTCACTTTTGGAGGAGTGCTGCTGCCGTGCTTTGCGCTGTTCACGGCCTTGGCTCTTTGTCGGGAATGGAGTTTTGGAGTGCGGATTTTGATCGCAGGGCTGGCTCTGCTCTTGTTGGGCGCACTTGTCGCAAGCCTTGGGCGTAGCACTTGGCTTGGAGCAGGGATGGTCTTGTTTGTGCTGGGACTTTGGCGATTGCCAAAGACCACCCTGCTTATTGGGTTGCTGACCGCAGGACTGCTGGCCCTGCTCATCACCAAGTCGATTTCCGGAACAGGGGTCGAGCTTGTCGATCAACAAGCCGTTGGGGTTGCGACCACCGAAGTGCAAGGCTTCTGGGAAGCAACCCTCCGATCATCCGCAACCGCACAGCAGGCGATCCTCCGGCGGGTCGAGAGTATATTTTCCCTTGGGGCAAACCGGGACCGTCTGCTGATGTGGGAGTCCGGAGTGGCGGCGCTCAAGGATCATCCGTGGTGGGGAATCGGTTATGACATGGACAAGACGGTGATGCCCGCCTACCGTGAACCCTTCGAGCAAGCGGGTCACAACTTTATGAACGGCCCCAGTGCCGGGGTTCATAACATCTACCTGCAAACCTGGCTCAACTACGGGCTTTTCGGCTTGCTCGCCTACCTCAGCATTTGGGTGGTGTTCTTCCTGAAAAGCCTGCGGGCCAGTCGCCGCGCCCGCCGCTTCGGATACGAGAGTGCGGTGCTGTGGGGTGTGATGGCCGGAGCAGCGGGGTTGATGGTGGCGGGTGTTTTTGAAAACAATTTCCGTGATGGCGAGGTGCAGACTTGCCTGTTGATGCTGATGGGCTTGTCTCTGCGACAGATGCACAAGTCCAAAAAACGTATTTTCCGCATGACTTGAGAGTGAACATGACCGAACTTCCTTCACAAATGACAGCGATTGAGATCACCACTCCCGGAGGTCCGGAGGTGTTGATCCCGTGCCAACGACCACTGCCAGTACCTCAGCCCGGCGAGGTCTTGATCCAAGTCGCCGCTGCCGGGGTGAACCGCCCGGACGTGGCGCAACGCCAAGGCGTTTATCCCCCGCCTCCAGGAGCGAGCGACTTGCCCGGATTGGAGATTTCCGGGACCGTGGTCCAAACACATGGGGATGTGGATTCCAGTTGGCTGGGCAAGCAGGTGTGCGCCTTGGTGGCCGGAGGCGGGTACGCCGAATACTGCTCGGCTCCTGTCGAACTGTGCCTGCCGATTCCAGCGGAAATGACGATGGCCGCCGCCGCTGGGATTCCGGAGACGTTTTTCACGGTCTGGACGAACGTGTTTGAGCGCGGGCGGTTGCAAGCAGGAGAAACACTGCTGGTGCATGGCGGTTCCAGCGGAATCGGCACCACCGCGATCCAGTTGGGCAAGGCGTTCGGCGCAACGGTCTATGCAACAGCGGGCAGCGATGAAAAATGCGCAACGTGCCTGGAGTTGGGCGCCGCTGCGGCCATCAACTACCGCAGCGAGAATTTCGCGGAGTCCGTGCAGGCCCTCACGGAAGGACGCGGGGTTGATGTAATCCTCGACATGGTAGGCGGCGACTATATCGTCCGCAATCTCCGGAGCCTTGCCGTGGAGGGACGGCTGGTGCAGATCGCGTTTTTACAAGGGAGCAAGGCCGAGCTTGATTTCCAGAGAGTGATGAGGAACCGTCTCACCATCACAGGTTCCACGTTGCGGCCCCGCACAGTCGCACAGAAAGCCGAAATCGCCCATGCCCTTCAGGAAAAGGTTTGGCTGCTGCTGGAGTCCGGAAAAGTCCGTCCCATCATCCACAAAACTTTTCCGCTGCATGAAGCAGCAGAGGCGCACCGGATGATGGAGGCGAGTACGCACATCGGCAAACTCATCCTCACCACCGGAGCCGAAGCGTGAGTGAGGGGGAATCCCGGTCCCTGCGAATTGCGGTCCTCACGGTTTCCGACACACGCACCGAGGCAACCGACACGTCCGGGAAACTGCTCGTGGAACGTTTGTCCGATGCGGGGCATAAACTTGAGGAAAAGGCGATTGTGCCTGATCACTGCTACCGTATTCGGGAGATCGTCTCACGCTGGATCGCGGATGAGTCGGTCGGTATCGTGATCACCACAGGTGGAACTGGATTGACTGGGCGCGACGGCACTCCGGAAGCAGTGCGTCCTTTGTTCGACAAGGAAATCGCGGGTTTCGGAGAATTGTTCCGTTGGCTTTCCTACGAGGACATCGGCACCTCCACGGTCCAATCTCGTGCGGTTGCAGGCGTGGCGAACGGCACCTACCTTTTTTGCCTGCCCGGTTCTTCCGGAGCGTGCCGACTGGCGTGGGATGCGATCCTCAAGGATCAACTGGACGAGCGACACCGCCCCTGCAATTTCGCGGAGTTGATTCCACGCTTGCGGGAAGTGTGAGGCGTCAACGAACTTCAGCCCCTCAGCACCATCTGGGTGCAGCGGAAATAGGCAATGGGTTTTTCGGTTTGGGCGTTGAAAACGGTCGCATCCCAGACTTGTGTAGAGCGTCCGGCGTGTTGGGCGGTCGCGGTGCAGGTGATGGCGCCCTCGCGGACGGTACCAACAAAATTTGTTTTCAACTCGATCGTCGTAAAATTGGCCCCATCGGGAAGAAACATCCGGCAGCCGTACCCGCAGGTGGTGTCCGACAGCGCGATAACGGTTGCTGCGTGCAGAAAACCGTTTGGTGCGAGGAGTTCCGGACGAATTGTTAATCGGCTCTCCAATCCGTCTTCGCGGATGGCGGTGAACTCAATCCCTAGCAGCCCCGGCAGGGTTCCGGGGTTGAGGGCGTTGAAGTCTTCCAGCGTCAGTTTCATTTCCCTCGTTCAGTTTGTAGGGTTCGAACATCGGTTCAACTCCAGCATTTCATAACCGCAAACAATCCGAAAGCCCATGTCCGACACCGTCTGTTTTTTCCGAGAAACCTTGCCACTGCACCGCACCGCCAGCGGAGCCGCCTACGAACTTGACGTCTGGACCTACGCCCATCCGCAGGCGACCCAGCGGGTGTACTTGCAAGGCGGACTGCACGGCATCGAACTGACCGGCATTCCGGTGTTGCATGAGTTCATGCGAGAAATCGAGGAGCGACAGCTTCCTCTGCACTGCATCTGTGCCCCGCAGAGCAACCCGATGGGACTCGACAGCCAGATCATGGGGCAGCAGGTCGGCTACAACAACCTCCACACCAACCAACAGAATTGCTGGAACTGGAACCGCATCGGGCAACTCCGGGACGAACCCAGTCAAGAGGGACGGTGGATTCGCACACTGCTGGACCTCTCCGCAGCGGCGGACGTGGTGCTGGACCTGCACACTGCCGGAGGAGAAAACACACCGCATGTTTATGCGCATCTTTCGCAAATTGAACAGGCTCAAGGCTTGGGGGTGCCGCATGTATTGGCGTGGGAAGCGCACTCGACGAGCTTCAGCGACACCTGCCAAGCCCGAGGGCAAGTCGCGCTCACCTTCGAGCTTTCTGCAAGCCGCAGTGTCACACAAGCCGACATCGACCGGGGGCTGAACGCGCTGCGGCGTTTTTTCGGAATCCTCCCGAAAACCGAGGATTCTCGGATTTGGCAGATCCGCACCCAGCTCAAAAAATGGTACGCCCCTGAGCCTGGAATCCTCTGTTGGCGCGTTGCTGCCGGAACTGAAGTGCGGGCAGGCGAACCCATCGCCACGCTCTACACCCGCAATGGTCCGGAACCACTGAAATCCCCCTATTCCGGAGTGCTGCTCCTCAAGAATCCCACCCACGCCCCACACGAGCATCAGGAACTCGCCAAGTTTCTCGTTGTCTAGCTTTCCGCTACAATGCTGTGACTCATCCAACTTCCGGAAGCATCTCTCTGCATTTTGATCGCGGCACCCTGCTGTTGCGTTGGTCGGAGGGCGAGTGCCCGGAATCCGTGCGGACGCACCTCAAAGGTGTGGAATGGGATGACCGTGTCCGGAACTACCGTGCCCCCGCATGGCGTTACCGCGATCTCGTTTTGGCACTGCACACTCGCAGGATTCCATTTGAGGACAACGCCCGCCAGTTTGTGCCAACCGAATTTTCACTGCAAAAAAGGATCACACCCCGGGATTTCCAGCAGGAGGCGTTGGAGGCGTGGCTTCCGGACAAACGCGGGGTTGTCTCCCTACCCACCGGCGCAGGCAAGACGATTCTTGCGTTGCTGCTGATCACCAAAACCCACCGTCCGACGCTTATCCATGTTCCCACGCTTGACCTCATGCGGCAGTGGCAGGAGGTGTTGGAGGAACATTTGGGAATTGCGGTCGGACTGATCGGAGGTGGGCAGCACGAGGTGCGAGACATCACGGTGACAACCTACGATTCTGCGCTGATCCATGTCTCGCAGCTAGGAAACCGTTTTGGAATGCTCGTCTTTGACGAATGCCACCACCTGCCCGGCGAGCAGTACCAGTTTGCTGCGCTAGGATCGCTGGCACCGTTTCGCCTCGGACTCACCGCCACTCCAGAACGGGCCGACGGACGTGAGTCGGTGCTGTGGGAACTGATCGGGCCGCTCTGCTACGAAGCGCACATTGACGAGTTGCAGGGCGACACCCTCGCCCCCTATCGCGTGGAGACGATTCCGGTGAAGCTGAGCGCGGAAGAGCAAGCCGAATACCAGCAATTCCGGGAGCGCTACACTGGGTTTCTGCGCCGCGAGCGCATTTTTCTCGGCAAATCGAACGGTTGGCAGATTTTCCTTTGGAAGTGCAACCAGAGCGCAGAAGGCCGTGAAGCGTTTCAGGCGTACTTGGCGCAAAAGCGGCTCGCGCAAGCCGCTTCAGAAAAAACGGACTGGGTGTGGCGGCTGTTGCGCCGTCATGCGGGCGACCGCATCATCATCTTCACACAAGACAATGACATGGCCTATCGTCTGGGGCGCTGCTTCTTCCTCCCCGTCCTTACACACCAAACGAAGTTGCCGGAGCGTAAAGCCCTGCTCGATGCCTTCCGCAACGGGATCTATCCGGTGCTTGTCACCTCGAAAGTCCTCAACGAGGGCGTGGACGTTCCGGAGGCGAACGTGGGCCTGATCGTTTCCGGCAGCGGCAGTGTCCGCGAACATGTGCAACGACTGGGTCGCTTGCTACGCGGGCGTCCGGGCAAGCAGGCCGTTCTCTACGAACTGGTGTCGCAGAACACCGGGGAGCAATCCATCAACAAGCGTCGTCGCCAACACCGTGCTTACGAAAGATCTGCTCCGCTACCGGGTGCATAAACAGGGCGTTCACCCACAACTGCTCGAACCGGACAGTCCGGAATTGCTGGCGTTCGCGGAATCCCTGCTCGCGCTTTTCGCCGAGACCAACGGGCAAACTCGCACCTCGCTTCAAGAACGGGTGAACCACGCGATTGCGGAGTTTCCGGACAATGTTACCATCGCTCGTGGACTGGAGAAGCTGCTGCTCGACCGCACCAAGTTTGACGAGGACGCTTCCGGAGAGCTCCCGGCTCTTCGGGAAAAGGTTTTCGCAGCCAGCGGGGCGCAGCTGGCCAGCGGACTTCCGGAGCACCCGGAAGAGTATCGGCGAGAAATCGCCGTAGCTTTGGGATTAACGCCGGAAGCCCTCGAAGCGCAGCTTTATCAAGACCTGTCCGCGCATCATCCCGTCCTTGCCTTCAAACCCCTCAGTCCGGAAGGGCTGCTGCACCGCTACAACTGCGCTCAGGTGCAGGGATTGCTGATCCGCTGTGCCAAGCTCGACCTCGAATTCCCGGAATCGGAGCCTGCACGGTTGCGTCAACTCCTCAAGTCGCTGCGCTTCCACCAACTGCTTGCGCGGATTTCCCGGACTCCAGACGGGGCGACACTGGTGCAGGTTGATGGCCCACTCAGCCTGTTCGTGCAAACGCAGAAGTACGGATTCAACCTCGCGAATTTTTTCCCGGCCCTGCTACACCAACCGGGCTGGATCCTGCGGGCGGAGGTGCAGGTTCGCAAGTCCGAAACACACCAACTGAAACTGGACAGCTCCTGCGGCATCCGCTCGCACTACCGCCCCTTCCTTGCCTACGTCCCGGAAGCCCTGCAACTGCTCCAGCAGAACGTGGCTGCAAAACTGCCGGAGTGGACGCTGGAAGCGGCGACCGATTTTCTTGCACTCGAAGGCGAGCAGTATTGCTTCCCGGATTTCCTGCTCAAGCACCAAAGTGGGGCACAGGTGCCGCTGGAACTCTTCCACGGCTGGCACACTGGGCCGCTCAGAGCTAGGCTCGCACAACTAGCAAATTGCCCGGAGCCGCCGCTATTGCTCGGCATCGCACGGACCCTACTCAAGGATGTGGAACTCAATGGGCTGCTGGAAGCCTCCGACTACTTCCAGTCCTACGGCTTCCTCTTCCGGGACACGCCGTCTGTGGAGCGGCTCCGTCCTGTGCTGGAACGCTGGCTCGGCCTCGAAGATTCCGAAGGACTTCCGCTCTTCCGGCTTTGATTTTTCAAAAAACACTAAAGAAATCCGCGAATCTGCCGATAGCAAGCCTGAAGGTTAATCTCGCTGCCATCGGAAGCCATGCGGATCCAAAACAACATCGCCGCCCTCAACACGCTGAGGCACAGTGCCAACCATCAGGCGCGTGTGGGCGAATCTATTCGAAAACTCAGCTCTGGACGCGAATTGAATCGCAGTTCGGACGCCCCGAACCTTTTGCTCGGTGTGGCTCAACTCCGGAGCCAGGTTGTTGGACTCAAGCAGACGAAGGAGAACGTGGAGACTTCGGTCTCCCTGCTCCAGATTGCAGAAAGCGGGTTGGGCGAGGTCTCCAAAATCCTCACCGAGATTCGCCAGCGAGTCGTCCATGCCGCCAACGAGGCGGTCAACGACGAGTCCATGCTCAACGCCGATCAGATGGAGATCGAGCATCTGCTCAAGGCACTCGACCAGATCGCCCAAAACACCACCTACACCGAGCAACGGCTGCTGGACGGCAGCATGGGGATCAACGGGGTGGCGGTTGGAGAATCCGCTCTGGATTTCGTCAGTGCCGAAGCCGAAACTCCAGCCTCTCCGGAGAAGGGCTATCAAGTGGACATCACACGGGTGTCCACTCGCGCTCGTGTTGAAGGCTACAAACCCCTCACGCTTGCCAGTGCCAGCGATGGAGTGGAGATCGTCGTTTCCTTTGATGACCGCACCTTCCTTTTCAACACCGACGACCATGAACTCGGGAAGGAGATCCAAGACCTTCGTGCCAAGCATGACCGCGACCCAGCCAACTACCCCAAGGCACAGGTCGATCAGGAAGTCCGCGACCTTCTGGTCTATCACGTCAGCCGGGCACTCCAGCGGGACAATCTCCCGATGGAGTTCTTTGAGCGTCCGGACCACATTTTCGTTTTCCGGCACAATAATTTTGGGGATGATGTCTTCTTCACCGCATCTAGCAACATTGACGGACTTCTGACCCGCAAGGCCCATGAGCCAGAGAATGCCATTCTCGGCAAAGATGTGGAAGGAACGATTGGAGAGGCTTCGGCGCTTGGCATCGGGCAGGAACTCACGGCGCGGGAAGGACTTCCAGGCAGCCAGCTCACCGTGCGCTACGGCAAGACGGTGGATTATGTGGAGCAGCCGATTCTCAACGAGCAGGGCGAGCAGATCGGCGCCACTTATGTGCTGGATTCCCCCTCAAAATCGGTGGCTGAAAAAGTGGAGGGCTTCGTTCACCTCTCGCAGCAGTCCAAGCGTTTTCACTTAGACAGCAACGAGCATGTTTACGAACCCTTCGCCTTTATGAATGTGCGGGCCAGCAAGCTCGCCCGTCACCTTCCAAATGAGAGCGGTTTCGCCAGCCTTGCCGATATTGACGTCGCCACTCCACAGGGGGTCTCGGACGCAAACCTGCTCTTGGAGCAGGCCATTGAAGACGTCTCGCAGATTCGCATGGAACTGGGATCTTTTCAGAAGCACACCATCGAACGCACGATGAGCAATCTGGGAGTCGCAGTGGAGAACATCACGGAAGGGCAGTCGGCCATTGAAGACGCTGACATGGCCGCGAAGATCTCCGACATGGCTTCTGGGCAAATCCTCGCAGCCTCCAGCCAAGCGGTGCTGGCTCATGCGAATCAAAAGCCCCAAGCGGTGTTGAACCTCCTCCACTCCTCCTGATTTCAGTTAGGAATTCCTTTTCAGTTTTGCCTTCCGGGCCTGAGCTTCCTTCCGGATGCGGATGCGGTTCTTCCGGACCTTCTGGTAGTACCAAACATTTTTGTTGTGTTGCTTGAGGGTGTTGGAGAACTCGCTGGCCCCATCCCCGCGAGCGACAAAGTAGAGGTAGTTCACGTTTTCAGGATAAAGGGTGTTGTGCAGCGAATCCTTGCCCGGACTGCAAATCGGAGTGGGAGGCAGTCCGCGTTGGGTGTAAGTGTTGTACGGGGTTGGGGTGCGCAGGTGCTTGCGGGTGAGGTTGCCGTTGAATTCTGGAATTCCGTAAATCACGGTCGGATCACTTCCGAGCAGCATGCGCTTGCGCAGGCGATTGTGAAAGACGGCGGCGATCTTGCCGCGATCTTCCGCCCTGCCGGTTTCTTTTTCCACAATCGAAGCGAGGGTCAAGACCTGATACTCGCTCAACCCTAGTTCTTCCGCACGCGCCCGGAGTTCCGGGGTGAAGGTGTGGCGATACTGCGAGATCATTGTCGCCAGAATCTGGCGGGGGCGCTCCACCCGCGAAAAGAAATAAGTTTCTGGATACAAAAACCCTTCCAGAGTCTTGGCTTCTGCAAGGCCCGTGCGGGCCAGCAGCTTTGGGTCTTCCAGTAGCGCAAGGTAGGTTTCCTGCCCCCCCAAGCCTTTTGCCGCCAATCGTCTGGTAATTTGCCGGAAATTCAGCCCCTCCGGAATGGTCACGCGATGCCGGATGCCCTTGCCCCGAATCAAGTGTCCCAGCACCTCCCACGTTGTCCAGTCCCGCGAAACCAGAAACTCCCCGGCCTTGATGCGCCTCGGTGCTTCCAACCAGCGGGCAGTCCAGTCGTAGATTCTTGGATGCGCAAGCATCTGCTGTTGCCGAAGCTGCTGCGTGACCTGTGAGAAGGTCATGCCGCTGGGAATGAACAGCCGCACCTCACCCGTGGTGCCTAGCCTGCTCATTGGCTGGAAAAGCAGGTACACGACATAGCCGCTCCCGGCGGACACCAACAAAAAACCAGCCAGCACAGCGCCAAGGATCAGGCGTTTCATGTTCATGCGCACTCCCCTTTTTTGGTCAGGGGTTGTGCAACCGTGCCCTCAATTTTCAGACTCACGGTGGTTCCACATTGAAAACCGCGTAGCAGCAAGGCCACCGACCCCAATTGTTGACGGAGTTTTGGGTTCAAGTTCAGCTTCACGCGCAAGTTCAAGAGTGAGTTTTGCGGACGGTCGGGGTTGAGGCGCACCCATCCGCTCAGAGTTCCAGTGAGCATTCCTTTGAACTGGACATCGGCAGTGAGATTGGAGCCAATTGTGCCTTTGAAGCCCACCTCGTCCAACGTCAGTTCCGGGAGGGCGACTCCTAGTTGTTCCAGTGTTGCGGCCTTGAACTGAATCCGGACATCTCGCAAACTGCCAGAAAAATCCCCCTGCGGAATTTGGGGCGGGGTTTGTTGCCACAGCAACGGTTCCACGAGGTTCCCCTCAAAGCTCAAAGTGCCCGCCACCGTGCCCCACGGGGCCACCGCACTCAACGGCATACGCCCAAGCTCCACTCCGGACATCTGCAAATCTACGACGCTGCCGTCCAGCTTTGCCGATGCCTGCACTTCCCCACCATGCGAGCGCAAGGACACTTGGACTTGCTGGGAAACGAGCAGGGGCCAGTACGGCAATTCCAGCGACTCCAGCACCGCCAGGCGCATCGAGGGTGCCTCTAACCACACAGGAGGAGTCCGGAAGGCCAATTCCGGAACGGTGATCCGACTCCAGCCGAGCTGGATGCCGCTGATTTCGACAGGGATTCCGGCCTGAGCTTGCAGGTGCCGGGCAAGTGTCTCGGCAAGCTGACGTTCCGGAAAACCGACCCCCAGTCCGATCAAGCCAGCTAGCGCCACGCCAAGCGTGCCGACCAAGCCAAAGAGGATGCGAAGACTCCAGCGCACGGACTCAGCTTTGCTGTTGCTTGAGAACTTGGAAGGACACCCGCACAAGGCGCGATCCAGGACTCACGGCGAGGTCAAGCTGGGAGAGCCGCAAGACGGGCTGGTGATGCTCCAGCCGATACAGCACATCGAGCAGTTGGTCGAGCTTGAGCTGATCGAGCCGCACCTGCACCCCCTCCATGCCCTCCGGGACCGACGAGAGGGTGTTGAGTTGTAACTGCTCCTGCACCCGCAGCGCACGTGCCACCTCCTCCACAAAGGAACTGAGTGGCTTGCCCATCACCGGAGCTGTGGGTTGTTGTTGTACCCGGTTCCACTCTGCCACCAGCGCCTCCAATTCCCGGAGCTGCTGCTGTGTTTGCGCAAGCTGACGCTCCAACTGCTGGGTTTGACCCTGCCATCCGGACAATCCCCAGCCCACACCAAGGCCTACGATCACAAGAGTCAAAACGCCAATCAGCAGTTGTTCTCGCAAAGTCAGGAAGCGCATTTGTGAAACACCAGCAAAAGAAATCCGCAAAGGGGTCAGGATGCCCCAAGCTCGCCGTCCTTGCAAGCCGTTCCGGTCGTGGTCCCGTGTGACGGGTGCAAGTAAAAGTGAGACTTTTGGTGAAAGTGACTGGACAAGGGCCAAGCTCGGATTCAACTCGTAAGCACACCTCGTAGCCCCCTGTCAGTGGTTTCAGACGTGAATAGAACCCGCCTCCGTCCCAAAAACGACTCTAAATCTCAGAATTGCGCCACCACCGTTGGATTGAGAGCTTGGACGTGGGTGCGCCCAAACGGGTTCCGTTGGCTCCAACCCACAGGGGTAAGGGGTCTTTACCAATTGCTCAAAAGAGTACCATGATTCTTGCCCAAGTGCCCCCGGATTCTCGGGGATTGGACTTTTTTTTCTGCATTCCACCTTCGGGAGGTATTCTTGCATTTCGCAGACGACGGCCCTTGCCCTTGACTCTGAGTTCAACTTTGCATGTAAGACTTTCAGCAACGAACCCACCCATTATGCTAACCAACTCACCCCGCCGCTGGGGGTTGCAGCTGACCGCCCTTGCCCTCGTCATCCTCTTGCTGATTCCTAGTGCTGCTCTGGCCATCAAGTTGCGGGTGTTAGGCAACGCCAGCGCCATCTTCGACGACTTCGACAAGCCCAAAATCAGCACCGACTTCCGCAACTACACCAACAGCAGCGGCACGGTGGACTCTTCGCAGTCCAACTACTTCGGCTCCACCATTGCCTCCCAATCCACTCAGATCAACCGACTCGCCTCCTACCATCTCGTCTTTGGGAACACCATCGGTGTGGGCTACACCGAATTGCCGATGGAACACACGTTCACGCTGGCCAACGGGAACAGCTACGTCCGGGACCTGCGGATCAACGAGATCGACCTCACTCTCGTCATGGGGTCCGAGAAGGGCAGTTTGACCATTGGCAAGGGCTTCCTCTATGGCACCTCCGCGAAGGGCGATTCCCTGATCGTGCTGCTGGGCTACACCCCGGATGAGGCCAAGCAGTTCAATCAGGCCATCGGCTTCCTGCCCAAGCTGGCCACGCTGGAAGTACTGCTGGGCTACCGCGACGGCAAATACAAAATGAACGAAACCGCACAGGACTTCGGGAAAACCGGAATCGAACAGTGGAAAACCGACTACAAGGTCTTCGTCTTTGGACTCGGAGCTAGGTTTTAAGTTTGAGA
>CAJWCD010000099.1:0-13994 GCA_913020725.1 uncultured Pseudomonadota bacterium
TGGTCTTGCTATCGGTGCCAAACAAGGAGCTGTGCGCGCGCGACGTCGGTCTCAACGCCACCGATGAGCAGCTTGAGGAGGTGCTGGACGACGACAACCCCCGGCAGGCGCTCATGGCGCTCGTCGACGCCCTCGAGGATCGATCTCGAGGGCGATGACGAGGAAGAGGACTTGCCGCTGCTGGAGCGAGACACCGATCCTGAGCCCGCTCGCGCAACGTCTGCCTCAGGGGCGTCGGGAGCCGGACCGGTCGCGGTCGATCCCGAAGCAAAAGAAAGGATTCACGAAATTCTCCTTGAAGCACGTCAGATGAAGGCCTCGGATGTCCATATCACCGCCGGACTTTCGCCCGTGGTGCGTCTGGCGTCTAAATTGAAGATCATGGATCGGCCGGTACTCTCCGCGACGGAAACCGAAGGGGCGCTCACCGAGCCGGTCAGACCCCGCACCCGCAGGATGGCAGGCTCCCTTCTGGATTTGGGGGGCACCTGTCCTGTTCTTTCCTGGAAGAGTCTCCGCTTAATGGCCTTGCGATACTCCCGCTGCACACAGATCGAGTTGCAGACCCCAGGTGCGTTTGCAAGCAGCTCTACGGGGTTCTGGAGACCCACTACCCCAATGCACAGGAGCAATGCCAGACAGGATTTGATGAGCCTTGAAACCATGACCAATAACGGATTGGTGAACACCGGGTTCGGCAATAGACCGAACCCTCCCAATCTCGTTATCGGCAGAAAAAAGGTTTACTTGAGGCCATGATGGAACCGAGTTGATCCCATGTTTGGTAGGCGAAGGGTGAGCAGGTCTCCTGATCAGAAGGTTTAGTAGGACGGAGCCGTGCAATGCACGTTCAAATCAGGCGTGGAATCAATTCGAAAAGAGTTTTCGATAAATGAAAAACCCGATGATGAGGAAGTAGGCCGCAGTGAGGATGGCCGCGATCAGGCGTCCGTGGTGGTAGGATTCCTCCCAGGCGATGCGCTCGCGGTCATGATCGTCCAATTCATTGTCCCAGAACCACTCATTGGTGTGGATGGTGGAGCGGTAATGGAACCAGAAAATCAGATGGGCTACGCCGTAGTTCAAAACGAACGGCAAGGCCACTCCAATCAGCAAAACGATGATGTATTTCAATAACACGGACTCTCCGACGGTCTGGTTGCTTTAGGGCTGTGTGGCCGCGTAAGCCTAACAGACAAAACCAATAACCTAGCCGGAACTGCGACAAAAGGGGAGCAAATAAGGAGGTCGTTTTCTTTGTGTGGTTAATATTATGTTAATATAAGTTACCTTGTCTCTAAGCTAAGCCCCGTTACTACTCCAACTCCAGCATCAACTCCACCATCCCTTCTTGAAGCCGACAGAACGCTGAGCCTTTGCCATCCGCATAAGTGAATCCTCGTGTGACGAGGGTGAGGTTGTCCAGTTTCCGGACGGAGGAAGTGAGAGCGCTGGTTTCGATGGGACTGCCCAATTCTTGGACAATGGCCTCGTCACAGGCTGCAAGTGCAGGATTTTTTGGAGTTTTCGAATCTGTGCCGGTCAGCAGGGCACGATCGGTTTTCGAGAAATAAACGAAGCCGATGATGAGGATTGCGGAACCCACGGCGGTTATGATAGTTTTCAGGGTCATGGTTCGTTCGGTGGCTGGTTGGTGGTGGTTGGCGGTTGATGTTGGTTCTTGACAGCGTACTGCTATTCGTCATGAAAATTCAGTTCCAGCCGGACACCATTGGGGTCGTTCACGAACAACTGGCGGATGTTCGAATCTGGAACCACTCGTTGCTCGTAGGGCTGGGCAAGCGCGTTGAGCCGAGCTTTGCAGCCTACAAAATCATTGGCCAGCAGGGCGACATGGTTGATCGCTCCCGTGGAGGTGTTTGTGAGCTCATCCACACCGACAAGGTGAACCAGCGCCTGCTCTCCGGAATAGAGCCACGCTCCCGGAAATGTGAAGGGTGGGCGTGCGCCGTTCCGTAGTCCAAGCACCTGCTCGTAAAAGCGAATCGTGCCTTCAAGATCGGTGGTTTCAATGTTGATGTGGTCGAGTCCGGAGATCATGGGCTTAAAAGGAAGTATTCAGGAGTCAGTATTCAGGAGTCAGTATTCAGGAATTGGGATGGTACAAGGATGGCGAAGACAATTCCAGTAATCAGCTGACTATTTCGAGCAGAGTCCAGCCCTTTCCAAGTTCCGCAACATCCTGGCCCTGACTCCGAGATTTCCATTATGTGGTATAAAACGCATTTCCCGCAACAAACTCTTGGGAGAGATCGCACCCCCAAAAGGTTTCTTGATGATTGCCGTTTCCGACCGAGACCTCAAGCTGCACCTCAGCAGACTGGAGTTGTGTTCTCAGCGAGGTGAGATCCACAGTTCCAGCATTGACGAGGGCACTGTTGAGTCGCAGGACTCCGGACGCGGTGGGAAAACGGATTTCCAGATCGTCAAGGGCAACCGGATGCTCAAAGACCTTGCCAACCGCCATGACGATGCGGCCCCAATTGGGATCACCGCCGTGAAAGGCGGTTTTCACGAGGGGAGAGTTGAGGATGGAACGCCCAATCCGGACGGCCATTTCCTGCGAATCTGCTCCGGAGACGGTCAACTCGATGGTTTTGGTGACACCCTCGCCGTTGCGCACAATCTCTTTGGCGAGGAAGGTGCAGCCTTCGTTGAGAGCTTCCGCAAATTCCGCTTCATCCACAGGTCCGGCCAGTCCGTTGGCGAGCAGGGCCACAGTGTCGCTCGTGGAGGTGTCGGAATCAATGGAGATGCGGTTGAAACTGCGGTTGACCGCCTTCCGGAGCAAAGGGTCCAGACGCTCCGCCGGAAGTTTGGCATCGGTGACAAAATAGGAGAGCATGGTGGCCATGTTCGGCTCGATCATGCCGGCGCCCTTTGCTACTCCGACGAGGGTGGCTGGGCCAATGCGGGTGCAGAACCACTTGGGCCAGCGGTCGGTGGTCATGATCGCGCGGGCGAAGCGTTCCAAGGCCTGCGTGTCGGACCCAAGGTTTTCCCGGATTTTCTGACAACCCTGTTCGATGCGCTTGATGGGCAGCGGCACGCCGATCACTCCAGTTGAACTGGGCAGCACGAGCGTTTCCGGGAGGCCCAACTGTTCGCCAACCCAACGACTGAGGCTGCGGGCGTGTTCGAGACCCCGTGCGCCGGTGGCGACATTCGCGTTTTTCGAGACCACGGCGATGGCCTGCAAACGCCCATCCTTGAGGAACTCCCGACCCACGATCACCGGCGCTCCGGGAAAGTTGTTGCGTGTGAACACGGCGGCGGCGGTGCATTCGCATTCGGACGCGACCACGCCGAAATCGAGAGTGTCGTCCTTGATGCCGATGTTCAGGCCCAGCCACTGGAATCCAGGAACGGGCAGCAGTGGAGGATTGCGTTGGTTCATTGGTGATTCTCTTGCATGATGAACAGTTGTCAGTTGTCGGTAGGCTGGTTGTGTGTGCAATCTCCTACCTTTAGGAAAACTGATAACTGTTCCCGGCCAAAGGAGCAAGACGGCATATCAGTGAACAGTGATCAGGGGCTAACTGCTAACGTTTCACTACAGGCGACTGACAACTGACAACTGATAACTGTTCATGGTTCCTATCTCCGAAGAACTGCAAAGTTACGGCATCAGCGATGAGGCGTACCAGCAGAAGCGCAAGGAAATCTCCGGCGGGGACAAATCCCAAGCGGCTCAGGACAATGTGGTCGAGGCGCTTTTGCAGGAGCGCGTCGAGCAGGCGACCGAGTGGGTAGGCAAGCAGATTGCGTATTGGTACTACGCGGTTTTCAAGGATCGCAGAGATCGGGACTCTTTCAAGGAACAGCAACTCTCGCACCAGTGCCGCATCAACGCGCTGGAGATGGAGGGAGCAGATAAGGTCCAGATCAACGCCAGTGCGTGTTGCGGCGAGTGTCACAAAATGCACAAGAAGGTCTTGAGCGCAAAGGTGGCGCGGCTGCGGTTGCCGATTCCCAGTCCTAAATGCAAGAGCCGCCTCAACTCTGAATACATCTGGTGCACGACGCTTTACGTTCCGGCACGAGCGGACGAGCAGGAAACCCAACCCCCGCCGCCCGCCGTGAAGGATGTGCCCAAACCCCCGGAATTGGTAGCCCCCAAGGACGGCGGCGGATCGGGCGGCGGCACTTTGGTCCAAGTGAGGGCGTTGGGCGAGTCGGTGGGCGAGACCGCCAAGCAGATTTCCGATTATGCGGGGCCAGCCGTTGCGGTCATGGTGGGAGTGGCATTGGCGTTGTTCCACCTGCCTGCCGGATTGCTTCTGCTGGGATTGGGGGTCTTGGTGATTCCGCAGATTTACAAACCACTCACGCGCATGGTGCCGTGGCTACAAGGACGCTTGGCCCGCTTTGGGCTGCTGCTGATCGGGTTGCTGCTGGTTTTGCTGCTGCTGCTGCTTTCCGAATGGGTGAGCCGTCAAGAACCAGAACCCAAACTCAAACCGCTGCCCGCCTACTCGGTGGAATCCACCGAGGATCGGTCCATTTCGACACGCTCCCGACTCAAGGTCGTGGTGCGAGTGACCGAACCCGTCACCCCGCAGGAAATGGCGCAACTCGCCATGCGGGCCGCGCAGGACTTGCAGCGTTCCATGAGTCCGGATGATCCTCGGCACAACAGCTTTGAGCATCTGCAAGTGCGGGTCGAAGGCATCCATCCTGTCACGGGCAAACCGGCGGTGCTGTCGGAGGCAGAGTTTGCTCCGGACGGTCGGGGACGCGCTGGAGTGATCAGCAGTGACCCGCAGAATCAGTGGTCGTGGAAAGTGCGCGTCAATAAATCCGGAGGAACAGGGTCGCTTGAGGAGGTGTTCAGCAAGTGATTCTGAGAGTAAACAGTAAACAGTTATCAGTCCACAAACTGACCACCTCACCGAAAGCCGCGCAGGGGCAGGTCGGAGTGGCGCTGCAACCAGTTCCACTCTGGATACGGGAGGTCTTGCTCAATGAGGTGCAGGGTGTAAGCGTGACGGGTGCGGGTCGAACGGTTAGGCAGGCTGCGGTGGGGCAACAGGCCGTGGAGCAACACCAAGGTTCCCGATTCCACCTCCAGCGGGACGAGCCGCGAATCGTCCCACAGTGTGTCATCCAGCGTTTCGAATTCGGTAGTGTTGTGCGGAGTGCGCTTGAACAACGATTTCAAGCCCTCTCGGTGTCCCCCGGGGAGGGTCCAGAGGCAGCCGTTTTCAAGGTCAGCGTCCTCCAGCGCTATCCAAAACCCCATCACACTGGAAGGTTCGGTGATCAGAAAAGTCGCATCCTGATGACAGTCGACGGCCCCGCCAATGTGGGGTTGCTTGAAGATGTACATGGACTGGATCAGGACTGGATTGCAGAATCCCAACTCTGAAGCGATCTCTCCAAAGCGGGCATCCCGGGAGAATTCATCGAACACGGGATCGAGATCGTGAAGCGCATGGCCGACCTTGTTAACCGAAAGCTCCTTTTCCTGACGGAGGTTTCCGCCGGTATCAAAGGCGTCCTCCTCAAAAAAGAAGCGGATTTTATCTCCGGAGTTGAGAAAGTGATCGTCAGAATTTCGCTCCTGTTCGTCGGTGGTGAAAATGCTCCGATGTGCGGTTGGGTCAAAACCCTGTAGCAGTTCACTCATGCGATTTCGAACCTGTTGAATTGCGGAGTCGGAGATAAAGTCCGGAAGCACTAGGTGTCCGGATTCCGCGAACGATAAGATTTCTTTTTCTGACAACATGTTGCTTCGTGAGGCCGTGTGGTTGCAAGCGCTCAAACCGTAGTATAGCATGGTTGAACCGAAAGTTTTTCTCAGGATTTTTAGCGAATGTATGTAAAATATTATGTTTAATAAAACCGCCCTTCCTCTCCTAACCATCACCATTTTAATTAGCGGACTTCACCTGCTCCGCGAACTCCTCATCCCTCTTGCTCTGGCCACCCTGCTCGTTTACCTGACGGAACCCCTCAACCGAATGCTGATTCGGATGAAGATTCCGGGGGTTTTCCGAGTTCCCGTGATTCTCGGAGTCACGACTCTGGGGGTGCTGGGCTTGAGTCGCCTTGTCATGAGCAATCTGCTCGCACTGGGCAAGTCACTGCCGCATTATGAAGCACGGCTCGACGAATTGTTCAGTGATTTGCTGAACGGGTTGGGGCTGGAACGCTCCGAGTTGGAATTTCTCAAGGGCGACCAAAACTGGTTTGCTTACCTGCAACCAGAAACCCTCACCTCGCTGCTCAGTTCCGGATTTGTGCAGACTCTGGATTTTTTGGGGAACTTGGCGTTGGTGCTACTTTTCATGATTTACCTGCTGTTTGAGCGCGAAGCTTTTTCCCTCCGCATCCAGAGGCTGTTTCAAGGAGAACGATCCCGGCAAGTGCTTGAAATCATGGCACAGATCAACGAGGCGGTCCTCAGCTACCTCAACATCAAAACGATGGTCTCGGCGGTCACAGGACTCTCCACCGCCATCATTCTGTGGTTGTTCGGCGTGGAGTTTGCCGTGTTTTGGGGCTTCCTCACCTTCATGCTCAACTTCATTCCAACCGTGGGTTCCCTGCTGGCGATCATCCCGCCCGTGCTGCTGGCCGTGATTCAGTTGGACTCGATCTCGCTGGTTTTGCTCGTTCTCACTAGCTTGGGTGTGCTACAGTTTCTGGTGGGGAATGTCATCGAACCGCTGGTCTTGGGGGATCGTCTCAACCTTTCTCCACTTGTGGTGCTGCTCTCCCTCATCTTCTGGGGGTGGCTGTGGGGAGTGGTGGGAATGCTGCTTTCGGTTCCAATCATGTCAGCGGTCAAGATCACACTGTCCCGCACTCCGGGTGGTGAGCTTTGGGCACAATTCATGGAAGATCCCCGGAAAACGCACGACCGACCACCGACCACTGACCACTGACCATTGATAACTGCTAACTGCTAACTGAAAAATGCCAATTCCTGGAGTTGAAACCCTGAGTGATGGAGCAAAAAAATGGCTGGCCCACGCCATTGCGGGCATGACGGTGGTGGATGGCGAGGTGGACAGTTCCGAATTGTCTCACCTTCGTGAGGCCATCGAATTTCTGGACGATAAGGGGGAAGTCGAAGAACTCATGTCGGAGGTCCGGGAACATCACGTTGCGGAACTCTCTCCTCAGCAAATGCAGAAGCGTCAAGCGTTTGCAATTCTCAAGGAATTGGCGCAGCTTGCGGTTGCGGATCGGGTTTTGTCGGCATCCGAGGAGGATTACCTGCGACATGCCTCCGAATTGCTAGGACTGCCGAACGAGATCGCGGAAAAGCTGATCGTGACCGCTCGGAAAGTGGTCCACGAAATCATCCCCGCCAAACTCACCTTCCAGAAACACCGCTACAGTGCCACTTGCTTGGCGATTCAGGAAAAACGCTGCCTCCTCGCGGCCAAGCAGGTGATCCCTCCGGGCACCATGGTCCTGCTTGAGATCGGCGAACAAGACAGCGCGGTGGAGCAGTATTTCTCGCCAATCTCCTGCCGAGTGTTGACAACCAAGGAAACCTCCGGAGAATCCGGCAATCACCTGCTGGTGCTGGCTTACAAGGAACGCCCGACCTTGAGCCACGGGATTCTCCATGTGATTCACCCGGAACAGTCGGTGGACGCCCAACCGCAATCCGTGCCCACCCGGAATGAAGCTCTGTCTGGAATTCTGCTGACGTGTTACGTCTGCGGGAACCCGAAGGTGCCATGGTGGTCCTTGGAAACTGAAGTCCGTGCGCAGTACAACATCTTCGGCATTCCCCGCTATCAGGAGGACATCAACATCTATTCCGGATTCAACTTCTCATTTTATCGAACTGGGGTTTGTCCGGAATGCCTGTTTGTCAGCCCGTTGCAATCCTCCTTCTACCGCCCCGGCACTGCGGTCAAGCCGGCTGCATTCCTCAATCCGGAATTCCGCACCAAGTGGTTCAGCACGATTGTAAACCGCAAGCGTGAGGTCAAGAGCGATGTTCGCTGGGTGTCTTCGGATCGCCGCAATCTGGACGAAGGGTTGTCTGCTTGGAAACTGGCTGCGGCGACCAGCGACCGACTTGCCGAATTCAACAAGCACGACCGCTGGCATTATGACTTCATCCGGGGTTGGTGCCTGTTGGAAGAAGCGGAACTGTTCATGCAGCAGGGTTTTGTCAGCATGGCCGCAGGGCGGGTGGAACTCGCCGGGGTGGTTTTCAGCAAATCCCTCGCCGCTTATCCTGCTGAAGTCCGACTCGTCGTGCTACCCGTTCTCGCACTCATCGCGCTGCACAACAAGCAGGACAGCCACCATATCGAGTTGCTGGTCGAGTTTGCAGAATTGCCGGTGCAACTGCCCGCTGACGAGTTGCGCCAAAAACACGAACAGCTCAATGCGGTGATTTCCGAATTCTCCAAGTTGTCCAAAGGTTATCACAAAGGAGGCCATGAGAATTTTATGCCAACGGACACCCACAAGGGGCTTGCAGAAGTGGCCCCCCTGCTCAACTTCGCCCACTGTGCAATGCTGCCTTCCGACGGATCAGCTGTCAGTTCATGAAACAGGGTTTCCGTAGATTTCTTAGATAATTTTATATGTTCGATAATTACAGTAATCACACATATAAGCCTCACTAGCGGATATGGGTGGTGTTTTTAGCGTGGTCGGTTTACAGTGATTCGGCAACACTTCTTAGAGGCATAAAATGGCAGACTATGAAATCCTCCCGGATCTTCCGGACGAACACTTGCAAGCCTACCTCACAAAGCCGTTGATTGCGGTGGATTGCGAGATGCACGGCTTGCGGCTCTACCGCGACGATCTCTGCCTGATTCAGGTGGGCGATGACGAGCAGCGGGTAGTGCTCGTGCGCCCACAGTCGGAATGCCCACCCAATCTCAAGACCCTCCTCACCCATCCGGACACCACCAAGGTGTTTCACTTTGCACTTTCGGATGTAGGTTTCCTCAAGGTCCGTTACGGAATCGACGTGCGCCCGTTGCGCTGCACCCGAGTGATGAGCAAGCTGATCCGCACCTATTCGCAGTCCCATGGACTCAAGGACCTCTGCAAGGAACTGCTGGGGATCGAGTTGAACAAGGAGCAACAGCAGACGAACTGGATGCAGGACGACCTCAGCACCGAACAGTTGCAATACGCCGCAAATGACGTGCTACACCTCGTCGCGATCTACCGCAAGCTGGAGGAGATGATCCGGAGCCGCCCCGCCTTGTCCACCAGTGCCACCGTTTCCGAACTCAACGAAACCGCCCAGGCCATGATTCCGGGGCTGGTCGAGTTGCTGATCCACGGCTATGGCGATGAGGACAGTGGCTGGAAGACCACGCTATTTTCTCACTGAACGTTCGTGGGGATTTAGGCTGTCAGTTGTTACGGAACTCTACAACCTAAACAGGTCACCACCTAATTGGTGCGGGGGTGGCAGGCAAGCAGGCGGTCTTGCAATTCTCCAAAGGTGGGATTTTTGTAATCTTGCACTCGTTGAAGTCGTTTCAAACCTCGATAATTCTGGAGGGTCCGCATGTCCGCCCCCGCTGCCGAGAAATGTTGCAAACCCGCATCTCGGAGGGCGTTCGCGTGGGGCACCCCAAGTTCTTGAAGCGGAGCCACCAACAGTTGTTTGAGCTTTGCGGCAGGCAACGATCTCCCCTCGACATCCACCCAAAACTCGGTTTTTGGTTTTTGGTTTTCGATTTTCAGTTCACCGATAACTGATAACTGTTCACTGTTCACTGTTTTCAGATAGTGTTGTAACAGCGAGAGACCGTGTTCGCCAAGCGGACGTTCCAGTGGCGCCCGCTTGGGAAAATGCAGGCGGAGGCCGGACTGCGGAAGCGGTTCGAGGTTTTCCACGCGGCAGAGTTGCGCCACACTGACCCCGGTGCTGTAGGTCAATTCCAGCAAGAGGCATTGGACGAGTTGCTCGTGGGTTTCGCAGGGGAGTTGCTGGAGTTGTTCCGCAAGTGTTTCAGGATCGATCTCAAGGGCGTTGACCAGACCTGCGCTTTTTTGCCGGGTGTAGTGCTGGATCGGGTTGCGCTCAAGGTGGCCGCTACGAGTCAGATGCCGGAAGAAATGCCGGATCGCGGTCAGGTGTGCGTGGGTCGTGTTGTCGCTCCAGCCCAGTTCCTGCCTGCTCTGGTGGAGGTAACGTTCTAGAGCTTGCACCCCCACATCGCTCCAATTCCATGCCCCCGGAAGAAACAGATCAGCACTGCGTTTTGCACAGAAAACGCTGAAGCGCAAGAGCGCGGCTTCGTAGAGCCGTGCGGTGTTCGGACGCATTTCAACTTGCAAAACAGCTAGGTACTGACCGACAATTGAAGCAGGATTTTCCACCCCGTTTACCAAAGAGACATGAAAAAGATTGAAGCGATCATCAAGCCGTTCAAACTTGAAGAAGTGAAGGAAGCCCTCGGCAGCATCGGGGTTCAGGGATTGACGGTGACCGAAGTGAAAGGATTTGGCCGTCAACGTGGGCACACCGAGCTTTACCGTGGTGCCGAGTATATTGTCGATTTCCTGCCCAAGGTGAAAATCGAAATCGTCATCTCAGACGATGACGTGGAGCGCGCCGTGGGTGCAATCATGAGCGCCGCCAAGACGGGGCGCATCGGCGACGGAAAGATTTTCGTGTTTGATCTCAAGCAGGCCATCCGCATCCGCACCGGCGAAACCGGAGATCAGGCGGTCTGAATTTTACGCCAAATCCGGAAAAACGACTGCTCAGAATCGGCACCACCGCACAATTTCACCCACATGCTGCCAGCACCTTGTTTTCAGCCTTTCTCTAATTCTTGGCGGTTTTGGAGAGTTTTCTCGTTTTCGCCACGAATCCCCTCTTGATTCACCACAGAGTCGCAGAGGTTTTGTCTTCATCTGATTTTTTCTCTGCGCCCTCTGTGTCTCTGCGTGATTTTTCTGGTTTAAACTGAAGCAAGCGGCTTGCGCATCGATTTGGCCTCAAAACTCTGACACTCTGCTCCAGAGGTTTGGAAAACATACTGACTGGGTTCAAGCCGACTTTTGAAGTTCAGTACTCCACAGCCATAGGGCCGTTCGGTGTCCCAAGTGATCTGGTAGTGTTGGCACTGGATGCAGCGAACTCTGGTCGTTCCAGACATGAGACCGCCCTCACTTCAGCAAGGGGTCCAGCACCTTCGAGAGCGTGAAGGCGTCAAAGGGCTTAATGAGGTGACCACTCATCGGACTGTTTTCGTTTTCGGCTTCGGCGAGGACGGCCTCGGTTTCGTGCATCATCATGAGGAGGATGGGCACCTCCTGAAACCCATCTCGCCCCCGCAATTCCTGCAAGAGTTCCATCCCGTTTTTTTCTGGCATGTTCAGATCGATCAGGATCATATCCGGGACTTCGTTCTCCAGTAAATCCAGCGCCTGTGCGGCACTGCTGGCCTCAATGCAGGTGAACTCCAACTCCTCCATCGTGTTGCGGATAAAGCGACGTGCCGTGGGGAAGTCATCCACAATCATTGCCGTTTTGCCAGTGAATTGAGCCATAAAATCAGTTGTCAGTTGTCAGTTGTCAGTTGTCAGTTGTTTACTGTTCGCTGACAACTGATAACTGTTCAGTAACCAAAGTGCTTGATTTTCTCTCCGCCCCGGCCGATTTCGGCCATGGCGCGGATACCGATGTCCAAATGCAGATCCGTGTAGCGGGCCGTGACGGCCTTGTCGGATTCCTGCGTCTTGATGCCCTCCGGAGTCATCGGGGTGTCCGAGACGAGCAGCAGCGCCCCGCGTGGAATCTGGTTGACGTGTCCGACGATGAACACGGTTGCGGTTTCCATGTCAATCCCGATGGCCGACAGGATCCGCAGCCGCTCCCGGAATTGATCATCCCACTCCCAAACACGGCGGTTGGTGGTGTAGATCACCCCCGTCCGGTACTCCTGGCGGTACTGCAACACCGTGTTCGAGACAAACTTATGGAGCTTAAACGACGGCAATGCCGGAACCTCCGGAGGCAGGTAATCATTACTGGTGCCCTCCCCCCGAATTGCTGCGACCGGCAGGATGAACCGGCCGATTTCTGCCGAACGCTTTAAACCTCCGCACTTCCCCAGAAACAGCACCCCCCGAGGCTTGCAAGCAACGAGCAAATCCATGATCGTTGCAGCGTTTGCGGAACCCATCCCAAAATTGATGAGGGTCAATCCGTCCTTGTTGGTCACGGTCTGCATCGGACCTCCCTCTCCCAGAATGGGAACATCGAAACGCTGGGAGAACTTGACCAAGTAGTTGAAGAAATTGGTGAGCAGGATATGTGGGCCAAAGCCATCCAGTCCTGTGCCAGTGTAACGTGGAAGCCAGTCTTTGGCGATGTCCAGCTTGGTTTTCATGAGTGCAACTGCGGAAGCGTTTGCGGCAGGGGTTCGTGACAAAATTCCCTCTTGCCAACACCATAATCGCCAGCCCCTTGTCCGGAACCATAGAGCAGGTACTTGTGAATCACCAGACCTTCCAACCCAACTGGACCACGAGCGTGAGTCCGGCAAGTGCTGACTCCGACTTCTGCACCAAATCCATAGCGGAATCCATCTGCAAAACGAGTGGAAGCGTTCCAGAAAACTCCAGCAGAATCAACCTGTTGCAGAAACTCCTGTGCATGTCCGGGATGTTCTGTGACAATCGCATCGGTGTGGTGGGAACTGCAAGTGTTGATGTGTTGAATGGCGTCCTTCAAGCCTGGAACCGTCTTCACAGCAAGGATCAAATCTGTATATTCCGTGATCCAGTCCTCTGTGGTTGCCGATTTGACGGGAATCTCCAAGCCACCGCAAAATTTGACCCGTGTTTCCTCGCAAACCCGCAGTTCAACCCCCGCTTCGTGCAGGGCTTTCAGAATACTCTGGACTGAAACGACAGGGTGATCCTGATGGAGCAGCAGGGTTTCCACGGCATTGCACACAGCAGGGTAGTCGGTTTTGGCGTCCACCACCACATTCAACGCCTTTTCCGGATGAGCCTCATCATCGACAAAAACGTGGCAGATGCCCTCCGCGTGTCCCAACACTGGAACCTGCGCGTGCTTCTGTATGTGCTGGACCAAGGCGTTGCTGCCACGAGGAATGATCAGGTCCAACTGCTCGCTGAGTTGCACAAGCTGTGCGACCTCCTCCCTCGTTGTCACCAGATTGACCGCATCGACCGGAAGTTGCACCTCTTTCAGAGTGTCCCGGATAAGAGAGGCCAGAATGACATTGGTTTTCTGCACCTCGCGCCCCCCCTTGAGGATCACCGCATTGCCAGATTTCAATGAGAGTGAACTGATTTGCACCAAGGCATCCGGACGTGATTCGAAAATCACGAGAATCACCCCAATGGGAGTGCTAACCCGATAGAGGTCCAAACCTGCATCCAAACGGGTGCCCAACCCCACCTGCCCCACCGGGTCACTGAGTTTGGCAACAGCTTCTACACTGTTGGCGATTTGTTCGATCTTTGCAGGGCTAAGCAGCATCCGTCGATAGGCACTTTCCGAAAGCTCTCCTTCTCGGACCATCTGCTGAGCAACCGTCATATCCTTCTGATTTTCATCAAGAATTTTCGTCTGCTGTTCGCGAATGACGTGGGCAAGTTTCTGAAGTAGAGCATCCTTCTGCTCGGTTGGGGTCGTCGCCAGCACTTGCGTAGCTTGTCGTGCCGATTTGGTTTGCTGGAGCAGGATTTCAGTGAGCATTAGGTGTGGTTTTTCGGAAGAAGTAAGCTCGTTAGTAATTTATCAGGTTGCAGTGTAATTTGTAATTCTAAAATGAACGGTCCTGCGGCAGGGGTACGGAAATTTCGTGTGGTAGTCGGGTTGTTGATTTTGAAAGGGGTTTGGTAGGAATGGTAGTGGATTTTAAATTAACATAATATTAACCATATTTTTTAAAAATCACTATCTCAGATTAATATTTTTGGATAGTCACCCTCTTGAGTGTTGGTGCCTGTCCTCAGCAAAATGCGCCCTGTAAAGTGTTGGG
>CAJWCD010000100.1:0-13944 GCA_913020725.1 uncultured Pseudomonadota bacterium
CAGGCTCTCCGCTCTTCTGGAGCAAATCCGGCTTTTGCCCGCTCACACTCTCCAAGCACTCTGTCTCTCAGGAAACGGGGCGCTTTGAGTTATTGCGGAACTATCATTATTGGTTTCCACTCACGGCAATTCCCGTTAGACTGACCATTCGATTTTAGGAGTGAAACCCCGTCCAAAACAATGTATCTCAAAAAGGAAACCGAAATGAGTGAGTTGACAACGAATCGGGAAACGGCGGTAAACACGCTGCTTGCAAAAGCGGTCGTCATTCAAAAGGAGAGGGCCATGAGCCGCAGTTCCGTTGAGCGCATCCGGACGGCGCTGCTGGAACTTGCGATGCAGCGCGAATTTTGGAACGAAACCGATTACCCTGCGCCAGCAGGTGACGAACGCCAGAACCGCTTCCTGATCGGCCAGGGCGAAAGCGGCGTCTCGCTCTACCTCAATGTGCTGTGTCCCGGCAAGCGGATTCCGCCGCACAACCACACCACCTGGGCCTGCATCGCAGGCGTGGAGGGCGTGGAGGAGAACACATTCTTTGACCGTGTGGACGACGGCTCCGTTCCCGGTCGTGCCGAGATCACAACGCGAGAAGTCGTGGTGGTGGGACCAGGGACAGGCATCGCCATGCTGGGTGAGGACATCCACAGCGTTGAGATCAAGGGCAGTCAAACCATCCGACACCTGCATTTCTATGGGCGCCCCTTGGAAACGCTCGACCAGCGGATTTTCTTCGATCAGGAAGCCGGAACTTACCAGCTCATGGAAATGAGCACCAAGACCAAGACGCCATGAGCTTTCCGTGCAGAAGATAGCCCAAATCATTCCAGAAACGCTCAAGCAGCGGCTGACGACTGGTGCTGAAATCGCCTTGCTCGATGTGCGAGAATACGGGGAGTATGGCGAAGGCCACCCAATTTTTGCGGTCAACCTGCCGTACAGCCGCCTCGAAGCCAAGGCAGCGCGGCTCCTGCCCTGCCGCTCAGCGCCCTGTGTGCTGCTCGATAACGGCGACGGGGTCGCAGAAAAAGCGGCTCGTCGGCTCGGAGATCTGGGGCACTCCAACCTGGCGATTTTGGACGGGGGCGCCCCTGCATGGCAAGCCGCAGGGTTCACGCTCTACCAAGGCGTGAACGTGCCCTCCAAGGTGTTTGGAGAATTGGTGGAGCAGCAGTTTGAGACGCCGTCACTTGCGGCAGAAGACCTCAAGGCGATGCAGGAGCAGGGGGAATCGGTCGTGGTGCTGGACGGTCGTTCGCCCAAGGAATTCAGGAAAATGGCAATTCCAGGGGGGCGCTTCTGTCCAAATGCAGAATTGGGCTACCGCCTCCCCATGCTGGTTCCGGACGAAAACACTCCCGTCGTGATCAACTGCGCGGGGCGCACCCGTTCCCTGATCGGCGCACAGACGTTGCTCTCATTGGGGTTCCGGAACAAAATCTTGGCCTTGCGCAATGGCACCCAGGGCTGGCGACTTGCAGGATTTGAACTCGTGCATGGGGCTACGCCCACCGTGCTTCCGGAACCGGACGAAGCCCAGCTTGCAGCCAGTCGCATGCAAGCAAATGCCTTGCTCGTCAAAACCCAACTGCAAACCGTAGACGGCGAAACCCTGCAAACTTGGCTCTCCGATGACCGCCGCACCACCTACCTCTGCGATGTACGAACCGCCGAAGAATATGAGCGCGGGCATTTCACAGAAGCGCTCCATGCTCCGGGCGGACAACTGGTGCAGGCCACCGATGAGTGGGTGGCGGTGCGCAACGCCCGTATTGTGTTGACCGATGACACACAACTCCGTGCTGCAACCACCGCGATGTGGCTGCGGGCCATGGGGCATCAGGTTTGGGTGCTGGACGAGGATGCCTCACAAGCTCCGGAAACCAGTGCAAATGCAGCGTCTGATTCATCGACACTGCTGCCAGCGCTGGAACCTCATGAGTTGTCTGCACGACTTGCTGCCGGAGCAATTTTGCTAGATGTTTCGCCAAGCATGAACTTCCGGAAGGCGCACATCACCGGAGCAAACTGGGCCATCCGGCCCCGGCTGGATCAGCTTGACCTCGGCGGGGCATCTGAGATCATTTTAGCAGGAGGAGATGTTTCCGCGATTTCCGGAATCGCTTTTGATCTACAGCAAAAATACGCAGTCCAAGTGTTGTGTTTACAAGGTGGGCCGGAGGAGTGGGCTGCGGCTGGCTTGAGCGTGGTCGCGACTCCGGAAATCCCATCCGATTCGGAATGTCTCGATTACCTGTTTTTTGTCCACGACCGACACGACGGCAATCCCGACGCCTCCCGGCGTTACCTTGCTTGGGAACTTGGCTTGGTCGCGCAGTTGGACGAACAGGAACGCTCGGTCTTCTCCCCGGATTCCATTCCACCAACCCTTGAGGAAGCAATATGACGGAAGCCCTCAACCTGCAAAGCCGGGTGACGCTCAGTGATGGCAACACGATGCCGCTGTTCGGACTCGGTGTCTGGGCGGCCAACCCCGGACAGGAAACTCAAGATGCGGTTTCGTGTGCCTTGGAAGTTGGCTATCGCCACATTGACACTGCCTCCATGTACGGCAACGAGCAGGATGTGGGCAGCGCCCTGAATGCCTGCGGGGTTCCCCGCAACGAAATCTTTGTCACCACCAAGGTCTGGGAAACCGAGCAGGGTTATGAACCCACACTGCGGGCTTTTGGGCAAAGTCAGCAAAAACTGGGGCTGGAGTTCGTGGACCTCTACCTGATCCACTGGCCTGTGGAGGGACAACGAGTTGACACATGGCAGGCACTGGAGCGTTTGCAGAATGAAGGGCGAGTCAAATCCATTGGGGTGAGCAATTTCTCTCCAAGCCACCTCCAAGAGATCTTCGAGAGCGGAAAACAGCGTCCGACGGTCAACCAGATCGAACTCAGCCCGTTTCTTCAGCAGCGCACGATTGCTGATTTTACACGCTCCGCAGGCATCCACCTCACCGCCTACTGTCCGCTCGCCCGTGGAGAACGCTTCTCGCACCGCAGTTTGCAGGACATCGCCGAGCAAACGGGTAAAACTCCAGCGCAAATCATGATCCGCTGGGGTTTGCAGCAAGGTCAAACCATGATTCCGAAATCCGTCAATCCGGTGCGTATTCGTCAAAATGCAGATGTTTTTGACTTCACCCTTAGCGACAAACAAATGCGTCTACTCGCTGAACTGGACGAGGGCTTTCGTTTTTGTCCAAATCCACTGGATCAGCCCTAAATCTACTTCCGGAAAAATCATGCCTGAACGCCGCAGTCACCGCTCTTTTATGAGTTACATTGACAAGTCCCGCGAGTATTATGCCGCCCACGGTTATGACCAGCCCTACCAGTGGCCGTATCATCACGAGGTGCCCTTTGCGACCCTTAGCAAACCTTTGTCGGAATGCACGGTCGGGGTGGTTTCGACGGCAAGTTTGCCGAGCAGGGCGGAGCAGGTTGCGGCCTCATTCCGGCCCCCCAAGCATCCCTATGCCATTTCCGCAAATCCCATTCCTGAGTCTTTGTACACGCAGGATGTTGCTTGGGACAAGGAAGCCACACACACAGACGACATCAACACCTACCTGCCACTCCAGCGACTACAGGAGTTTCAGCAGCAAGGCCGGATTGGGAAAAACTCCCGCCGCTTTTATGGAGCAGCCACAACTTACAGTCAGCGTCAAACCCTCGAAACCGATGCTCCCGAAATTCTCGCATGGTGCCGGGAAGACGAAGTGGATGTTGTGCTGCTGGTCCCCCTCTGACCGGTTTGCCACCAAACCGTGAGTTTGGTCGCTCGGCATTTGGAAGCAAATGGAATTGCCACGGTGGTGCTTGGCTCAGCCCGCGACATTGTGGAGGAATGTGGAGTGCCGCGTTTTGTCTTCACAGATTTTCCTTTGGGAAATCCCTGCGGCAAACCGTGGGAGGTGCCCATGCAGCAAGCGGTGATCGGCACCGCCCTCGACTTGCTGGAAAAGGCGTGGCAGCCCCGCACCACCGTGCAGGCGCCGTTTGTGTGGACTCCGGACAAGAATGACCACTGGCGCGAACGCTTCATGCGCGTGGACGACTCCAATCGCGCAACCCTCGCCCAAGCCGGAGAAGAACGCCGGGAGCGTCAGCAAGCCCAGCGGTAAAAAGCGGAGGTTCGCAAAGCTTGAAGCCTCTCAGCCCTGCGCGGCGTTGACTCCAGCCTGCCTCCCAAAGACGGAGCCGGACATCAAGCCCGTGCCTCCGGGATAATTGAAGTAAAAGAGGCCGCCGACCAACTCGCCTGCTGCGTAGAGACCCGGAATCGGCGCATGGTCATCGCTGATCACTTGGCTCGTTTTAGGATTGATCCGCAGTCCTCCGAAGGTAAAGGTGATCCCACATGTGATGTGATACGCCTCAAACGGTCCCTCGTCAATCGTGTTGGCCCAGTTGGACTTGGGCACTTCCAAACCCTCCGTGCCGCGTCCATCCTTGACATTCGGATTGAACGGAACCTCGCTACAAACGGCAGCGTTGTAGCGTGCGATCTCGGTAAGAAATCCGGACTTGTCCACACCTTCCATTTTGTCTGCAAGCGTTTCCAGTGTTGGAGCCGAAACTTTGGAAACCTGCTTGATGCGGTACTCATCGCGCAAAAGATGTGTCACCTTCTGGTCGAACACCTGCCAAGCAAACTGATCCGGTTGTTCCAGCACAACCCGGCCATACTTTGCGTAAGTGTAGTTCCGGAAGTCGGCCCCCTCGTCCACAAACCTCCGACCCCTTGCGTTGACCATGATGCCGAACGGATACGAGTGTTTCTGGAAACCATCGCCCACGGAGAGATCGCCGTATTCCGGAGCGTTGTAATCCCAGCCGACCGCATGGCATCCGGACCAGTTTCCGCACGATGAGGCTCCGATCTCGAGCGCCATACGGATGCCATCTCCGGTGTTGAAGGCCGTGCCCCGCACTTTCGCCATTTCCCAACCCGGACCCAAATAGCGGGTGCGCCATTCAACATTGGATTCAAATCCACCCGCCGCCAACACCACTGCATTGCCACGAATTTCATGAAGTTCGCCGTCCTTGCGAACCTTGACCCCCGTGACCTTGTGGCCATCAAACAACAACGAAACCGCCCGTGCGTCATAGCGAATTTCAATTCCAGCCTTGCTTGCCAGTTCGGTTTCACGCTCCACCAGTCCGGGACCACCGCCCCACGCCTCCAGTGTCAGGCCACCCCAGAACTGGAAACGCCCCTTGACCTTGAACGCCTGCCGACCATAGATCGGCAGAAAACGGAGACCGTGCGAGTGCATCCAACCCAGCGTTTCCCGCGAGCCCTGCACCAACTGTTCGCAGAGGTCCGGATCAGTCCGGAAGCGTGTGATGCGGAACATGTCATCGAAAAATTGCTCGGTGGTGTAAGTGCCAAAATCCGTGATGTCCAACTGCTCTTGCGAAAGCTCCGGACAGAGGGCGCGGATGTCCTCCACGCCATCGTAAGCAAAACGAATCGCCCCGGCAGTGAAGCGGCTGTTGCCACCGCTCAATTCCTGCGGAGCGCGTTCCAGCACCAGCACAGAGGCTCCGGATTCCCGTGCCGCTAGTGCTGCACAAAAAGCCGCGTTCCCGGCACCAATGATGATGACGTCGAATTCGTTCATGAGATTTTTTGAGGGTAGCGCGGAGTGGCACACCCGCGCTCACCAGACATGAGCACGGGTACGCCACCCGTGCTACCGAAATACTTGACGAGTGCCGCAATCAGTGCGGCTTGAGCGCTGAGCAGGGCAGCAACCCACTTGACGATCTCCACTTTGGTTTCCGCGAAACCCGTGTCCATAGTTGGACCTCCACATTCGTTCCCAAATGATCTCATGCTCTCACGATTCCTCCAAAAACTCAACGGCGTTTTTTCTTGCAGGTTCGCGATAAGGCGACCGATTTACCTCTTTCAAAGAGTAAGGTTTCGTGGCTCATCGCTGTTCCTAAGTTTGGGAATAGTGACGGATTTTCGGAGTCAGGTGGTGCGTCCCCAGAAGTACTGGCGCACTGCGTCACTGTTGGTTTCGTTGGGCTGTTCGGTGTAGCACAACACCGGCACCAAACGCGAGACACTTCCGGAAATTTCGGTGACACGGTGCAGGGTTTGGCGTCCTCCGAAAATCAGCAGCGAACCTTCCGTGAAGGGCAGACGGCAGACACCCTCGCGCTCACCACCCAAAATGCGACTAACGAGGGTTTGTTCCTCCGGAAGTCCGCGGATCTGCGGAACGTATTCGAAAGCGCCACCGCACTCCGGAGATTGCAGCATGAGCGTGGTGGTGAACTCAGATTCGTCAAAGTGCCAGCCGTGCTTGCCGCCTGCCCGGAAGACATTGATGGAGCAGGCTCCCAATGGATCGGCAAAGTAATGCAAGCGAGGTTTGTCCAAGACCCGCCTGATCAGTTCCTTGAGGGGTTCCCACTCGTAAAGGGTACGCAGCAACCCATGCTCAGGAAGCAAATCGTAGGCGACCGAGCCGACCTCGGTTTGCTCCGGAGCCTTGGCGGGGTTTCCGTTTTTGTGGTCCCCGCCCTTTTCCAGATACACCGTGTGGGTGCCCCGCACAAAATAGGCTTTCCCCTGAAGTTTCCGGGCCTCCTCCTGAAGGGCTGTCAACGCACCGGGTTTGAGAAACTGCGGCAGGTGACAGAGTCCGTCCGCACGGTATTGAGCAGTCAGTTTGGCGGCAAACCGACTCCCGGAGGCGGTGTCCAGTTTCATCAAAGGGTAGCGGTCAAGGGCGACCAGTGCTGCGGGGTTCATGGCAAGTCTCCGAAAAAAGTGGCATTGGTGTCCAATTCCCATTCTAGTGCGCTTCTCTCGCGTTTCGCAATATTCCGGAATTTCATAGCACTGCGCTTCCGGGGGATGAGCCGTCGGCGTTGATTTCTTCAGAGAAGCAACATGCAGTCGCCGTAGCTGAAGAAGCGGTAGCGCTCCCGGATGGCCTCGGCGTAGGCGTTCAGCAAGGGGGCGCGTCCGCAGAGAGCGGAGACGAGCAGCAGCAGGGTGGATTTGGGCAGGTGGAAATTGGTGAGTAGCCCATCCACCATTTGGAATCGATAGGGCGGGTAGAGGAAGAGGTTGGTCCAACCGGAGCACTCCCGGAAGCCCTGCTGGGCAAGCGTTTCCAGCACTCGCACCGAGGTGGTGCCGATGGCGATGAGACGGTTCCGGGAGCGCGAAAGTTCCTTGAGGCGTTCTAGGGTTTCCGGATTGACGGAAAAGGCTTCGAAGTGCATGGAATGCTTCCGGACATCCTCAACCTGCACGGGCGCAAAAGTGCCACGCCCAACATGCAGCGTGACCTCCAACCGTTCGATGCCCCGCTGATCGAGGGCAGTGAGGATTTCCGGAGTGAAGTGCAAGCCCGCCGTGGGGGCCGCCACGGCTCCGGATTCCTTCGCGTAACAGGTTTGGTAACGTTCGCGATCATGTTGGGCTTCGGCGGATGAAACTTCCCGCCGCTTGATGTAGGGTGGCAACGGAGGCAGTCCGACGTCCTCCAGCACTTCCGTCAACGGCTCCTTGGTTTCAAACTGCAACAACCAAGTGCCGTCATCGCGGCGTTCGCGGGCGACTGCGAGCAGCAGCCCCTCGCCGAACTCCAGTTCCTCCCCTTGTTTGATACGTCCAGCTTTGCGGACTAACACGGACCAGAGGTTGGGTGCCTGTTCCTCCAGCAGCAGGGCTTCCAGCCGCGCTCCGCTGCGCCGCTTTCCCAGCAAGCGTGCGGGAATCACGCGGGTGTTGTTGAAAACGAGGGTGCAGTCTTCGGGCAGGAGAGTAAGCAGATCAGAAAAGGCGTGGTGGTGCAACTGACCGCTGGCACGGTCGAGCAGCAGCATCCGTGAGGCATCCCGCCGTTGTGGGGGATGCTGGGCGATCAGGTCTTCGGGAAGGTCAAAGTCGTAGGAATCCAGCAACCAGTCCGGTTGGCACATCAGCGAAACACTGGTGGCGCCGCGTGGCTACATGCTGGGCGAAGCAACAGCCCCCATGCGCTTGATACGCTCCTCCGGAGGGATGACCTCCGTGAGCTGCGCCCCGAATTTTTCGTTGATGACCACGACCTTGCCGTGGGCGATGAGCTTGCCGTTGACGAAGAGGTCCAAGTCCTCGCCCACGAGTCGGTGCAGTTCCAGCACAGACCCCTGACCGAGCGAGAGCAAATCGCCGATCTTGAGCTTGGCGCGTCCTACCTCAAAGGTGAGCGTGAGCGGCATTTCCATGAGAAACTCCACGCCCATGCCCTCCGCCGCCGCCTCTTCGCTGCCGACTTCCATCGGAACCGACGAAGCCTCATCGAGCATTTCGTCCAAATCGCCAGCGTCGCCACCATCCCCAACGGCATCATCGCCGCCTGCGGTGACCAAATCGGCAAGCCCACCCCCATCATCATCGCTGACGGAATCTTCCGATTCGTTCACGAGCGCATCCAGATCCGCTTCGGCGTCTCCGTTGTCTGCCTGAATTTCTTCTTCCTCTGCCATCACTTCTCCTTCGTCATGCCCGCAGGGGGGCGTTCAACTGCCGTGATTTCGTTAGCACCCAACCACTGCGCTCTTCGGGTTCGTCAAGCGCGTCGCAGCCTCCGGGGCCAGCGACGGTTTTGTGGTGCAGCACCAGTTCCAAATGCTGGAACATTTCGGGTTGCTCTGCTGTGCGGTAGGCGACGGTAAACTGCCGCTGGCTTCCGTTTTCCTCAAGCGACTCCAACCGTGATTCCAAAATTGTTCCGGAATTGGAAACCGCATGGTGCAGCCACGCTTCTGCGAGTTGCTCCGCATCCATCCGGAAGACATTGCCCCGGTAAGTTTTTGGATGCACTCGCTGCTGCGTCCAAGCGTCCAGCAAGGCCGGAACCTGCTCCGATGTCACATGCCCGTGAGCCTCGCCCGAAGGCAGGTGAACCAAAGTCGGTGCAAAGCGGTGTCCGCCCAGATGACTGCTCTGCCAGAGGTTGAGCGACAAACCACGATTTTCGATCCCTCGCTGGAATTGTGCGTACAACGCCTGACCAAACTTTGCGCAGCATTTATCATGCCGACCGTGTGTGCAGACCATCACCTCCGGAATTCCCTGCACACGGGGTGAGTGCTGCTGGCCCTTTCCCGCAAAGTGATCCTCCAACACGGTTTTGAGTTGATCCGGGGCAATGTCTTCATAAACCAAACCGTCCGGATAAACGTGCAATGAGCAACACTCTGCCGTCATTCCGGGTTGGCTGATCAACCGTAGGACGATTTTGCCATGCTCGACGCTCTGTGATTTCATCCAGCGCTTCAGGCCTTGCGGAAACCCGCCTCCGGATACCAACGCCTCGTACTTCCAGAAGCGTTTAGGCCAAGTGATGAAGATCAGATGCTGGGCTTGAGAAGCCGTTCCGGAAAGCGGTTCAGCGAGCTTTTTGGAGATGAGGCTGCAATACTCAATGGTCATGGTGTTGGTCATGCAAGAACTGGTTCAGGTTTGCTTTTCCTGCGAATGCTCCATTTTGAGGGAAACGAAAAACGAAGCAAGGCATCCCGGATGTTCCGTCACCTCACTCTCACCCTTTCCCTGCTCGCCCTCGCAACCTGCGCGTCGGGGGCAGATTATTTCCAGTGGATTCTTGAAGTGTTTCCGGAAGGGGTGTACCGGAATTCAGAACGCCAACAGGTGGACGAAAACACAGAGTTTCAAGCGCGGGGTTGGGTTTGCACAGTGGAAAACGCTTGGCAGAGCAACGGGGCATGGCTACTGCTGGAAGGCAAGTCGCTGATCTGCCGCAAGTCTGGGGGAAGTGTCGAAAAACGCCTCGATCTGGTCTGCACCGATCACGACCCCACAATCCGGAAACGTTCCCGCCCCGTGCAACGCGCCGGACTCCACCTCGACGAAACCCGTCCGGAAAGCGCCCCCTTCCTGCGGCTGGGCTGCCAGACCGTGGTGCGGCGTTTGTACTGATCGGGGGGGGTTACAATCACAGTGACCAAATGCAGACTGCCCAGTCTCGCTTTTTCACGACGGGATGACGACCTCGGTTCCAAGTGCTTGCATCTTTTCGATAAAGCTGTCAGAGTCATACACCTTATCCTCGATCACCTTCTCAGAGTTGAAGCTTCCAGGTAGTGCCCCGGTCCGGCAACGGAACGCCTGTGTGCCCAGTTCATAGTACGACTTCCAAGAACAGGTGGTTCTCCCCCGCCATCACCCTCGGAACATCCTGCCTGCCCGGAAACAGGCAGGGATGCGCCCCCGCTGATCGTTGTGCAAAAACGATCTCAACGGGGATACTCATTTTTCAGTTATAAAATTATGACGAAAAAATCAAATAATCTACACCATTCTATTTCTCTGGAGTGGAAATATCCAAACCTAGCAAAGCCAGAATGCGATGGCGGTTATTGCTATCTTTTTCAACGGCGTATTTCATGTTATTTCAGCATTTATTTCATGAAACTTGGATTATCACCATCTCAGGCTACTTTGGTGGATTTTATTTTCGGTTGTCTGGCTGCTTTAGTTCTGGTTTTTCAATATTACCTGCTTGCTGTTATTTTTATCTGGTTTTTTGGTATTTGGTCTTGTGTGGATGGTGAAATAGCTCGTTTATCAGACAAATGCAGCCTGTTCGGTGATTTTTTCGACACCATGACCGATAGAGTCATTGAAGTCTCAGTAATCATCGCTTTTTATTGGTCGATTTATTCTGTTGACAGTCAAGTAGATAAATACCTTTCTCTTGCCTTCATCGTCTATTTGGGTGGAGTCTACTTATTGGCCGTTTCTTCAGAAAAATATCGCTCCACGGGTCGGGGTAACTATCCAAAAAAGAAAATGGAACCCTTATTCTCTTGGGTGTCTGCAGGCAGTGACATTAGGTTACTTTGGCTAAGCATTGCAATTTTTGTTTTTTGGATGACAGAAAATCAAAAAATCATAACTATTCAGATAGGCGCTCTTTCAGTAATTTTCTTTATTAATTTCATTGTTCGTATGTTCAAGATAAATAACCTCCTTTCGTTAAATACGACTTCTCCTTTACAGGTCATAACCTCCGCCATAAACCCCATTAAAAATGATCTTAAAATAATGAAAATCGCTCAAGTAAATCTAATAAACGATTAGTATAAAAATGCAAATTTCCTCACCTCAACTGCTTTCAATTTTTACTAAAAATCAAAAGTACACTCAATTTAAATCCAGTTCTTCCATGACATCAAGCACCCCTACTGTATCGGATCAGAACAGCGGGTGCAAATGACGACATCATGTTTGCATTACTTTAGCGAGATTGGATTCTTAAAAGAAAAACCAATTGCTTTAAAACTACTCAAAAATGTCTCAGAAATTCTGTCTGCGGATAACGTTGCTTATTGTTTAATGTTCGGAACTTTATTGGGAAAACTTCGGCATGATGATTTTATTCCTTGGGATGATGACATTGACATCATTATTTTTGATGTTGAAAAATTTGAATCACTTTGCATTAAGAAACTTAAAAAAATCGGCTACACCACTTTAATCGACCGACGACTCATCAAAAACTCAGATTCTTCTTCCTCTGAAGAAAAATGGTTACATTGCGGTTATCGAATATACCCGGATGATGGGTTTCCGATCCCAGGACAAAAATGGAAATTCCCTTGGGTTGGTGTTTGGGAACCCGCATATACAGGGGATGACTTTACCTTAGCGCCAGAAAAAAATATCTATCAAAAATCAAATTTCTTTCCGCTGCAAACAGTTCAATTTCAAGGATTTCCAGTTTTGATTCCAGTTGATTCGCCTAAAGTTCTCACTAGTTATTTCAAGACAGATAATTGGATGGAATTCTGTGTCCCGCCAGATTTAAATCATAGAGAATACAAAAAAACTCATGCTCCTCTCTCTTATTTACCAGTAGCGGAGGTGATGGCGTATTTAAGTGATCTTGAAACTTAAAAATCAGACTACCGAGGTGTGAATACCTTTTTATATGTTCTATCCTTCGATCCAAAATTTTCTATCGACTATTCAGGAAAGTTGTCTTTTATTAGCTAGGCACGGAGAAACCGACTGGAATAGCTTGGGATTGGTGCAAGGACAACAAGATCGACCTCTGAGCCCCATGGGATATCAACAAAGAAAGAATCTTTTCTTTCGATTGTTTTCCGTTCCGCTACATCATATTTTCACCAGCAGTCTCCAACGCACAATCCAAACAGCGCTTCCTGTCAGTGAGGAAAAAGGCATCGAACTTGAAAAAATAGTTTCTTTCAACGAAGCTAAACTTGGAGTATTCGAAGGTGAAAATAAACTCAATTTTTCTGACTCATTTTCTAAAAATATATACAATACTTTTCTCCATGATGAAATCAATATAGCACTTCCCGGTGGGGGTGAAAATTTAAAGATGGTGCATGAGCGTATTAAAAAACCTTTAAAAAAAGTTCTGCATGCCACTAAAAAAGGAAATGTGCTTTTAATTGCACATCGTAATGTCAATAAAATGATCCTTAAAAATTTATTAGGATTAACTTTTGAAGAAGGATACTGTATTGAGCATAAAAACGATTGGTTGTACATCTTTTTTCCTACTTCAACTCAGTTGTTTCTTGTAAAAATAAATGGACCAATAGGAACCATTGAGATCATTCCTGGGTACGAGACCATTGATTCAAAAAAATCTGATTTCAAGCGATAACAAATGCGTCCAGTGAACCGTTATCGTGTTCACTGATGCTGACGTTGATTGAAATAAACCCAGCCAAACCCATTGTCAAATTTCCCTGTTGATGATTTTGTGAACTGTTTGCATGAATTGAGATGAGAATTCTGGTGATCGGTGGCGGCGGACGTGAACACGCCTTGGTTTGGAAACTGAAACAAAGTTCCCACGCCACCCAGCTTTTTTGTGCGCCGGGTAATCCCGGCATTGCAGAACTTGCCGAGTGCGTTCCCATCGCAGCCAACGCGATTGCAGAACTCGCCGACTTTGCGGAATCCCAACACATCGCCCTCACGGTGGTTGGTCCAGAAGACCCGCTCACGCAGGGAATTGTTGAGCAGTTTTGGGAGCGCGGCTTACGGATTTTCGGTCCCAATCAGGCCGCCGCCCAACTAGAGGGCAGTAAAGCCTTCGCCAAGTCGTTGATGGCAAAATGCGGCATCCCCACTGCTGGTTACGCTGAATTCGATGATTACGAAAAAGCCCTCCAATACGTCCGGAAGCAAGGTGTTCCCATCGTGATTAAAGCCGATGGTCTGGCCGCAGGCAAGGGAGTGACGGTCGCTCAAAGCCTTGACGAAGCCGAAGGAGCGCTGACCGCCGCAATGCAGCACAAAGTATTCGGGGCAGCCGGAACACGGGTGATCGTCGAAGAGTTCATGATCGGCGAGGAGATGACCGTGCTGGCGTTCAGCGATGGCCACACCGTCAAGCCGATGATCCCCTCGCAGGACCACAAACCCATCTTTGATGGAGATCGTGGTCCCAACACTGGGGGCATGGGGGCTTATGCGCCGGTGCCGCACCTTCAGCGCTATCTCCCGGAAATCCAGTCGCGCATTCTGGAACCGATGGTGGCGGCGCTCCAAGACGAAGGCATCGTCTATCAGGGAGTGCTGTATGCAGGATTGATGATCACCACAGAAGGACCGAAGGTCGTTGAGTTCAATGTACGCTTTGGCGATCCGGAAGCGCAGGCTGTCTTGCCCCTGCTGCAAACAGACCTCATCGAAATCATTGACGCAATTCTCGATCAGCGTCTGGACACTCTCGATTTACAGTGGAGTCAGAACGCTTGCCTCTGTGTGGTCGCCGCCGCCGAGGGCTATCCCGGCCCCCCCATCAAAGGCACGCCCATCGGTTTGCCAAAAACCACCGGAAGCACACTCCAGATTTTCCACGCTGGAACTGCCGAGTATGACGGACAACTCGTCGCCAACGGC
>CAJWCD010000101.1:0-13871 GCA_913020725.1 uncultured Pseudomonadota bacterium
TGTCTCCTCTTCATAAGGGGAAAAACACCTTAACTCATTGTCTCAAAAATGTGGGTAGCGCCAGCCTCTCTTCATCAGACGGTGAGTTGCACTTACGAGTTGAATCCGCGATCGAACACAGCAAACCCTTTCCTTTGCTAGCTGCGCTTGTGTTGCTATTCTATCTGCTGATCATTCGGCTCCGAAATTCTATTCTAAAAACTATCCTCCATTGAATACTCACATGGCGGACGAGACCCCCACTATCAAGTTCGCCGAGTGGCGTCCTATCGGGGTTTGTGACAACGGGCCTCCGAACCAGCGCAAGGCGCAGCTTTTCAGCAAGCCGGATTTTGCCATCGTCACTGCACCGGGCGTCACCCGCGAGAACTGGCGACAGCATCCTGAGGTGCTGAAACTGATCCGGCGCTACGCGCAGGATGTCGCTAAACTCTCTGGAGAAGCGCAAGCGATGAAACGTCCGGAGATCGACACAATCCACCTTGTCGGCACGATTCTCGGCCACACCCGCACTCCCACAGCAAATGCGGAATCGACGGAGGGCCGGGTGCAGTTGTTCGAGGTGAAGTTCAAGGATGCCCGAGCGGACAAGAACCCCCGGAAACGGCGCTGGTGGTTCTGGCTGGTAGGTGCGATTTCCACGGTGTTGCTGTTGGGGTGGACGATTTCACAACTCAGCCTGCCGTTGAAATTGGGATCAACCACCGTCAAGCCGACGGTGGGAATGCGCCAAATCTGCATTCCGGGGCAAGGCGATTCCTTTGCGGAACTTCAGGCACTGCGGCGTCCAGTCTTGCAGTTCCTGAAAACCCTGCCGAATTGGAGTTCGCTGTCGCAAATCCGCAGGGTCTGCGGCTCCGGATTCAGGAGTTTGCAGGATCAACAACAACGCACGGTACGCTGCGTGGTGGCGGTCAACCGGGAAGTGCCAGAACTGAACCGATCCGGAAAAGCGGGATTCGCCAAGCTCCGGAGTTGTGCGGACAACCTCTGTCAATCTGGGTTTGCCGGGCTTGGGCCTTACTGCCCGCAGCTTGGGCGGTGACGAACAACTAAGCCGATTTCCGTAAACCAGCGGCAGCTTCCGGGATTTCCTTCATTTCAACTCCAAGGCGTGCGAGGAAATCCGGGAGCGATTCCCGCACTTGCCGCACGTCGTTGTGGTCCTTGAAGACGATGCCGAGTGTTTCCGAGACAATTTCCGGGTCAAGGTGGTTCTGGTGCAGCACCACCAGCGAACGTCCCCAGTCAAGGGTTTCGGACACTCCCGGAACCTTTTCCAGTTTCTGCTGGCGGATCAGTTCCATGAAACGGCAGATTTGCTCGGCGAGGGTGGTGTCGATATTTGGAACCTTGTTGCGGACGATAGCGAGTTCCTTCTCGTAGTCCGGATAGTCGATCCAGAGATAGAAACAGCGGCGGCGCACCGCATCGGAAAGCTCGCGGGTGCGGTTGCCCGTGAGAATGACATAGGGCGGATTGTCGGTCTTGATGCTGCCAATCTCCGGAATCGTGATCTGCCACTCGGAGAGGATTTCGAGCAGGAAGGCCTCGAACTCCTCGTCGGCGCGGTCCAGTTCGTCAATCAACAAAACCGGTGCTTGCGGATGCGTGAGCGCTTGCAGCAAGGGGCGCTTGAGCAGAAACGCTTCACTGAAAATGTGCGACTCGCGTTCCTCTAGAGAACGAGTGCTGTGTTCGTCCATCTTGAGATGCAGCAACTGGCGCTGGTAGTTCCATTCGTAAAGCGCCATGTTCGCGTCCAAGCCCTCGTAGCACTGGAGCCGGATCAAATCCGTTTCAAGGGCCTGTGCCATCACCTTGGCGATTTCCGTTTTCCCAACCCCTGCCGGACCTTCGATCAAGAGCGGCTTGCGTAGCGTTATCGCCAGATAAACCGATATGACGATGCTGCGGTCGGCGATATAGCCCTGCTGCTCCAAGAGGCGTTGGATGCGCTCAAGTTCAGTGTTTTGCATAACAAATTGGCTTGGACTTTCAGGTTGTCGTTTCGGAGTTTTTCAGGCATCCCTCGAGCGCATTCCACGCGAGCAGGGCGCATTTGACACGGCTTTTGTGCTTACGGATTTCCAGTAACGGACGCAGGCTTGCGATGGCATCGGACGACAATTCTCCAGAAGACATCGCTTCCCGGAACAGAGTGCCATACGTTGTGGCCTGAGACAACGAAACCCCTTGGATCAGTTCTCCCATCATCGAAGCAGAAGCCACGCAGACCGAGCAGCCCCGCACTTGGGCACGGGCTTCCCGGATACAGTCGCCAGTAAGGGCGAGAGTCAGTTCTAACTCGTCCCCACAAAGAGGGTTGTACGCAGAGGCAGTGCGGTCGGCAGGCTCGACTTTTCCCGCAAAACGCGGGTGGCGCATGTGGTCGAGCAAGAGGTCTCGGTAAAGCGATTCGCTCACAGGAACAGCCTCCGGACCTCGGCGAGTGCGTCAACAGCGCGGTGGATTTCACTCACAGTGTTGTAAACGCCAAAGCTCATGCGCACCGTCGCGCCCACGCCCAACCGTTCGTGCAGCACTTGGGCGCAGTGGTGTCCGGCGCGAACGGCGATTCCAGATTCGTCCAACACCTGCGCCACATCGTGAGGATGCACCCCAGCAAGTGCAAACGACACCAGCCCCGTGCGCTCGGTGGCATGGTGTGGCCCGAAAACCGTCACCTCCGGTTCCTCCAACAAGCGTCCCAAGGCGAGGTCCGTGAGGGTTCGCTCATGTTCCCGGATTTCCGCAACCCCCCAGCGTTCGACATAATCCAGTGCGGCGTGCAGCCCCACCGCCTCGGCGATGGGCGGGGTTCCGGCCTCGAACTTCGCAGGCACCTCGCCCCACGTCGAGTACTCGCGTTCCACCTTGGCGATCATCCCGCCGCCACCCTGCCACGGTTCCATTGCGTCAAGGTGTTTGGACTTTGCGTACAACACCCCAATTCCGGTGGGGCCGTAAATCTTGTGTCCGGAAAAGGCGAGGAAATCGCAATCGAGTTCCTGCACATCCACCGGAATCCGTCCCGCCGCTTGCGCCGCGTCCACCAACACCGGAACTCCGTGGTCGTGTGCCGTGGCGATGATCTCCCGAAGCGGATTGATGGTGCCAAGGACGTTGGAAACGAGCGTGATCGCCAACAATTTGGGCGACTGCGTCAGTTGGCTTGCAAGCTGGTCGAGGTCGAGGTGTCCGGCCGGAGTGACGGCAACGTAATCCAGCTTTGCTCCGGTTGCCTGTACGGCGAGTTGCCACGGCACGAGGTTGGAGTGATGCTCCATCTCGGTGAGCAGCAGGCGGTCTCCGGATTGCAAGCGGGGCCGCGCCCACGACTGTGCCACGAGGTTGATGGCTTCCGTCGTGCCTCGTGTGAAGATGATTTGCCGTGGGTCCGGAGCGTTGAGGAACTGAGTCACGCGCACTCGTGCTTGCTCGTAAAGCTCCGATGCTTGCTCGGAAAGCGCGTAAACACCGCGATGGATGTTGGCGTTGGAGGTTTCGTAAAAGCGAGTGAGCGTGTCGAGGACTGTCCGAGGTTTCTGGGTGGTCGCTGCGTTGTCGAGGTAAGCGAGTGGATGGCCATTACTGGTGCGAGCGAGGATCGGGAAGTCCTGCCGAAGCGATTTCGGAAGCGGGGTCATCGGAAAAGCAGCAGGCATCAGCAGGTGGGCGCCTGCACCTGTTTGTTAGTCATCAACACCCCGCCGCTACCACCACGACGGCGCTGCACGATTTCGCTGATGACGCTCAGGGCGATTTCTTCCGGAGTCGTGCCGCCCAAGTCCAACCCGCACGGGGCGTGAACGCGCTGGAGTTCGCCCGCCTTCACTCCTTCGTCCAGCAGGTACTCGAACACGAGCCGCGAGCGCTTGGTGCTGGCGACGAGGCCGATGTACGCGCTGTTGCCCTCCAACGCCTTTTTGATCGAATGCTGGTCGCCCTTGTGCTGCGTGACGACCACAACGTAGGAATTCGGACTCACCTCAAGCTGGCTGTAGTCCGGATCGGAAGTCACCAGCCGTTCGGCGTGGGGGAAGCTCTCGCGGGTTGCGCCTGCGTCGTTGACCGTGACCGAGAAATGCAGCATGTGTCCCAACTCCGCCAGCACCTCGGCGATGCGCCCGTGTCCGACGATCAGCAGCTCCGGACGCGGCAGGAACGGCTCGACATAGACCTCCATCGTCCCGCCGCAAGGCATCCCCACGCCCAGCACCTCGTCGTCGAGGTCGAGCGGCACGATGCAGGTCTGCCGATCCTTGAGGCATTCCAGCGCCGCTTCCCGCACCGCGCTTTCCGCGCAACCGCCGCCGACCCAACCGAACACCGTCTCGCCCTGCGCGTTGATGATGGACTTCGCCCCCGGTTTGGCGGAAACCGATCCCGTGATCTTGATCACCGTCGCCACCGCAAACGACACTTCGAGGCGGTTCAACTCATTCAGCTTCTCAAAGAATTCGGCGGACATGCTTTTGGTCTGTTTTGGGGGCGTCGGTCTTTGGGCAGACACGCAGGTCTGCCCCTACACACCCTGAGATCGGATTTGCCTGCCGTACTGCTCCGGCGTGTCAATGTCCCGCAGCACATGATCGGTGGCCATCTCCAGTTCCCGGACGTGTTCGGGGTGCTGCTTGATGAGTCCCCGGCAGCCTTCCAGCTTCTCGTGCGCAAGCAACAACTGCCGATACTCCGACGAGAACAGCACCGGATTCCCCGGACATCCCTGATGCACCGGGCGTACAATGGCGTGGTCGTCCTCTACTCGTGCTTTCCGGAAGGCGTTTAACAAGTAATTGTAGTCGCTTGGCTCCACAAAGGGCAAATCGGAAAGGCAGATCATGAACCCTTCCGACTGTGGGGAGGCCATCCGGACGCCCGCACGGATCGAGGTCGTCATGCCCTGTGCGAAATCCGGATTTTCCACGATCCGGAACGGACGATCCGGCAATGTCGCCCGCACTTGTTCGGCCTCGTGTCCAAGCACCACCACCACCTCGCCTGCATCCGAATCGCAGAGGGCGGTCACGACTTGTCCGAGCAGGGTGTTGTTGCGGAAGGGCAGGAGCAGCTTGTTCTGCTCTCCCATGCGCCGGGATGCTCCGGCGGCGAGCAGGATCGCTGAGATCACGGAATGCTGGTGAGGTAACGCTCCGGTTCTGTTTCAAAACGTGTTCGACACCGAGCACAACAAAAATAAAAGACCGTCTCTCCATGTTTGGCCACATGCTTTGACGAGCCAACCACCACCGACATTCCGCAGACAGGATCAACCGTTTCTGTTAAGATCTTTGTCTCTGTTGGGGTATCGCCCGCTAAAATCCCAGATGTTGAGTTGCGGTGAAACTGTATGATTTCTGCGAGAATACTGACCGCAATCTCTCCGGGAGTTTTGGCTTGGAGGTCAAGCCCGGCGGGTGTACGCAGAGCATTCAAGCGGTTACTAGAAATGCCCTCACGCCTTAAATAATCCTTGAGTGCCTTTGCTTTTTTCTGACTACCCACAAACGCGACATAGCTCACCTTCGTCTGCAAAGCTGCTTTCAGGGCAAGTTCATCATCTGCGCCTTGGGTGCTGACCAGCACAAAGCATGGATCCGCAAGTGGAAGTTGGCTAAGGTCGTTTTCTGGAAACTTAAACTGGGCTCCTGCGAGTTCCACTCCTTCTGAAATCGCCACGCTGTAGCCGATTTCTTGCGCAAGTCGGGCAACGCTCTGGCCCACTGGTGAGTGACCTAAGATCACCACCAATGGATTCGGCAACACAGGCTCAATGTAGATGTCCAAGGTGCCTCCACTGTGGCAGGTCATGGGATACTGCGCGAAATCACGAATGGGTTGTACCGCTCCGGATGGGGAGATTGCAACCAAGCGGGGTTCACCTTCTTGAAGTGCCTGAAGTGCTTCCTTGACCACCACCGGGTGGGTGCATCCGCCGCCAATCCAGCCGTGTATCGCACCGTCCTGACAGATGATCATCTTGTCTCCAGGCTTACTCGAAATTGGCTTTCCATGCCGAATTACGATCGCATGAGCATAAGCCTCGCGGCGCTCTCGTAGCATCAGAGACTGCTTCAGAAACTCGTCAATCATCGGGATGGATTCGGTCGGCAAAGTTGTGCGGAGACGGCATAAATCCGTCTCCGATGACAGAATTCTGCGAGTTAGGTCGCGAGACCCTTCTCCTGAAGAATCTGCCAAACTTTGAAGGGCGTGATGGGAATGTCAACATGCTTCACGCCGAGGTGTGAAAGTGCATCCACAACCGCATTCGCAATCGCAGGAGGAGCCCCAACTGTGGGAGATTCTGCAACACCTTTTGCTCCTAACGGATGGTGCGGAGAGGGTGTGATCGTGTGGCCTGTTTCCAAATGTGGAATCTCCACGGCAGTAGGAACGAGGTAATCCATGAAGGTACCGTTGAGAATATTTCCGTCGTCGTCGTAGATCATCTCTTCATACAACGCCGGAGCAATACCCTGCGCAAGCCCACCGTGGATTTGGCCCTCAACAATCATCGGATTGATGATGTTCCCGCAGTCGTCAATCGCCATAAAACGCCGCACCTTCACTTGACCCGTTCCCTTGTCAATGTCCACCACACAGATGTAGGAACCAAAAGGAAACGTCAGATTGGGCGGATCATAATAGTGCGTCGCTTCCAAGCCTGCCTCCATACCCTGCGGATGATTGGTGTAGGCCGCAAAGGCGATGTCCTGGATGGTTTTGGACTTTTCCGGACTTCCCTTCACCCAGAACTTTCCGGGTTCCCACTCCAAATCTTCCTCGTCCACTTCCAGTAAATGCGCTGCAATTTTGCGGGCTTTGTCGAGGATTTTGTAAGACGCCTTCGCAGCAGCAGCTCCCGCAGTTGGAGTACTGCGACTAGCGTAAGTGCCAAGACCGTAGGGTGCGGTGTCCGTGTCACCCTCCTCAACCTGAATGTGCAGTGCCGGAATGCCGAGTTGCTCTGCAATGATCTGGGCGTAGGTGGTCTCGTGTCCTTGTCCCTGTGACTTGGTGCCGAAGCGGGCGATGGCCTTACCTGTTGGGTGGATACGGATTTCACAACTGTCGAACATCTTGATGCCAAGGATGTCAAAATCCTTTGACGGTCCTGCACCAACGATTTCGGTGAAGCTGCAAACGCCAATGCCCATCAACTCTCCACGCGCTCGTTTTTCAACCTGCTCTTTACGCAGGTCGTCGTAGCCGATCCGCTCCAGCGCAAGTTCGAGTGCTGCGGGGTAGTTTCCGGAATCGTACTCCCAACCCAACGGTGAATTGTACGGGAACTGCTCCGGTTGGATGAAGTTCTTCATCCGGAGTTCTACCGGGTCCATCTTCAGTTCCTGCGCTAACACATCCGTGATGCGTTCCACGGCATGAACCGCCTCGGTCACCCGAAAGGAACAGCGGTAAGCCACTCCACCCGGAGGCTTGTTGGTGTAGACCGCATCCATTTCGGTGAAGGCATCCTGAAAATTGTAGGAACCTGTGCAGATCGAAAACAACCCTGCCGGATACTTTGACGGGTTTGCTGCCGCGTCCGTGTAGCCATAATCGGCCAACGTCTTGATCCGCAGTCCTTGCATCTTGCCTTCCTTCGTTGCGGCCATCTCCACGTCCATGTGGTAGTCGCGGGCGAAGGAATCGGCCTGCAAATTCTCCGATCGATCCTCAATCCACTTCACCGGCTTGCCGATCAGCACCGAGGCAGCAATCGCGATCACATATCCCGGATAGACTGGCACCTTGCCGCCGAAACCTCCGCCGATGTCCGGAGAGATGATGCGGATTTTCTCTTCGGACAAACCGACGTGTCCGGCCACAAGCGCAAGCACCGTGCGGACCGCGTGTGGTGCCTGAGTCGTCATCCACACGGTCAGCTTGCCCTCGGCTTTATCGAAACTAGCAACGCAACCACAGGTTTCGATGGAGCAAACATGAATCCTCGGCAAGTACATCTTCTGCGAAACCACCACATCCGCATTCTCGAAAATCTCTGCAGTTGATTTGCGGTTGCCAGCTTCCCAATGCCAAATGTGGTTATCGGTCTTGCCCTCTTTGTCCGGACGCAGCAAAGGGGCGTCCTCATCGAGGGCCTTGTGTGGATCAATCACGGGTTTCATCTGCTCGTACTCGACCGTAACCGCCTCCACACCATCAGCCGCCGTATAGCGATCCGTGGCGATCACCGCCGCGACCTCCTGTGACTGATACATCACCGTGTCGGTCGGCAGCACCATCTGCGTGTCGGACATCAGCGTCGGCATCCAGTGCAGATTATACTGCTCCAAATCTTTGCCAGTGATCACCGCCAGCACTCCCGGCAGTTCCAGTGCCGCTTCGGAGTTGATACTCTTGATTTTTGCGTAGGCGTAGGGGCTGCGCACGATGGCCATGTAGAGCATCCCCGGCAGGTTCACATCATCCGTGTACTTGCCTTGCCCCCGGATGAAACGGGCATCTTCCTTGCGCTTGAGGCTGTGCCCCATGCCTCCGATTTCTTTCGATGTTTTGCACTGGATCATGCGGCCTCCTTTTGCTGTTCGTTGAGCTTGTTTGCCGCGTACTGGATCGCCTTGATGATGTTGACATATCCGGTGCAGCGGCACAGGTTTCCGGAAATGCCCCAGCGAATTTCCTCCTCCGTGGGATTTGGATTCTTCTCTAGCAACTCTTTGGCTCGCATGATCATACCCGGTGTGCAGAACCCGCACTGGAGTCCATGCTCCTCGTGAAAACCCTCCTGCAACGGGTGCAGCGCATCCTGCTCCATGCCCTCGATAGTTTCTACCGCTTTGCCGTTTGCCTGAGCTGCGAACACGGTACAGGATTTGACAGAACGGCTATCGAGCAAAACGGTGCAAGCTCCGCAATTGGAAGTGTCACAACCGATGTGGGTTCCTGTTTTTTGAAGATCGTCCCTGAGTAAATGGACTAGCAGCAATCGTGAATCCACCTCTTGAGTGACTGAATCTCCATTGAGTGTGAATGAAATGGTGTGTTTCGACATGGTTAACTCCTTCCCTGAGCATGGTCCACCGCACGGCGGAGGGCGCGTTTTATCAGTTCCCGGATCAAGGACCGCTTGTAGTCCGCCGATCCTCGCAAATCATCTCCGGGGTCAGCATCCTCAGAGGCAAGCTGTCCGGCTTGTGCGTAGAGTGCTTCATCCGGACGCTGGCCCCGCAAGGAATCTTCTGAACGCACGGCTCGAATGGGAACCGGCCCCACGTTCGTTAGGCCAAGACCGACTTGCTGGAAGGTGCCGTCCGCGCCCAAGCTCACTTGAGCCGCAACCGCCGCAACCGCGTAATCCCCTACCTTGCGCTCGATCTTGAGGTACGTACCACCACTGTTGGAAGGTGGAATCGGAATCTGGATCTCGGTGAGAATCTCCCCGTGTTCCAGCACGGTCGTGAAGAAATCCGGAAAGAAGTCATCAATCGGCACGGTGCGTTTTCCGCCCTGCCCAGTGATCTCGACCTGTGCCCGCAACGCGAGCATCGTCGCCGGGTGGTCGTTTGCCGGATCACCGTGCGCGAGGTTGCCGCCCAGGGTCGCCAGATTCCGGACCTGTGGGTCCGCGATCATCTTGGCGGTATCCAGCAGGATCGGGTAGTTGGATTGAATCAACTCGGAATCCTCAAGCTCAACCTCTCTGGTCATTGCTCCAATCCGCAGAAATCCGCCGGATTCGCGAATGTAACTCAAGCCTGCGATGCCACTGATGTCAATGAGGTGGCTCGGTTCAGCAAATCTTAGACGCATTGCCGGGATCAGGCTGTGGCCCCCGGCCAGCACTTTGGCCTCAGAGCCGTGCTGATGCAGCAGGGCAATCGCCTCGCTCAGTGATTGCGGGGTCGCGTAGTCAAAAGATGGTGGAATCATGCTCCTCCTCGTCTGTTGGAAGGGAGATCACTCCACAAGCACACGGAGTGCGGCAAGGTTGGTAAAGGTGAGTTCCAAGGCCTCCCCCTAGTGAACCTTGGAACTCAACACCCACCAAGTCTAGCTGCCTTGATGGGAAAAGCCAAAACAAAAGACCCTATCGGTAATAGAACCACCTGTGCTACCCTGGGTAGGCACGACCAACCATTTTGCCATAAGGAGCCGTTTCTGGGTATTTTTGTCTAACTTACTGATTTTTTAGAAAAACTCGCAAAACTCAGGTTAGATAAAAACTTGAAAGGTTCGATGTTACGCAATACATCTAACACATTGAAATAAACGTCCACTCCCATATTTCTCCCCTTTTCTCTGAATCCCTCTCTATCTGGTTGTGAGTGGGGGGTCGGTTCCTTGGTCGGGTTGGGTCTTCTCTCGTCCTGACTCCCCCCTCAATCACACCCTCTCCATTCTCTGAATCCCTTACAGGGACGTCTCAGCACGCCCATCAGCATGCGGGTGTGACACTGCCTGTGAGGGTCACGATGCACTCCTGTGATCCTCCTCCAGAACCGACGCCACAGGGGAACGGAATTCCGCGTTGCCGCGTTGCCACCCGATTTTTCGCATTGTTTTTTGGTTCACTCTTTTTTACTGTTCTTTAGAAGACCTTCACTTGAAGGTGGATTTGGAGTATGTCGGAAAAACTGCCTCAACATACCGGAGAGGAGGTCGTGTTTCAAATTTCAACTAATCAAAGGAGAGAATCATGACCAGACTAAGTATCTTAATCTTAGCGGCAAGCATCGTAGTGTTGTCAACAACGCAAGTCCATGCCCAGAGCGGGACATTCCGCCAATCCCACGACGTTGGGTTTGGCGCGGAGGCTATAAACGTCGACCCCATTTCTTCGGGTCGCTTCTGGCAAGTCACTGAGAAGACGATGAGCCGCCTGGTTCGACCAGGCACGAGTGGAAAGCCGGAGTCGAATCTGGCGACGGAGTGGTCGGCAAACGAGACCGCAACCGAATGGACCTTCAAGTTGCGTGAAGGAGTCAAATTCCACGATGGATCCGACTTCGACGCGGATGACGTGGTTTATACGTTGGAACGCGTCAAAGACCCCGAACTCGCTTCGCCGGCCGCGTCGGTCATCGCGATGGTAGACACGATAGAGGCCGTTGACCCGTTGACCGTCAAGATGACGCTCAAGGCACCTTACGCGGATCTCCCGTTGCAGCTGATGGATTATCGTATTCGGATGATCCCGGAAGGTTCGGCGAACAAGCACCATAAGACGCTACGCTCGGAGATCGACAAATGGCGCTCCGAAGGTCTCATCGATGCCGGGCTCGCCGATCGACTCCGAAAGCGATATGTAACCATCGAAACGACGGGGATCGGAACCGGGCCCTTTATTCAGGTAACGCTCGATCCCGGAGGAACGACCGTTCTGAAGGCGAATCCCGACTATTGGGAGGGGCCGCCGGGTGTCGAGACCGTTGAGATCATCGGCATTGCGGATACGCAAGCGCGCGTGCAAGCGTTGCTGAGTGGCCAGATCGACATGCTGGGCTATGGTGATCTGTCCGGACAACAGTTACCGCTCTTCAAGGACAACCCGAAGTTCAAGGTGCATAGCGTGCCCACAGGCGATTGGCAGGGCATCGTCTTCCGAACCGACACCGAGCCTTTCACCGACGCCCGCGTCCGCAGGGCGCTGCGCATAGCAACCGATCGTCAGGCCCTCATCGACCTTGTTCTAGGCCCCGATGGCGGCGTCGTCTCCTGTGATCATCCGGTGTGGACGGGCGATCAATATCGCGCGCCGTTCGATTGCCCACCGCAGATCGATGAGGCCAAGCGGCTGCTCGCCGAAGCCGGTTATCCCGACGGCATCGAAATCGACGTCACCACCAGTGATCTCAGAGCCACCTGGATCGATATGGTGCAGGTCTACCAGCAACAGGTCGCACAGGCCGGCATCAAAGTCAACATAGTGAAGGCCCCGGGGGACGGATATTGGTCGGAAGTCTGGATGAAGAAGCCAGTAGTGACCACTAGCTGGGGGCAGCGGCCCGCCGATCAGATTCTAAACGAAGACTACCGCGGCGGCGCGACTTGGAACGAAACATACTGGAACCGTGCCGATTTCGACAAGCTGCTGGACCAGGCGCGGACGGAGCTCGACTTCGATAAACGTAAGGCTTTGTACCATAAGCTGCAAAGGATACTTTACGAGGAGGGCGGATCGTTCATCCCCTTCCACGTCAACCAGGCCGTTGCTACGACCGCCAGAGTTTCGGGCCTACAGGCGGTGTTTACAGACGCCGTCCGCTACCACCTGGTGCACGTAAGCGACTAGGTGGAGGACCACGCTCAAGGACCGGGCACGTGACGTTCAGGTCCGATTTAAACCGGGTCAGGGCGGCATGAACCGCGCCCGGAAGGCTAAAGCGTGACTGTCTTTGGAACGCTTGGCGGGCTCGGGACATGGCTTTACGGGGGGTGGAATGAAAATCGTCAGCTACAATATTCGTTTCGGACTGGGACTCGACCAGCGATACGATCTTGGGCGCATCGCCGATACCGTGCGCGATGCCGACATCATCGGCTTGCAGGAGGTCGAACGCAATTGGAAGCGAAGCGGCATGAGTGATCAGCCGGACATTCTTGGCGGGTATTTGAAGGAGTTCTACTGGGTCTACTGTCCCGCGTTCGATATGGACGCCAGCGGACGCAACGTAGACGGGACGGTGTTCAATCGGCGGCGTCAATTTGGCCCCATGCTGTTGTCCCGTTGGCCGATTCGCGTGGCTCGTCTCATCTTGCTTCCAAAACTCGGCACGGTGGACCGTCTAAACATGGATACGGGAGGAATCGAGTGTGTTATCGACGCGCCTTCGGGTCCGCTACGGGTCTATTCCGTCCACCTCTCGGCCGTCTCGACCCGGGAACGGCTCATACAAATCGATCGATTGCTTGAATACCACCGTAGCGCTCAAGTGAGCGGCGGCGCCTGGACCGGTGTCGGAACAAGTGTCGATCCCATCGAGGCCAAGCATTTCGCCGATCAGGACTGGTCCAATGGTGAGGCGCCGCCGCCCATGCCCAAAGAAGCAATCATCATGGGCGATTTCAACAGCGTATCCGAGAGCGACGAATACGTGCGGATGGTCGGTGAAATCGATCTCAGCTACGGCCGGGTTGCGCATCTGGACGGCTTCGTCGATAGCTGGACGGTGGCAAACGACGGTTGCGATGATCCCATCACCTGGTGGCCCGACCCGCCCGAGCGTTCGCCCGGCCATGGCGTGAGGCTGGATTATTGTTTTGTCAGTCCTGACTTGGCGCACAAGATCAAGGGGGCATGGGTCGACAGTGCCCCCATAGGCTCCGATCATCGCCCCTATTGGGTTGAACTGGATCTCTAGATCATTCTAAGCCATGAACAGGGGTCGAAATGGTTAGGCTAATTGCCCGCAGGCTGGCACTCGGCGTTTTGACGATCTTGCTTGTCTCAGGCATTATCTTCGTGGGTGTTGAGGTGCTGCCCGGCGATGCCTGCACCGCCTATCTGGGGCGGATGGCCCAAGGAAAGAGGCTGGAGAATTGTCGCCGAGATTTTGGGCTTGAACGGCCTGCCCTGACACGCTACGCCGAATGGGCCCTCGGCGCAGTCCGAGGCGATTTCGGCGTCTCCCTCAAGCGCAAGACGCCAATCTCAGAAACCGTTGGCACGCGTTTCCGTAATACGATCATCCTCGGCGTTACCGCGTCGATAATAGGTATTCCACTCGCCATCCTGCTTGGGATTATCGCGGCCCTATGGCGAGATCGCCTCCCCGATTTGTGGATATCCACCACAGCGATCTTCGCCATGACGATCCCGGAGTTTGTGAGCTCCACGGTTTTAATCTTGATTTTCAGCGTCTGGCTCGGATGGCTCCCCGGAATCGTAATTACTCGACCCG
>CAJWCD010000102.1:0-13764 GCA_913020725.1 uncultured Pseudomonadota bacterium
ATCTTCATTCTGGCTCGTTGAAGCCGAAACTTCGAGGAGGAACCATTCCATTGAGTCCATCAATATTTACAGAAGAAGATTTCACAATGCAAGACTGCAAAGACGCTATCCAACTGAATTTATTCGATAATTTAACCGGACACTAGTGATAATCAATGATTTTTTTATCCTGAGATGATTTGAGTTCATTTTCCCCAACTCTCTCGTCAAGGAGACCCCATGAGCGCAACCGTTCAAGCGTTGAAGACCAACAACCCTCTCGGTGTGTCCGGGGCAAAGTAGAGCAGAGTCCCGAAATTCAGAAGATTTTTGAGCATTTTCTGGATTCCCACCTGTGCGGGAATGACAACGGAGACGAAGCGTTCGTTTAGTCTTGCGCCACCATTTTATTGAAAAAATCCTTCCGAAGGAGTTTATGAAAACAGCCAATTTCACAAGAATGGAGGACGGCACGAAAGAAGAATATGCTTTCTTGGAACCGCTTTATGCTCAATGCCGCAACGCTGTTCCGGATATGCTTATGGGATTGCTCAAGAAAATGCAAGGAGATCGGCTGGGTTATCAGATCGACCGCTATGAACATTCACTGCAAGCGGCCACACGGGCCGAACGGGACGGAGCCGATGAAGAAACTGTTGTCTGCGCTTTGTTGCATGACATCGGCGATGTTTTGGCTCCGGACAATCACAGCCAAGTCGCCACCGCCATTCTGCGTCCTTACATCAGTGAGCGTAATTTTTGGATAGTCAAACATCATGGTTTGTTTCAGGGATACTAGCACTTTCATCACATGAACAAAGACCGTAACATCCGGGATAGTTTCAAGGATCATCCGCACTATCAGGCGTGTGTTGATTTTTGTTCCCAATGGGACCAATACTCTTTCGATCTCGGTTTGAACATCAACCGAGTTGGTGGCCCATTGGCCGTTTGGCGCATCGCTCCACCGCTGACGATCACAAAATCAGAAGTGGATCAAGCTCTTGAGATTATGGATGAGGCATTTGCTGCAAAGTAAAGCAATGTCGGCAAGGAAGGACGTTGACAAGACATTTTCACTTTTCTATAAAAGAATTCACTAGTAAAAAAATGCCCCACCACAAACAGCAGGGTATTAAACTCAAAGCTACGCAATAAAAAACCGCAAAAAATAATATAATATGACACTAAAAAATGCAGAAATAACCGCTTCTGGAAATGTACTTGCGCTTGAATAGTCGGATGGCACAAAGGCACGTTTCCATACAACTTGGTTGCGCTACAATTCGCTGGATACGCAAACCCGTTCTTCCGGAAACGGACAACGCTTGATGACTTTACTGGAAATGCCGGAAGAACCGACTGTTTCAGAAGTAAAATTAACGGACAACGGAGGGTTAGATCGCGAATCCTTCCGGACGGGAACGTTCTTCACCTGCTGGGCCCAATCAGGAAAACTGCGGAGGCGGAGGCCCGTGTGGTTTTCGAGAATTTTGACGGTGGCGGAACTGGAGGGCAACGAGCGATTTCCAGCAAGCAGCCGATTAGCTGGAAGCGTTTTGTACCGATGCCCCCTTCGGCAAGAACTTGTGATTTCGGCAGTGGAGGCTATTCTGAAAGAGTTTGCCGCAACTCGAAATGAAAGATGCAGGGGGCTTCGGAGACGTTTTATTAACGATACTACTTTGAGGAAAAAATGACCGAAAACACGTTTGGTTGCCGAGTCAAGTTTAACGACGGCACAGGCAGCGCACAGCTTTACAGCTTGGAGTCGCTGGAACAAAAGATGGGCGGCAACATCAGCCGACTCCCCTTTTCGATGAAAATCCTGCTGGAGCAGGCGCTACGGAACCATGATGAATTCCAAGTGCTGGAGGAACACGTCCGGACGCTCGCCAACTGGGACGGCAGCAAATCTGACAAGGAGATTCCGCACAAGCCGACTCGGGTTTTGTTGCAGGATTTCACGGGCGTTCCGGCAGTGGTGGACTTGGCCTCCCTGCGTTCAGCAATGGCCGAAATGGGAGGTGATCCGGAAGTGATCAACCCAAGGGTTCCAGTGGATTTGGTCATTGATCACTCGGTGCAGGTGGACCACTCCGGAAGTGCTGATGCCCTACAGAAAAATATGGACATCGAGTTTAAACGCAACCGCGAGCGTTACGAGTTCCTCAAGTGGGGGCAAAGCGCGCTCCAGCAGTTCCGGACGTTTCCTCCAGGCGTGGGCATCGTCCATCAGGTCAATCTTGAACACATCGCCAGCGTCGTGCAGGAGCGCGACGGCGTGTGCTTTCCGGACACGGTGGTGGGCACGGACTCGCACACCACAATGATCAACGGCCTCGGCGTGATGGGCTGGGGTGTGGGCGGCCTCGAAGCAGAATCTGTGATGCTCGGTCAACCGATCTACATGCTCATGCCCCAAGTCGTGGGCTTCCGGTTCACCGGAGAACTCCCGGCAGGCGCGACGGCGACCGACCTTGTGCTGCGCGTAGTCGAAATGCTGCGGCAGAAGGGCGTGGTGGAGAAGTTCGTCGAATTCTATGGCCCCGGACTCTCCAACCTCAAGCTCGCCGACCGAGCGACGATTGCCAACATGGGCCCTGAATATGGGGCGACGATGGGCTTCTTTCCGGTTGATTCTGAAACGCTCAATTACCTGCGCAAAACTGGACGCTCGGAAGCGGGGGCGCAGCGTGTGGAAGCCTATTGCAAGGCGCAGGGCTTGTTCCGTACCGACGCGACGGCGGACCCGATGTTTTCGGACTCGCTCGAACTGGACCTTTCCACCGTGGAACCTGCGCTGGCGGGTCCGAAGCGTCCGCAGGATCGCGTGAACCTCTCCGCGATGCAGGAGACTTGGCAGCAAACGCTGCGGGCGTCGATCGCACAGCGGGGCTTCGAGTTGAGCGACGAAGCCACCCAAACCACGATTCCGGTGCAAGGACTCGATGGGCATATGCTTGCACACGGAGACGTGACGATTGCGGCAATCACCTCTTGTACGAACACAAGCAACCCCTCGGTGATGATCGCCGCAGGACTGTTGGCAAAAAAGGCCAACGAGCGTGGACTGCTCCCCAAGCCGTGGGTGAAGACCTCCCTCGGCCCGGGCTCCCGTGTTGTGACTGAGTACTTCGATAAAGCGCAACTTTCGGAACACCTCGACGCACTGGGCTTCCACACAGTGGGATATGGCTGCACCACCTGCATCGGCAACTCTGGGCCACTGCCGGAGAACATCGAGCAGGCGATCAACGAGGGCGACCTCGTGGTCACATCCGTGCTGTCCGGAAACCGCAACTTCGAGGGGCGCATCAGCCCGAACATCAAGGCGAACTACCTTGCCAGCCCACCGCTCGTTGTGGCCTATGCGCTCGCGGGGACGGTTAACACCGACCTCCAGAACGACGCGCTCGGCAAGGACCGCGACGGCAACGATGTCTTACTCAAAGAGATCTGGCCCGCACATGAGGAGATTGCTGAAGTTGAGGCGTTGATCACCAGCGATCTTTATGAAAAGGGATACAGTCGTATGGATGAGATGACCCCAATGTGGAACGAGATCAAGGCCAGAACCGGGCAGGTTTACGCTTGGGATGAAGCTTCGACCTACATCCAGAACCCGCCGTTCTTCACCAAAATGAGCACCGAGGTGTCGTCCATTCAGGACATCGTGGGCGCACGGGTGCTGCTCAAGCTCGGTGATTCCGTGACGACGGATCACATCTCTCCTGCGGGTTCCTTCAAAGCCGACACTCCTGCGGGCAAGTTTCTCACGGAAAAGGGGGTGGCACCCAAGGATTTCAATTCCTTCGGCTCACGGCGGGGCAACGACCGCATCATGACGCGGGGCACGTTCGCGAACGTCCGCATCCGTAACCAGATCGCTCCCGGAACAGAAGGTGGTTTCACGACCCATTTTCCCACGAGCGAAGTGACCTCGGTTTACGAAGCCGCCCTACGCTATCGGGAATCCGGAACGCCGCTGGTCGTCTTGGCGGGAAGCGAATACGGCACTGGTTCCTCACGGGACTGGGCCGCAAAAGGCACATTTTTGCTGGGGGTCAAGGCGGTCGTGGTGGCGAGCTTTGAGCGCATCCACCGCTCCAACCTTGTGGGCATGGGGGTACTGCCCTTGCAGTTCATGAATGGAGAAACGCACGAGTCGCTGGGGCTTTCCGGAAGCGAGACGTTTTCCGTGCTGGGACTCAACGATGGCCTGCAACCGCAACAGCAGCTCATCCTCAAGGCGGATGACCAAGAGATTCCGGTCCTCTGCCGACTCGACAACAAGGTCGAGATCGAATACTACCGCAATGGTGGCATCCTGCACACCGTCTTGCGCAATTTTATGCGCGAGGCCCAGGAAGGCTGACCTCCCCGGAGGGTGGCTCAGCCCTCCGGGTTCTCCCGCATCCGGGATTCACCAACTCAACTGGAGTGAGGAAACGCACCCATGAGCCATGTCCTTTTGCTGAACCAAGATCACCAGCCCCTGACCTATGCACCGCTCAGCACCCTGACATGGCAGCAGGCGGTCAAGGCGTACTTCCTCGGCAAGGTGGTGGTTTTGCGCTCCTACCGGAACTGGCCCTGCCGTGCGCAGCACTTTGCCATGCCCATGCCCAGCGTGGTGGTGATGGCAAAGTACATCCGGCGCACCAACCGCGTGTACTTCACGCGGCGCAACATTTACCTGCGAGACCGCTTCCACTGCCAGTACTGCGGAAAGTCCTACGTCTCCGAACAGCTCACCATCGACCACGTCCTACCCAAGAGCCGGGGTGGGCACACCGCTTGGGACAACGTGGTCACCGCCTGCTACCGTTGCAACTTCAGCAAAGGTTCGAACATCGTTCACCCCACCAGCCCTCCCCATGAGCCAAGCTATTGGGAAATGGTCGGGATCGCCAAGTCTCTACCCCTGCGCATTCCGGATCCCCAGTGGCAGGACTACCTCCAGTGGCCCAACCCACTGGTTCAGGTCATTGACCTCAAGGCCGCCTGATCGGTCCTCGGGTCTGCAGCTTTCGGTACTCCCGGACAGAGCGCAGGAGTTTGGCGTAATCAAGCGCAGGATGGGGTTTCCAAACCCCCTGCGACATCGCCTGTGCATGACGCCGGATGGTGCTGATCCGCACTTCGGGGCCGATATTTCCAGTGTAGGGAGAAGAGGAGTCGGTGAAGGGACTCTGGCGGGCCTCGACGATTTTGCGGAGTTCGCTGTAGTCCAGTCCGTGATTGGCAAGCAGGGAGGTTGGAGCGACAGGCAGTGCTAGCAGAATCAGCAATAGCAGTTTTTTGGAAAAACGTCTCGTCGGCACAGCACAGGCTCCAAGTGAAGAGATGGTACTCTCGCACACCTCCGGTTTGCGGGCAAGCTGAATTGGAGATTGTACTCCAAGTACAGTGTGGTAGAGTTTTTTGATAATCACCACTTTCTGAGAAAATTTCATGGACAGCACGAAGACAACGGAATACCGCTACTTAGGCAAGCGTGCCCTGCCAGTGGACGAGCAGGATAAATTGCTGGGACAACTCAATTTTACGGGAGACTTGAAAATTGGAGGCATGCTCCATGTCCGGCTCATGCTCAGCCCGCATCCCCACGCTCGCATCATCAGTGTGGACCGCACGGCAGCTCAGGCGCTTCCGGGCGTGGTCGCGGTGCTGACGGCAGAGGACCTTCCGACCCGTGACCAAGTTATCAGTTCTCGCATGAGCGCGGTACTCGCCAAGGAGAAGGTGCTGTTTGAGGGACAACCCGTGGTTGCAGTGGTCGGTGAGACGGTCGCAGCGGCGCAGGACGGCGTGGAGGTATTGGAGGTCGCATACGAACTCCTGCCCGCAATTCCAAACCTCGATGCAGCCCTCAGTCCTGAATCTCCGATTCTCTGGCCGCACGGTTTGCCGAAAGATGCCATTGACGTCTCAGCTGATCATGGCGGCGTGGAGCAGCAGGGCACTGCCGAATCCAGTGAACCCAGCAACATCCACACGGAAAACAAGTACGCCCGTGGGGATGTGGAGCAAGGTTTTCAGGAAGCGGATGTGGTGCTGGAACGTACTTACCGGATTCCAGCGGTGCATCAGGGCTATCTGGAACCGCAGATTGCGGTGGCTGCACCCGAAGGCAGTTCCGGACTCGTCCTCTACGTCAGCACTCAGGGACCGCGCACCATCCGCAATGAAGTCGCCCGGCTTTTGCGCCTTGCGCGCAGTCAAGTCCGGGTGGTGCCGATGCCGATGGGCGGAGGCTTTGGAGGCAAGCATGGCTTACTCGAACCGCTCGTGGCAGCCATCGCACACCTGCTACACCGCCCGGTGCGGTTGGAACTCACACGCACCGAGGATTTTCTCACATCCATGCCTGCCCCGGAACACCGCATCGATCTCAAGATGGGGGTCAAGCAGGACGGCCAGCTTTGTGCCCTTGAAGCGAAACTTTATTTGAACAACGGAGCGTTTTCTGCCCCATGGTCCGGACTGGCCGCAACCTTGTTGGCAAGCCAATACCTCATCCCGCACATCAAAATCTCCGCCAACGATGTCTGCACCACGCAAGTCATGACAGGCCCCTACCGTGCTCCGAGCGCTCCACAAGCCGTGTTTGCGATGGAATCCCACATGGACGACCTCGCCCGCGAACTTGAAATCGATCCGCTGGAGTTCCGTTACCAGAACGCATCGGGTGGTGGCGATGCCATGATCACCGGCAACCCGTGGCCAAGCCTGAGCTTTCGGGAGGTGCTGGATAAAATGCGCGAGCATCCTGCGTGGGCCAACCGTGAAAATCGTCTGGACGAGGGCATTGGACTGGCAGCAGGTGTGTGGGGCTGCAACACGGCTCCAGCCTCGGCGGTGGTCCGGGTGGAGAGCGACGGTTCCGTGCAAGTGCTGGTGGGTTCCGTGGATATTTCCGGCGTGAATTCCGGATTTGTCCACATTGTTGCTGAAACCCTCGGTGTGCTTCCGGAGCAAGTGACCATCACGCAGGGCGACACCACCTCCGGACCTGCTGCGCCTGTTAGCGGTGGCAGCATGGTGACATACAGCGTGGCCGGGGCGCTTGCGGATGCGGCGGGCGAAGTACGCCAGCGCGTCACCAAAATGGCAGCCGAGCACTTTGAGGCCAGCGAGCAGGACATCGAAATTGAGGAGGGCAAAGTCTTTGTCCGAGGGGTGCGCAGCAAGGCCGTCACCTTGGCAGAATTCGCGAGTCGCGCTGAATCCACACGAGGCCAAGGGGGGCCGTTGTTAGCGCATGGCAACTCGGCAGTCGAAGTCAACGCTCCTGTGGCATCCGTGCACCTGGTGCGCGTGAGGGTGGACAAGGAAACCGGAGTCGTGACGCCGCTACAGTATGTGGCGGTGCAGGATGTCGGTTTTGCCCTCAACCCTCTCATGGTCGAGGGACAGTTGCAGGGCGGTGCATTACAGGGACTTGCCATTGGTTTGCAGGAACAATTGGTCTATGACGACGATGGCCACTTGCTCACACCGTCCTTCTTGGATTATGCCTTGCCGCGTTGTGATGAGGCGCCATCCGTCGAGCCGGTCTTGGTTGAAGTTGCTTCGCCCAAAGGACCATTTGGGATTCGTGGAGTGGGGGAACCGCCCATTGTTCCGGGACCAGCCGCACTGGCCAATGCGGTGCGAGACGCGACCGGTATCCGGGTAAAAAAACTTCCCATCCGTGCTCCTGAGTTGTGGAAAAAAATGCAGAACTGAAAAAAAACAAAAAAACACTTGACTGTCGGTCAGTATGAGTAGATGGTGAGTAACATTGTTCGGGCATCACGCCCTGAGCAAGTCAGGGGGGGAATGTGCTAGTATTTTTTTCTCTTCAAAAAGTCACGGTGGACGCCAACTTCCACACCGACTGACTCCAAGTTTTCTTTATCTTCAGGAAGTTGCGGGGCACTTCCGGACAGGAACCCCGCCTTGTTCTACACTGTCTGCTAAATTAGCCCACCTCGGCACATCCCCTCAAACTTACCCGCCGTGCCTTCTGGGGTTTCTGGGAGGCACGGTTTGCACAAACCGGATCGGTTCCTACTCCGTTTCAACAGCCCCCAATTTCTTGAAGCCTGTCGCCCATCGTTCCCAGATTTTGCATCAGGCACGGTGATTGGCTCCGCAATGTTCCGGCAAGCTGCCTCAAACCCAAAACTAAAAAGCATCCATGTCTGTAGAAGCACGGCTGAAATCCCTTGGCATCGAACTCCCAAAATCCCCGTCTCCGCTTGCCAACTACGTCCCTTTTGTGATCACAGGCAACCTGCTGTACTTGTCTGGGCAAGGGCCGCGTGAGGCGGACGGCAGCTTTCACACGGGCAAGGTGGGACAGGAGGTCACGATCGAGCAAGCCTATCAGGATGCCCGCCTCACGGGACTCAACCTGCTTGCAGTCATGCAGGGGGCGCTGGGCGAACTTGACCGCATAGAGCGCGTGGTCAAGCTGCTCGGCATGGTGAACGGCACTCCAGATTTTCTGGAGCACCCGCAAGTCATCAACGGTTGCTCGGATTTGATGGTGGAGGTTTTTGAGGAAAAGGGCCGCCACGCCCGTTCCGCCGTCGGCATGGGATCGCTGCCTAACAACATCACCGTTGAAGTCGAGGCTATCGTCGAAATCCGGGTCTGAACGGTCCCTCGTGCGCTTCCAAACAGCAACTGGATTCAAACGACTTTTGGTGCTGGCGAGCTGCCATTCCGCCATTCCCTTTTTTCAATCCGGCTTGAGGTTCCCCGTCGTTTTCCATAGCGTGTGAGGATGCTTGCATTCAGAGTTGGAACAAGCCTCCACCTGTTGACAAACCTTCATGGCTGAAGCAGAAACCGAGTCGGAATCCCCCAATTCCGGGATGTTCACCGCCTCCGGAGTGCCCGGTGCAGTGGTGAATCTTGAGCCGGAGTGCCGCACTCGTGCCAGCGAGTTGTTGGAGGGACTGGAAGTGCTGATGACGCGGTTGGCAAGCGATGAACGGCTTTACGGCGCAGCCACGCAGCTCAAAACGCAGTTGGTGGATGAATTCTACACCAATGGGACTCCGGCCAACAACCTGTCTCATGCGTTTTCCCTGCATGGTCCCAACGAGAGCCAGCTTCCCGTGGAGGTTTTTCAGGAACAAGCGGCCCAGCAGGTGAACGCCGCAGGGTTTCAGAATCGCACCCGTCTCAAGGTACGCCGCACGCTGGCAACGGTCCGGGAACTTCAGAACGCTTACCCGGAACGCGCGGAGTTGCAGGAACTCGTTGGTTTGCTGGACGATCTCGATCTAGACGGCACGGCCACCGAGATGCTGCAAAACGTGCAAGGACTCACGAACACGGGGGTGTTTGAACGCTACCTCCAAGCCAAAGCGCAGTTCCTCTCCGATTGGGAGCAGCATCAAGAATCCTCACATGCGCAAAGTGATCCTGCGCCCTTCACTCCAGAGGATTTGATGGCCACGATGCAGGCGCTGCACTTTCAGGAGCGTCGGCTGGTGAATCACCCGGAAGTCATCCGCTACAAGGATTACCACTACTTCCGGCGTTTTAATTTGGCATGCGACCGCACCGTCAGTTCGCTCCACACAGAGTTCTGGGGCGACGATGCCATGCGCGAGCATTTCATTGATTTTGTCCAGCGCATCCGCGATGGCTTCCCCAACCCCACTCCGTTTTTCGTGTTCCGCTTCAAGGATTCCTTCACCTACCTGTTGCTGGGTTTTCCGGATGACAGGTTGCTCGTCTCGCTTGCGGAACAGTCGGAGCAAGCCCCCGTGCACGCAAAACTTCTGCTCCGGCAATCCAACCACGCCTACCGCGAGCTTTTTGCAGAACTGGAGGAGGCGCCCTCTGCGTTCCACAACTGCCTCAAGGAGGCGACGCGCCCCTTCGTGAACCAGCTCAACACCCAGCTTGGGCTGGAACTTCCGGAAGAGTTCACCCAGTTCTTCAATGTTGAGGCCGCAGCGGAATGAAGTTCGTTGATTCGGTCAAAATCCATGTCCGCTCCGGTCCGGGTGGTCCGGGTTGCACTGCGTTCCGGCGGGAAAAATTTGTACCGCTAGGTGGACCGAGCGGTGGAGACGGCGGCAAGGGCGGAGACGTTTATTTTGTCGGTGATCCGAACAAGACCACGCTGCTTGACCTCTCCTTTCAGCAGCACCAACACGCCGAGAGCGGCTTTGCGGGTGGTGGGCAAGATCGGCACGGACGCGCCGGGCACGACCTCCACATTTCAGTGCCGTTGGGAACCGTGGTTTTGGACGAGGAATCCCGCGAGGTGATGCTGGAGGTGGTCGCTGAAAAACCCTATCGATTTCTCGACGGCGGACGCGGCGGACGCGGCAACACCCGCTTCAAGTCCTCCACCAACCGCGCTCCGGATTACCACCAGCCCGGCGAGGAGGGCACGGAACTTTGGGTGCGGCTCGAACTCAAGCTGATGGCCGACATCGGTTTGGTCGGCTTTCCCAATGCCGGAAAGTCTACGCTCATCAGCCGCGTTTCCCATGCCCGTCCTAAGATCGCCGATTATCCCTTCACCACCCTCATTCCTAATCTTGGTGTGGTGCAGCATCCGGATCACGATGCCTTTGTGATTGCGGACATTCCCGGCATCATCGAGGGGGCGCACGCAGGTCGGGGCTTGGGTGATCGTTTCCTGCGGCACATTGAGCGCACCGCCTTGCTGGTGCTGCTGCTCGATGTCTCCGGATTCAGCGAACACGAACCGTGGGTGGAGTACGAAACGCTGTTGCACGAGCTTGCAGAGTTCTCTCCCAAGCTCCCCGAAAAACCGCGCAGAATCGCCCTCACGAAGCTGGACGCCGCCGTTGAGGACGAAGACCTTGATGCGTTGCAAAACCGTCTTGAGGCGCAAGACGAGCAGGTTTTCCGGATTTCTGCGGTTTCCGGGCGCGGCCTCCCTGAACTCACCCGCGATTTGGCCCAAGCCGTTGAGGCCGAGCGCATTCGCCGCCAGCAGGAACCCCTGGAAGCGGAAAGTGCAACCACCGCTTCCGTCTGGGAGGACTGGGAGTGACTTGGACGCAAGCACAACTCAAGGATTGGCTTCAGCAACACACCGGGGCGCAGGTGCGCTTGGAACAGCACGGGGGTGGCTTGCGGATTCAAGGCACCGTCTTGTCGGTTGAGGAAGTGGACCTCTGCGGACGCCTGCTCACGGAAATCTCTCTGCAAGCAACGGTTGCCGGGTTGGAGATTGTGCTGACCTTGCACCAAGAGCGTGTGGGCATTCAGGTTGCCCATCAATCTACAGGTGAAACAACGCTCAACTTCGCGCTTGACGCACCCTACGAACGGCTGACCGCGACTGAAGTTTTGGGCTGAGGACTGCTCGGAAAATCAGTTGCAGAGGTCCGTATGTCGACCATGTCTAAACAGGAAACTCCGGAGATCCCCCAACTGCGCCGCAAGGAGCGTTTTGGGATTTGGCTGCTCACGGTGCTGCTGCGAACCACCGCGCTGACTTCACGGGTGGTCGTCCGCAACATGGAAGTGGCGGAAGCGGCCCGCGAGCAGCACGGCGCGTTTCTCGTCTCCACGTGGCATCAGGACATCTTCTTCAGCATCTGGATGTTCCGGAGCCTGCACCTCACCGCCTTGGTCAGCGCAAGCCGGGACGGGGAGGCGATCTATCAGGTGATGCGCCGCTTCAACTTCAAGGCCACGCGGGGTTCCTCCAATCGCGGCGGGACGGAGGGCTTGCTGGACACCCTCAACGTGCTGAACTCCGGGGAGAGCATCGCCATTGCCCCGGATGGCCCGCTGGGTCCGCCTTTGGAAGCCAAACCCGGCATCGTGCTGCTGGCAAAGCAGGCCAAGGTGCCCATCCTGCCGTGGAGCTACACCTGCAAACGCGAGTGGCGGCTGAAGACGTGGGACCGGCACCGCCTGCCCCAACCGTTCAACCGCATCGAGGGGGCGTTTGGCGAACCCCTGCTGGTGCCTCCGGATTCACCTCCCGACGAAATCCCCCGCTACTGCCGCAAGCTCGAAGACGCGATGCGGCGCGTGTCCTACGAACTGCGCTCCTGAGCCTGTTTTTCAAAGTTGAAGGTGCTCCTGAAAAAATCCCAGCAGCTGCGCTTCAAATTCTCGTAACCCTTTCCTCAAAGTTTTCTGCGCGGCCTCCTGCTGTTCTGCCGTACTGAGGTCATCCGGGGTTTTCGAGAGCAGCCGCTTTGCAGTCCATGTTTTGCGGGCGACAGGCTTCCCTGACTCATCTTGCACGAGCAGTGTGAGATAGACCGTGGCCATGCCCTTGAAGAGCTGGAACTGCCCGGAGTATTCGTCAATCTGGACTTTGAGGGAGGGAGCTAGAATCCGGAAGGACTCGGCGTGGGTCGTGTCGTCCTCAACGCTTGCACCCTGCTCACGTAACAGCACCGCCAGATGCTCCCGCAGATCCTGATGCAATCCTGCGGGTTTTGCGGCTTCAGCAACGACCAGCCGCACCGGATGCCAGTCGGCTCCAACGGATTTGTTCGCTTTGGCATCCGGGGTTTCCTCCACCTTAGGACGCTCCATGCGTGCCAGCACCATGTGCTGCCGTTCCGGAATCCAGAAAAAATGTTCAAAGCGCACGTTCTTGAGTTCAATGGTCGCGCCCTTCTCGCGGAGTTCCTGCCAGAACTGCCGGTTCCCGGATTCTCCCTCCATGTCCTGTTCCCGGTACAAACGTCCCACCGTGAGGGAGCGGATTCGCACCGCGATGCGCTTGCGTAGATCGTCGCGGGCACGGGTTTCGGCCAAGGCGCGACAGGAGTTGAGGTTGGCGCAGTCATCCACAAAGGCCATCCCGCACCAGAACTCCGTCTCGCAATCCCGCGGAGTCTCCGAACTCCACGCGGGACGTGTCTCACCCTCCCTCAAGGTGACCATCGCAGCTTTCTTTTCAGGTTCTGCTTCCTTGGATCCAGCAGGTGCTCCTGATACCCCTTCACGCAAGCCTGCGCTTTCGAGGTCGCTTTGGTGCTGCGCTTGGGCCTCCGCCAGCTTGGCCTGTGGGTCGGCTGGTTGTGAAGGGCCACATGCCGCCAGCGCCCCCAGCAGCGCCACTCCCCAAAAATATCCCGCTCTCATAACACCTCCGCGATGCGCTCCAGAAAATCCGGGGGCGAACCTTCCATCACCAACCTAACCCGGTGTTCCGAATCGACCACCACGATGGTGGGAAAAATCAACATGGTCCCGTACCGCTTGGCTTGCTGGAACACTCCGGCGCGAGCGAATTTCTTGGTGAGGGTTCCGATCTCGTCAAAATACACCTGTGCTTCTTGAATCCCAAGCTCACGGACAAAGCGGAGGATTTGACGTTCACTGTCCGGGGAGTCCTGAATCCCCAACTCTCGCACATACGGGTCCACGAACAGCAGCCGCTCCGTGGCCTCACGCTCGCGCATCAGCTGGAGCAGTGCGGGCATCTCCCGAACGCACGGCGGACAGCGTGTGAAGAAGAAGGACAACACCACCGGCCCGCTTGCCTTGCGGGAGTCGAAGCGCTCTCCGGCCAGGCTGCGGATTCGGAACGGGTGCACCTCGCGGTCCTCGGCCCATCCTGTTGCAGCACAGATCAGCCAGACGACCATACCAAGGGCAAGGCTTCGTTGAAAAAGTAGATAATTCATCCGGAGCAGCAGCAGATCTCAACGTCCACGTAAGAAAAAAAGGCCAAGTGAGCCTTTCGGTTTCTGGCGCGGTGATTACAGACGTTGGACAACCTGTTTATGCAACAGATGATAATGTGTTTGTTTTTCAACACAA
>CAJWCD010000103.1:0-13751 GCA_913020725.1 uncultured Pseudomonadota bacterium
GAAAACTGCTCCATCTGCTCAAGTATCTCGATGGCCTGAAACGAGAGCGGCACCAGATGCTCACGGCGCATCTTCATCCTCGCGGGGGGAATGGTCCATGTCGGCTCGTCGCTGCGGGGGTCGAACTCCCGCCACTCGGCATGGCGAAGCTCCCCGGTGCGGACGAAGGTGTAGATCATGAAGCGCATGGCCAGCTTGGTGACGGGGTGGCCGTCGTACTCGTCCAGACGGTGCAGGAATTCCGGAAGCTCGTCGGGCCTGAGCGCGGCCAAGTGCTTGACGGTCTTCGCCGTGAGCGCCCCGCGCAGGTCAACGGCGGGGTTGTGCTGGCACTGCCCCGTGACAATGCCGTAGCGGAACACGCCCTCACAACGCTGACGCGCCCGGTGTGCGGCCTCGTGCTTCTCCTGCATCTCCAGCCCCCGCAGTGCCGCCAGCATCTCCTGTGCGTCAATCTCCGTGATCGGGCGGTGGCCGATTTCCGGAAAGACGTGCATCTCCAAGCCACGGCGTACCCGCTTGCAATGCTCGTCGGTCCAGCGCGGCCCCTGCTTCTGCATCCACTCCAAGGCGACTTTCATGAAGGTGGTGGCCTGTGTCTGCTCCGCCTTTTCCTGCTGTCGCTTCTGCTCCTGCCGCTGCCTTTTTCGCTCCCACCTTGCCTCAAGGGGGTCAATCTCGTCCCGGAGCATTTTCCGCGCATCCTTCCGGCAGTTGCGGGCCTCCGTCAGTGACACCTCCGGCCACACACCAAGGGCCAAGGTCTTCTCCTTGTCGTCAAAGCTGTATTTCATCCGCCAGTATTTCGAGCCGTTGGGGTGGACGAGCAAGTGCATGCCGCCGCCGTCTGAAAGCTTGTACTGCTTTTCTGCGGGCTTGGCCTGCTTGATGGTCAACTCGGTGAGCTTGTTGGTCGGTCGCATGGTTGCCTTTCTTGCATGGGGTACAAACAGGGATTATGACGGCCTGAGCCGCATCAAGGCCAGTGTTTGCAACGCCTGAACCCGAAGATTCCCTGTTTGAAGCAGGCCCGTCTTGCCCCGTAATCCTGCTTTTATTGGGGTATATTTGCTTTATCCAGAGGGGTGAAACTCTCTGCCCTCTAGTATGTACCCCCTAATCATGGCGTTAGGTAGTGGACAACGCAAGCGGATAATTCAGGACAATAGCGGAAGGGTTATGGCGTGTAACTCCAGTGTTTTCAAGGAGTCTCAAGGAATTGGTGGGGTGCGGTAAGCGTGAAATTCTGGAAGGTACTGAAAGGAAGGATGGTGCCCGGAGCGGGAATCGAACCCGCACGACCGTTCGGTCGAAGGATTTTAAGTCCTTTGCGTCTACCAGTTCCGCCATCCGGGCGTGACCAACATGGTTCCAGCCCCGGAGTGAACAGTCAATCTGGCGGTGGAAGCGAACGAGGATTTTTCATCCGGAGAGGTAGCCCGCGCCGCTGATCTTGATGGTTGCCAGCGAGCGGTCACGCCAGGTCCGGAGGGTGTTGTAGAGCGGGTTGCCCTCAGCACGAATGGAAAAAGCTCGGTTGTTGCGGATGAGCATGATGAGGTTCTGCGAGTCGTAGTAGCGCATTTCCAGCCGCGTGGTGAAGTTGGGGCCGTGAAAAGCGGCGAGCAGGATGTAGCTGAGCCGTTCTCGTCGGTATTGCCGAGGCGAGGACCGCCTGACGATCAGGGCAACTGACGAATCCCGCGTGGCGAGGTCGCAAACCTGTTCGGCACACTTGATCGTGTGAAAGCGCGTCTGTTGGATCAGCAGATTCAGCACCCCGATGGTCTCATTGAGTTCCGTGTGCTTCCGTGCGGCGGAGGCGGAGGTGCCCATGCCCCACAGCAGGGCGGCGCAGCATCCGGCTACAAAAAACAGTTGCCTCATCTCTTCCTTCCATGCGAGAATGAACATGCACCCAAAAAAATGGCGGAACGGGCTTGCATGTTTTCCCAACTCTCTGCAAACTCTGACCCATTCACGCCACCAACCCACAACTCGTGACTTAGGAGACCCCATGCGACTCGTCTGGAAAGGATTGATGACGGCCTTGCTGGCCCTGACCCTCTGCCTGCCCGCTTACGCCAAGAAGGTACCGGTGGGGATGCTCGCCAACCCGCAGGGCAAGGTGGAGTACACCAAGAACGGCAAGAAGTGGAAGAAGGTCCGCCGCAACAAATTCATGTACAAGGGCTACATGGTCCGCCTCGGAGCCGACAGTTCCGTGCAGTTCATCAACCAGAACACCGGGGAGTCCATCGCACTGACGGCCAATTCTGAGGCCAAAGTGACTCCGGAAGGGCTGGAAGCCGTGAAGGGTGAGCTAGGAGCCAAGGAGACCAACGACCTGCTCTCCGGAATGTCGAAAAAATTTGCGAAGACGCAGAAGTACACGACAGTCCGGCGCTCCGCCAAAAAGGAGGGCATCCAGCTCAAACCAGGGCATCATGTCGTTACCTCGGATTTCCCGGAGATCGGCTGGGAAAGTGTGGGGTCAACGTACAGCTACCGTCTGCACATTGGGCAGAAAGACAAAAAGACCAAGAAATGGGCCGACACAGAGGTGCTGGAGGTCCCGGCCGTTGTGGACGATTTAGTGCGGGTGCAGGTTCAGCCACCCAAGAAACACATGAGATACTATGTTGAAGTCCTCGACGGTTCCAAGGTGGTGTTCACAACAAAACAACGTCATTTCAAAAGAATGACGAAGAAAAAGCTCCAGAAGTTCGATTCACAGAGCAAAAAAATTCAAGAAATGGACTCCTCGGGTTTTCTTTATGCTGGTGTTTTGAAAGACAATGGGTTACTCTTGCCCGCGATGGAATCGTATGAACGTTTTTTCGCAGAGAGTGCGGATGATGAGGACATCAACGAGTTGAGACCGTTTTTAGTGGAGGTGTATTCAAGGTTGGGGCTGAGCTTACGCAAAGCCAAGCTCCTCAGGGAGTACAAAACCAACCTCTGATTGCCTCCACCGGACAGGGTACCGGGGGGGTGCCCTGTCCTTCTCTCAAAGGACGGGTGCTGGTCGCACGGTCTGTGCGTCTGGAAACCGCTCCTGCCATTTCCTGACTTCTCCTACAAACACATCGACCTGCTGAGGTGCAGATCCCATAAAGCGTCCGGGATCATCCAGCACCTTGCAAATGTCTTCCAACGCAAGTGGCAGTCGCTCGTCGGACGCGAGCCGTTCCGGCAGGTTGTTATCGGTGCGGACGCCGTCCCGCAACTCCTGAGCGGTGGCAACGGCGTGTTCCTTGATGACCTCGTGGGCGACTTCACGGCCACTGCCGCGCCGGACCGCTTCCATGAGTAGAGCGGTGGTGGCGAGGAAGGGCAATTCGCGCTCGATCTCCGCCTGAATCGCAGCTTCGTAAAAACCCATCTCATCGAGAACCGTGAGGGCCGCTTCAAGCTGTCCGTCTGCCGCGAAGAACGCCCCCGGAAGTGCCACCCTCCGCACCACGGAACAGGCCACGTCCCCCTCGTTCCACTGGTCTCCGGACAACCCCATCAGCATGTTTGCAAAACCGTTGAGGATTTGGTGGAAACCGCCGATGCGCTCGCAGGTCCGGGCGTTCATCTTGTGGGGCATCGCTGAGGAACCGACCTGCCCTTTCCGGAAACCTTCAGAAGCGAGTCCCTGCCCGGCCATCAGCCGCAGGGTTTTTGCAAAGCTGGAAAGCGGGGAACTGAGCGTGAAGAGCGCCTGCACGGCCTCGGCATCCAAACTTCGGGGATACACCTGACCAACCGCGTTGAGCGATGCCGGGCACTTGAGGTGGGTGCGGATTTGCTCCGTGAGTTGCTGTACCTTCTCGCCATCGCCAAGCAGTTGCCACTGGTCGAACTGGGTACCGACCGCCCCCTGCAAGCCTCGGATGGGATAGGTTTCCGCAAGGTGATCGAGCCGCTGGAGGGCTTGTAGCAGTTCCTCGCCGAACATCGCCAGCCGCTTGCCCACCGTTGTTGGTTGGGCCGGAACGTTGTGGGTGCGGGCAACGAGTAGCAGACTGCGGGTGCGGGAGGCCCAATCCGACATACGCAGCAAGACCGCAACCGCCTTGGTCCGCAGCAAGTCGAGGGAACGCAACACCTGAAGTTGCTCCACGTTGTCAGTGAGGTCACGGCTGGTGAGACCCATGTGGACGTACTCGTGTCCAGCGAGGGCACAGAATTCCTCGATGCGGGCCTTGACATCATGCCGCAGGATGCGTTCGCGTTCGGCAATGCTGGCAAGATCGACTTGGTTGCGGACCTGCTCGTAGTCGGCAATGGCGGCTTCCGGAATGGCGACACCGAGCGAGTGCTGCGCCCGCATCACGGCGATCCAGAATTCGCGCTCCAGCCGCACCTTGCCCTCCGGAGACCAAATCACGCACATCGCCGTGCTGGCGTAGCGTGAGGCAAGAATGTCAGGGATTTTCTTAGCGGTAGCAGGAGAACCGCTCATTTGTAAAGACCGACGCGGCTGCGGACCCGAGCCAGCACTTCTCGTGCAACCAGCTTGGCCTTGTCGCGTCCGGCTTCAAGGATGCCTTCGAGCTGTTCCGGATTGCTGCGCAGGGCGTTGTAGCGTTCGCGGGCGTCGGCCAGTTCCGCATTCACGCGCTCAAAGCAAAGCTGCTTGGCCTCGCCGTAGCCCAAGCCTCCGGCGCGATAGCGTTCAGCTAGAGCAGCTTGTTCATCCTCGTTGGCGAAACAACGGTAGAGCGCAAAGACCCCGCAGGTGTCCGGATCCTTGAGTTCCTCCACCGTCTTGGAGTCGGTCTGCATCTTCATCACTGCCTTGCGCAGCGTCTGCACCGGTGCAAAGAGCGGGATGATGTTGTTGTAGGACTTGCTCATCTTCTGTCCGTCCAGCCCCGGAATCGTGGCCACCTTGTTCTCAATCAACGCCTCCGGAACCACAAGGGCTTCACCGAAGGTGTTGTTGAAGTGGATCGCCATGTCGCGGGTCATCTCCAAGTGCTGCTGCTGGTCCTTGCCCACCGGCACGAAATTGGTGTCGTAGAGCAGGATGTCCGCTGCCATCAGGATGGGGTAGTTGTACAGCCCCATGTTGATCTCCTGCCCCTTCGTGGAAGCGTCCTTGAAGGCATGGGCGCGGTCGAGCAAGCCTTTGCCCGTGACGCAGGAGAGCATCCACGTCAGTTCAGTGACTTCCGGGACATCCGACTGCCGATAGAAGGTGTGGCGGTCAAAGTCCATCCCCAACGCGGCAAAAGTCGCGGTCAGGTCATAGGTGTACTCTTGGAGCAGTGGCGCCTCGCGGAGCGTTGTGAGGGCATGGTAATCCGCGATAAAATAAAAGGTTTCGTGGATTTCCTGAAGCTTAAGGGCAGGGCGGATCATGCCCAGATAGTTCCCCAAGTGGGGCGTTCCCGTGGGCTTGATCCCGGAGAGTGAGCGGAGTGTCGCCGTCATGCTCCGGCGGCGGCAGTCTCGGCGGTGGCGATGATGTGGATCGACCTCCGGTTCCTCGGGCCTCCCTTGTGAAACTTCACAAAGCCATCGATCAGCGCAAAGAGCGTGAAATCGTTGCCAGTGCCGACGTTCTTGCCGGCGTGGAAGCTGGAGCCGACTTGGCGGACGAGAATATTGCCAGCGCGGACAAACTCCCCGCCGAATTTCTTGACGCCACGGCGCTTGCCTGCGGAGTCGCGTCCATTGTGGCTACTGCCACCTGCTTTCTTGTGTGCCATCGTGCGATACGGAGTTGGGGTTCAAAGTCGTCAGGATTGGATCGCGTCGATCTTCACGACCGTGTGCCGTTGGCGGTGCCCCTGCTTCTTGCGGTAGCCCTTGCGGCGCTTGCGCTTGAAGATGATGATCTTCTTGGCCTTGCGCTCTTCCACCACCGTGCCCTGAATCTTGGCTCCGGCAACGAGCGGCTGGCCGACTTGCACCTCACCGTCGTCCTGACTGACGAGCAACACCTGATCGTTCTCGTAGGCGTCCCCAGGTTGGGCTTCAAAGCGGTTCATCCAAACGGTCTCTCCGGGACTCACCCGAAGTTGGTGTCCGCCGGCGCGAATAATTGCGTACATGGTCTTACTGTCCTGATTGGGGTCTCAAATGAGCAAACCCTATTTTATAGCGGGTTCCCGGGCGCTTGGCAAGGCATTTCGATACCAAAGCCCTTCACAGCCCAACCTAACACCTTTGAGGTTTCGAGAGGCAAGTATGTGTGGTATACTATTTTTCGAACGAAATCAAGTCCACTCAAACAAACACTCTCACGCTCTCAGCATGCCCAGACTCAACCCCCGCTTGCTGATGTACAGTTCATTGGGCGTGGAACTCGGCCTTTCCGTGGTGGTCGGATTCTGGCTGGGAAGCTGGCTGGACGGGGTGTTCGACACTGATCCGTGGCTGCTGTTCGTCTTTGGGCTGGCGGGAATCGTGGCAGGCTACCGCAGCATCTACCGGCTGCACCGCCGAGTGCAGCAGGACAGTCGTGAGGAGTCCGGCGACTCCACGTCTTCGACACCGAACAACGGATGACCCCGGACGTTTCCGAAACCGAGACCAATCCCAGCACCGCGATTTCCCGGACTCTGGTTCGGATCCGCAACCTCCTCTTCGTCGTCAGTGCTGGGTTGGCCTTAGCCACAAGCCCCTTCGGACTTGACGTGGTGGTGGGTTCTCTGATAGGATCAACAGTTGTGGTTTTAAACGTGCTGGGTTCAGCATGGCCCATCCGGCAGTTGTTGCTGCATCAGCGCATTCACCCCATGCTCGTGCTGTTCCAACTGCTCAAGTTGGGGCTATCCGGAGTGGTGCTGTACTTGGCTATCCTCCACTTTGAAGTTTCGGCAACTGGATTGCTCATTGGGCTTTCCAACATCATCTTGACCTCGCTGCTCTACACCGTCCTGAATTCTGGGTCTCCCGGCAACGAATCGCCTCCTACAAACACCTAATGCTTTGCAAACGACTCGGACTCGTTGGTTTTTTTCTTATGCTGGCCTCCCCGGTGTTTGCCGCAGCGGGCGGATTCACATGGTCGCACCTCCTGCTCGGCTGGCTGGAGGCACCGCTAGTGGAATGGGGCATTGACCCTTTGCCGATTCTGGACATGCTGATCGTCGCGGTCGTACTGATCGTGGTCGCCTTCATCGCGGGGAAACCCTTCCGCAGCACTGAGATGCGCGAACCCACAGGACAGGCCGACTTGGCGCACTTCGCAGAAGTCACGGTGGACGGAATTTTGTCCTTCTTGAGTGGAATCATTAAACACGGCGTGGGCGCACGTCCGGTGTTGCCACTGCTGGGAACCTATGGCCTTTTCATCCTCTTCCTCAACCTTTCCGGTCTGATTCCGGGCTTCAACCCGCCGACCGATCAGTTCAACGTCACCATTGCTTTTGCCGTCATCATTTTCGTATTGACGCACTATCTGGGGATCAAGCAGAACGGTAGCCACTACATCAAGCAGTTTTTGGGGCCGATGCCCGTGCTCGTCCCTCTGATGCTTCCTATCGAAATCATCAGCCATCTCGTCCGACCCCTCTCGCTCTCCATCCGCTTGTTTGGGAACATGACGGGAGACCACAAGGTGGTGTTGATCTTCTCCGCGATCTTAGCGGTGGGTCTGCCTATCCCCTTCATGGGCATGGGTATTTTGGTGTCAGTGCTGCAAGCCTTCGTGTTTGTGTTACTGTCCGCCATTTATTTTGAAATGGCGATGAGTGAAGCTCACTGATCGCAAAACCTCAATCAACGGAACAAGGAATTCCATGAAAAAATTGCTCCTGTTCATCGGACTGATGGCTGTGGGTGCACCCCTCTACGCCGCAGAGTATGGAGAAATGGCAACGTTCGGAATCGCGCTGGGCGCAGGACTGGCCATCGGCATCGCCGCACTCGGTGGCGGCATCGGCCAAGGCATGGCCATGCGCGGTGCCCTCGAAGGCATCGCTCGCAACCCGAACGCTACGGACAAAATCTTTACCCCCATGATCATCGGCCTCGCCCTCATCGAGTCCCTCGTGATCTACGGTTTGGTGATCGCGTTCATGCTTCAGGGCAAGATCTGACCCTGCCGCCGCAGCCTCCGGGCTGCTGCACTCCGCCCCTGTGGTGGAATCCACCGCACCGCCAAGCTTGTTTTTACAAATCTCGGCATGATCGCAGACCGGGATTTCTACAGCCTCCTGCGTCAGCAGGAGTTACTGCTGCGCCCCAACCGCTCTTCCTCCCAGCTCGGATTCCATCCGCTCTCGCACCGGGGTCGCAGTCTGGAATTTTCAGAGTACCGTGAATACCACCCCGGAGAGGATTTGCGTGATCTCGACTGGAAGCTCTTCGCCCGCACTGACCGCTACTACGTCAAACAACGCGACAGCCACACGCCTGCTACTGCGTTGCTACTCGTTGATGACTCTGCGTCCATGCAATTTCACTCGAAGCGAGCCACGGTTTCCAAGCTCCGAGCTGCTCTACTCTGCGCGTTCGCATTCGCGTATGTCCTGCATCGCCAAGGCGACGCTCTCGCCTTCCGGACCCTTTCGCAAGCTCAACCGACAGTGCCACCACGCACCTCGCGACGAGCGTTCCGACACCTCGTCCAGAGCTTGAAAAAAGCCGATCAGGCTGAACCTGTGTCAGCAGTGGTTGGAGGTCCGGAGGCTTTGGATTTGCGCCCGAAATCGGTGGACCACCTGTTCTTTATCTCGGATTTCCTGATTCCGGAAGTGCAGCAAACCTCGTGGCTGGACGCACTCCAGCAGATGGCATTTCGCTCCACCTGCATTCGGGTGCTCGATCCCTTTGAGGCGAATCCGGACGACAGTGTTTCGCATTTGGAGGAACTGGAGTTTCCCAAGGCAAACCGAGTGGTGGGTCCCGAAGACTGGCAGGACTACCGGGAGCGCTTCCGAGAACATGGGGAGCAGTGGGCCCAAGCGTGTAAAGCCCGCCGCTTTGCGTGGCACGAATTGTCGTCTGGAGGTGAAGTGCCAGTGGCGATTCGGACGTTGCTGGGAACGCCGGGGTTGGTGCCGGGGGGAGGTCGGCTCAGGTGATGGATTTCGCTACGCTGGTTCTGCCTTGGCAGTTTTGGGAGTCGTGTCAACATCCGGAGCAGGTGAGGCGTCCGCAAGCGTTTGCTTGAGCGAGTCGGTTCTGGAAGCTTCGTCTTTCTGGACGGTTTCCTCGGAAGCTTCAACTTGGGCCACTTTTTCAGCAGGTTTGCTTTCCAGCGCGTCAGCAATCGCTTCCAGCTTGCCTGACGTGTCGAGATTCGAGAACGGAAGCTTGGCCTGTTTGGCGACACTGCCGAACTCGCTCTCCAATTCCGTCTTGGCGTCTTTCACGTCCTTGAGATCGATCTCGCGCTCGATGTCGCGCATCTCATCCTGGACGGTGGTGCGAACGTCATTGGTCGCCCGCTTGAGTTGCACCAAGCCTCGACCCACAGAGCGCATTACACCCGGAAGCTTGTCGGGACCGATGAAAATAAGCGCGACAACAACGATAACCATCATTTCCGGGAAACCGATACCAAACATGAGACGCCTTTTCTGTAGTAATTTGGCGCATCTGCGCCGATATTGAGTGAAATAGATTATTTTATCTTGGACTCCACAAGAACGCAAATGCCCTGTGACTACATCGCCGTTTTGGATTTCGGCAGCCAGTACGCCCACTTGATCGCCAAGCGCCTGCGCCACCTCGGATTCTACACTGAGATCCATGCACCCGTCACCGACCGCGCCACCCTCGAAAATGCACGAGGACTCGTCCTCTCCGGAGGCCCGGCCTCGGTGTTTGCGGAAGACGCGCCCGTGTTCAACCCCGATTTGCTGAACCTCGACCTGCCGATCCTTGGCCTTTGCTACGGCCACCAACTCGTGGCCCGCAAGTTTGGAGGCGTGATCAAAAACACCGGAATTGGCGAGTTCGGCAAGGCGCAGCTCCAGAGAGTCGCGGATTCCCCGCTTTGGGAAGGGGTGGCGTTTCCAAGCCAAGTCTGGATGAGCCACCAGGACAGCGTGACTGAATGCCCTCCGGACTTCCGGGCTATCGCCGCAACCGCCCCCGGTCAACTCACCGCGCTCCAGCACCAGCAGCGTCCGGTCTTCACACTCCAGTTCCATCCGGAAGTCACCGACTCTGTATGCGGCACCACCATCCTTGGCAACTTTGCACGGCTCTGCAACGTCCGTGGCCGCTGGACGATGGCAGCCTTCATCACCGCAACAGCCCTCCGGATTCAGGAGGAAGTCGGCGAGCGCAAGGTGTTGATGTTTCTCAGCGGTGGAGTGGATTCCTCGGTCGCTTTTGCACTGCTTGTCAAGACGCTGGGAACGGAGCGGGTGCAAGGCTTGTTCATCGACAACGGATTCATGCGCAAGCACGAAGGCAAGCAAATCATGGAGCGTTACCGTCACCTCGGCTACTCAAACGTTGAGGCGCGGGACTACAGTGCAACCTTTCTAGCCGCTGTTTCCGGCATCACTAATCCACAAGCAAAGCGCAAGGCCATCGGCGCAACTTTCATCCAAATGCGCGACCGCTTTCTCCAAGAACTCGACCTGCGGCCTGAAGAGTGGATGCTGGGGCAGGGCACGCTCTACCCGGACATCATCGAGTCCGGCGGCACCGCACACGCCAACGTCATCAAGTCGCACCATAACCGCGTGCAGGAGGTGGTGGACCTGATGGCGTCCGGACAGGTCGTTGAACCGCTCAGGGATCTTTACAAGGACGAGGTTCGGCAGGTGGGCAAGTTGCTTGACTTGCCAGAGGAACTCGTTTGGCGGCATCCGTTTCCGGGACCAGGCCTCGCGATCAATGTCCTCTGCACCAACGGCAACGAGGAATTTCTGGAAGCAACCGCTACGGAAAAGGCGATTCGCGCCTGCTTCAACAATCCGAATGTGCGGGCCGCTGTACTGCCTGTGCGTTCCGTTGGAGTGCAGGGCGATCAGCGCACCTACACCTCGCCCGCGACCCTTTGGAACACCCCCTGCGACTGGGACTGGCTGGAGGAGACTTCTATCCGCATCACCAACACCGTGCGCTCCGTCAACCGTGTGGTGCTGGTACTCAATAGGCAGGGTGGATTAGCTCCGGAAACCCAAGCACTCGATTTCCTACTGCGGGAAGCCTACTGCACCAAGGATCGGCTTGCTCTCCTCCGAGAGGCCGATGTGCTGGCGACCCAAGCCTTGGAGCACCACGGTCTCATGCACGAAATCTTCCAACTGCTCGTCATCCTGCTCCCCATCTCTCGGAGCGGCCACAACGACAGCGTGGTGCTGCGCCCCGTGGTTTCCGAAGACGTGATGACTGCGCAGTTCGCTCGCCTCGACTGGAATCTGCTGGATGCGCTCACCGTCGACTTGCTCGAACTTCCGGGGGTGGACACCGTCTTCTACGACATTTCCCACAAGCCGCCAGCTACCTTTGGGTGGGAGTGAGTTCGTTCGGTTTTGCGGGATTTTCAGGAATTGGCAGGACTGGAGGTGTCGAGCGGGATCGAACCGCTGTACGAGGTTTTGCAGACCTCTGCCTAACCACTCGGCCACGACACCTTCCGTACCCTCCAGTCTAGTCGCCCCCCTTGGAAATTCAAGTGTAAATCCCCCGATTCTCCTTGCACCTCCGGGCAGATTTCGTATCCTGTTTACTTGCCCACCTGAATTGCCGAGGTGGTGGAACTGGTAGACACGCTGTCTTGAGGGGTCAGTGGGCTATGCCCGTGGGGGTTCGAGTCGCCCCCTCGGCACCATCGACCTGTCCGGGACTCTCCGGAATCATCCAGAAAAAAGCCTGATATCCCTTGAAAACACAGGGATTTATCAAATTAACCCGCTGAGAGCTTCCAAAACTGTCCGCTTGTATCCGGGATTAAATGCTGGTATAAATGAGGGTATATTTGAATTCGATTTTCGAATATACCAGCAAATCGAGGTGAAATGGGCGTGGATTTTCCTGTTTTTTCATTTGGGATGATAGAATCATCTTTGATTGATTTTCTTTGCAAATATAATTAAAAATGATTATATTAATTAATGGTCCCTCTAGTTCAGGAAAATCAACATTAATTGATCAGTTTATAAAAAAATCAAATAAAGAATTCATTAAAGTTGCATTTGATGATATTTTATATTTAATTCATAAGGTTAATTGGTCAAAGCAATTGTTAAGTATCCTTGGTGAGAATATAATCAAAAACAAAAAAGAATTCTTTTATTATAATGAAGAATCTAATGATAAAAATGATTTATATAGAATAAAATTTAACAATTCATATACTGAATTATTATATTCGATGCACTCTTTTTGGAAAATATTAATTGATAATGGTTTTAATATTATTATAGATCATATTTTTTTATACGAAAATTGGTATAATGATTTTTCGTCAAAAATAAATATTAACAATTGCATAAAAATTGGAATATATTGTGATCTTTCAATATTAAATAAAAGGGAAATGAAAAGAGGTGATAGACCTTTAGGTGTAGCAGAAAGGTCATCTCAATTAGTACACAATCATAAAATAGTATATGATTTTAAATTAAATACACATAAGATGAATAAAGAAGAATGTATTAATTTTGTTTTTAATAATCTGAAAGATCTATAAATTAACAAATGCGATATATTCAAACTGTAAATGGTAAAATAACACCTGACGAATTAGGAATTACATTACCACATGAGCATTTAATAATCGATTATACAAAAATGCTTGTTGACTATGATGAAGACGAAATTAAAGATTTAAAATATGAAAAAATTAATTGTAAAAATCGAAATTTAATAAGTAAATATTTCAATGCAAACCTTGACAACATGAAACTCGACAATATCAACATTGCTGTCAATGAAATTAATTTTTTTAAAAAACACAAAGGTAATACTATTGTTGAAGTAACTACAATAGGTATTGGTAGAAATGTTATTAAATTACAAAAAATATCTCAAAAATCAGGTATTAATATTATTAGTGGTACAGGATTTTATACACAACCTTCTAATCCTTATCCTCCATGGTTTTTTAAATCTGATAAAAAAAAATTAACTAATTATTTTATTAATGAAATAATTAATGGGATAGATGACACTAATATCTGTGCAGGTTTTATTGGAGAAATTGGATGTTCATACCCTTTGCATCCTGATGAATATAAGGTTTTAGTTTCGTCTATATATGCATCAAAAGAACTAAATACATGTCTAATGATTCATCCTGGTCGTTCTGAAAAATCAATAAATCAAATAATTAAAGTATTAAAAGAACATAATGCAAATTATGAAAAAATTATTTTATGCCATATTGAAAGAACAGTATTTTCTTTTAATAATTTAAAAAGTATTTTAAATTTAGGTATAAATATCGAATTTGATTTATTCGGTTGGGATCTTTCTTATGTACATCTAAGAAGAGAACCTCCTGTACATGTGCCAGATGATTATGAAAAAGTTAAAACGATAAAAAAAATTATAGATTTAGGATTTGAAAAACAAATCTTAATCTCACATGATATTCATAACAAGCATAGGCTCGTTAAATATGGTGGGCATGGTTATCACCATATTTTAAGAGATGTTATACCTGTTTTAATGAAAATAAATAATTTTTCTAAAGATTCCATAAAAAATATTATTATTAATAATCCAAAAAGAATATTTACAATCAATTAATATGGATGTTGATTTTGATTCATTTTTAAATACCATAAAAAAATCCCCGCTGCAAGCAGACGGGGTATTTTGGACGCTTTTGAGAAAAG
>CAJWCD010000104.1:0-13719 GCA_913020725.1 uncultured Pseudomonadota bacterium
TGCACAAGCTCAGGAGCGACTTCCCCATCGAGGCATGGCTCAAGGCGGCATGAACTCCGAAACCGAAACGGAAAAACTCCGCGCCGACTCACGCACTTATTTGCGATAAGGGCTATTGGGTTTCCTGAAGCAGGTAAAATGGTTTGGAGAATTAGGCGGTGGCGGACACACTCCAACTGGAATGAACCCATTTGGAGTAGGGTTTTACAGCAATTCTAAACAAACTCAAGCACGGCTTTGCAACTGTGTTCGTAACTCGTCCGGCGTGTGGACCGGCAGTTGGCAGGCGAAGTTTTGGCAGACGTAGGCGGTGGCGTGTCCATTGAGGGCGGTGCGGCCTTGAGCAAGTGGAATCACAGAAGCAACGGAGGCGTCCTCACCAACCGGGACGAAAGCGGTGACGGTGTTCGGATGGAACTCGCGCCGCACAACGGAGAGCAGACTTTCGGTTTCCGGCTCTCCGCGAGTGCCCGCGATCACGATCTCCCGGATTCCGGAGCGGTGTGCGTGGAGAGCTTGTAGCATCGCGGCAAAGCTGGGTCCGGCCTGTTGGAGATGTCCGCTGAACCCGGAGAGGATGCGTAGCCCGCTTTCTAGAAACTCCGCATTTCCGGTGCAGGCATGGAGCCGCAGGAACGCTTGCGCGGCAGAGCTATTCCCGGAAGGTTCCACACCATCGTAACCTTCCGCACTGCGCATCAGCAACCGTTCGGCATCCTCGCCTGTGTCAAAGTACGCCCCCTCGTCATTCCGGAACAACCGATCCACTTCCTCCATCAACTCCTGCGCCTTGCGGAACCACCCCACATGGTAGGTCGCTTCGTAGAGATCAAGGCAGGCGACGGCAAGCTGGGCGTGATCCACGAGATACGCTGGAAAGCGGGATTCGCCCTCGCGCCAACGCCGCAAGAGCCGTCCGGAGTCCTCCCGCAAATGCTGAAACACGAACTCGGCGGCAGCAACCGCCAGCGCCTCGTAGTGTGGCTCGTCCAGAATCCGGGAAGCGCGGGCAAAGGCGGAGATCATCAGCGCGTTCCACGAGGTCAGCACCTTGTCGTCACAAAGCGGACGGATGCGGTGGCTCCGGGCTTCCAGCAGCTTTTGCCGCGCCTCGGCCAAGTTCTGGTTCAACTCATCGACTGAAATGCCAAGTTGTTCGGCAACTTCGGTTTCACTTTTGGGGCGATTTGGAATGCTGCTACCCTCGAAATTTCCGGAATCGCTGATGTCCCAAAATGCACAGGCTCGTTCCGCGAGTTCCGGCCTCAAAATCTCGCGCACCTCGCTTGGTGTCCAGACGTAGAACTTGCCCTCCACGCCCTCGCTGTCCGCATCCTCTGCCGAAAAAAACGCACCTTCGGGCGAACGCATGTCCCGCTCAATGTAGGCCAGCACGTCCCGCGCACCAGCGGCGTAAACGTCCTTGCCCGTCACCTGATGCGCCTCCAGCAAGGCCCACACGAACAGCGCGTTGTCGTAGAGCATCTTCTCGAAGTGCGGCACCAGCCATTCGTAGTCGGTGCTGTAGCGGCTCAAACCGCCGCCAATCTGATCGTAGATGCCGCCCGCCAGCATCTTCTGGAGCGTGTGTTCCGCCATCTCCAGCGACTCCGGATTGTCGGTGCGGACATGGTGCCGCAGCAGCAGTTGCAGCCCCATGCTGGGCGGAAACTTGTTCTGCGGCTGAAGCTGAAAACCGCCGTGGTCCGGATCGTAGCTTTTGCGGTAGTATTCAGCCGTGACCTCTTCCGCTTCCCAGCCGGGCAGGGAAGCTCCCGAGCCTTGCGGCTCAGCGTTGTGCTGGAGGTGCCCCAGCAGATCCCCGGCCACCTGTTCGAGCTTGCCGCGATCCCCACGCCAGAGTTGCACAAGCTTTTCCAGCACCGTCCGGAACGAGGGGCGTCCGTAGAGTTCGCGGGGCGGGAAGTAGGTGCCGCCCGTGATGGGCCGCCCGTCCGGAAGCACAAACATGTTGAGCGGCCAACCACCCTGCTGGCCAAGCCCGTGCAGCGCATCCATGTGTAGCTTGTCCACGTCCGGGCGTTCCTCGCGGTCCACCTTGATCGGCACAAAGTGCGCGTTCAGGAACGCGGCCAGTTCCGGATCCTCGAAGGATTCCCGCTCCATGACATGGCACCAGTGGCAGGTCGCGTAGCCGATGCTCACCAGCACCAACTTGTCCTCCACTTTTGCCTGGGTAAACGCCTCCGGACCCCACGGCTGCCAGTCCACCGGATTGTGGGCGTGCTGGAGCAGGTAGGGGCTTTTCTCGTGGATCAGGCGGTTGCTGAACTCAGGTGAGCTGGACATGGAGCGTTGTCTCAGAGCGATTCCAGTGCCTTGAGGACGAGGTCCCCCATCTGCTGGCAACCGACGAGCGTTTTGCCTGCGGACATGATGTCGCCCGTGCGGTGCGTTTCGATGGTCTGCACGACTGCCTGCTGGATCAACTCATCCGCTTCGGTGAGGTCGAAGGAGTAGCGGAACATCATGCCGACGGAGAGGATGGTGGCGAGCGGGTTCGCCTTGTCCTGTCCGGCGATGTCCGGGGCACTACCGTGGACCGGTTCGTAGAGGCCGATGCTACCGCCCACGCTGGCGGAGGGCAACATGCCGATGGAACCGGTCAGCATCGCCGCCGCGTCGCTGAGGATGTCCCCGAACATGTTGGTCGTGACCACCGTGTCGAATTGCTTGGGGTCGCGGATGAGTTGCATGGCGGCATTATCAACGTACATGTGGTTCAACTCCACGTCCGGATAGTCCTTGGACATGTCCACCACCACATCCCGCCACAGTTCCGTGGTTTCCAGCACGTTGGCCTTGTCCACCGAGGTGAGGCGATTACCGCGTTTTTGTGCCGTTTCAAAGCCGACCTTGGCAATACGCCGGATTTCGGACTCGGAGTACACCAGCGTGTTGCGTCCGATGCGCTCGCCGTTTTCGGTGGTGACCCCACGCGGCTGACCAAAATAGATGCCACCCGTGAGTTCACGGATGACCATGATGTCCGTGCCTTCCACCACCTCGCGCTTGAGCGTGGAAGCGTCCACGAGATCCCCGTAGATGACTGCCGGGCGCAGGTTTGCGTAAAGCTGGAGTTCCGAGCGCAGCTTGAGCAGTCCGCGCTCCGGACGCACCGAAAAATCCAGCGGCTCCCACTTGGGACCGCCCACCGCCCCTAGCAGAATCGCATCGGCAGCCTTGCAGGCGGCTAGGGTTTCGTCCGGAAGCGGAGTCCCGGCAAGATCGTAGGCGGTGCCGCCCACGGGGTGTTCGCTCAACTCCAGTTGCAGGCCAAAGCGCGAGGCGACGGCCTGCATCACCTGCACGGCCTGTTCGGAAACGTCCGGACCAATTCCGTCTCCGGGGGTCACTGCAATCTTCTTTGTACTACTCATGGAAATCCTGATTTGAGTTTTGGTTTAGAGGGCTTGTCTCCGCAAGTCTGCGGCAATTATTATAAATAATGACGAAAAGGCGTGAATATTGCGATTATTGCATGTCAGACCATGTTGAAACAATTAACCTTCAAGAGAAAATAATATGCGCAATTTGTTCTGGCAGTTCACGGTGCTTGTGATCGCGGTCAACGCCATTCTTGCGGCCATCGGCTATCCGGGCGTCCTGTGGTCGCTGATCATCCTTGGTCCGATCATCCTACTAGGAATTCAAGATATCTTCCAGACCCGACATTCCATTCTGCGGAATTTTCCGGTTCTCGGACACTTCCGATTCTTCTTTGAGGAGATCCGTCCGGAAATTCACCAGTACTTCGTGGAGTCCGACACTGACGGGGTGCCGTTCAACCGGCAGCAACGCACGGTGGTTTACCAACGGGCCAAGAACATCCGGGATACGGTGCCCTTCGGAACCGAGCGTGATGTGTACGCCGTCGGCTACGAATGGGTGAACCACTCGATCACAGCACGGCACATGGAGGCGAAGGACATTCGCATCACTGTTGCCGGTCCAGACTGCAAGCAGCCCTATTCCGCAAGCCTCCTCAACATTTCGGCAATGAGCTACGGTGCACTTAGTCAGAACGCAATCCGCTCGCTCAACCTTGGCGCCAAACTGGGCAATTTCTGCCACAACACGGGCGAGGGGGGAATCAGTCCCTACCACCTTCAAGGCGGTGATCTCACTTGGCAGATTGGCACAGCCTATTTCGGATGTCGCACCAAGGAGGGGCAGTTCAATCCGGAAACTTTTCAGATGCGGGCGAAAACTCCAAGCGTCAAGATGATCGAGCTCAAGCTCTCGCAAGGGGCCAAACCTGGACATGGGGGCATTCTGCCCGCCGCCAAACTCACCAAGGAAATCGCGGAAATCCGGGATGTGCCGATGGGTCACGATGTGGAATCACCTCCGGGACACTCTGCGTTCTCAACGCCCAAAGGCTTGATTGAGTTTGTCGCTCAACTCCGGGAGTTGTCCGACGGCAAACCGGTCGGCTTCAAGCTCTGCATAGGCAAGCGCCGCGAATTTCTGGCGATCTGCAAAGCGATGCTCGAAACGGGCGTGACTCCGGATTTCATCACTGTGGATGGGGGTGAGGGGGGAACCGGTGCAGCACCACTGGAGTTCACCAACACGATTGGCGCCCCGTTGATCGAATCCTTGATTCTCGTCAACAACGCGCTGGTGGGCTGCAATCTTCGGGACCGCATCCGCATCATTTGCAGTGGAAAAGTCACCACGGGATTCGACATCATCAAACGCCTCGCACTGGGAGCCGATCTCTGCAACGCTGCTCGCGGCATGATGATGGCGGTTGGCTGCATTCAGGCGCAGAAGTGCAACACCAACGAATGCCCCGTAGGTGTGGCGACGACCAATCCCATGCTCATGAAAGGACTTGTACCTGCTGACAAGTCGCAACGGGTGTACAATTTCCACCGCAACACCGAGCGCAGTGTCTGCGAGATGATGGGAGCGATGGGGCTTGCAAACACAGAAGACTTGCGCCCTTGGCATGTCATGCGGCGCGTCAGCGTTTCTGAAATCCGGAACTACTCTGAACTCTACGAGTTTCTGGAACCCGGAGCTCTCCTCAATAATCCGCCAGAATCCTACGCACGGGCGTGGAATGCTGCATCGGCAGAGTCCTTCTGATTTCTGGGAATTAAACGAGAACGCCCGGAGTTCCGGAAAGGAACTCCGGGGCGAGACGGGAATTAGAAATCGTCTTCGATCATTTCCAACTCCTCAGACATGTCGAGATCATCCTCAAGCAGTCCGGGGTCGGGTGCCGTAGCAATGGGATCGGAGGCCACTGCTGCCGCCATTGCGTCTGTGACAGGATCACCATCGGCATTGAAGCGTGTGAGGACGCTTTGAGCCACTGAGGAAAGGTGTACGGGGCGGGTCAGGAAGTCCGATGCTCCGGCATTGAGGCCACTGAGCCGGTGTTCCAGACTCACGGGTCCGGCGAGGCAGATCACGGGAACGCTAGGAAAGGCATCTCGGGTTTGCCGCAGCGTGTCCAGCGACTCTTCTCCAGCGTGACCCTGCCACTCCATGATCACCATGTCCACAGGATCGATTTTCATCAGCCGCCAGAGGTTTTGCTTCTTGCTGACAGCTTCAACCTCAAACCCGGTGCGGCCCGTCAAATACTCCTTCAGCAATCCAGAGTGTTCCTGATTCTCTCCAAGGATGATCACGCTGCGGCCTTCAAAGCTTCGCGAGTCCATGCCTTCGACATTGAGTGACGGGCTCCCTCTCTGATCGTCTATATCCGGAGCAGCCCCGTTGACGCCTTCGTCATCGGGGACTTCATCCTCATCGAGCGAAATGAACTCGTCTTCATCGGCCGCGGCGTCGAGGTCGTCCTCGGAAAGATCATCCAGCCAGTCTTCCTCGTCCTCTAGGTCCAGACTCGGCTCGGCCTGCGCGGGTTCCGGAGGAGCAGAGGTTGTTTCTGTCCCCTCTTTCTCAAAGGCATCAGGGTAGTCTTCCCCGGACACATCGATGATGTACTGCCGTAGCTGCTCTTGCTCTTCCGGAGTGATCTCGATGAACTGGACCGCCGACTGGTAGTACCACTCGATGGGCCAGCACCAGCGGACTTTTCCGGAGACTTCAAAATCCGGACGGAAAGCGATAGTGATCCGTTCGCCGTCGGAAAGCGGGTGTTCGCAGTGAAAGCGAACCCCATTGAGGGAAACGTCCAAACCGGTGGCAACGGGGTCCGTCCATTCCTTGGTGCGAACCTCAATCGTCTCTTCGAAGAGGACTCTGAGATATTGTCGTCGCTCTGCGCCCATGAGAAAACTCAGCGGTTAGTTGTCCGGGAAACCATCCTTGGCGTACCCGAATCCGGAGCCGGATCATCCGTTCGGTGCCGATTACAAATCCGCATTTGAGGTGTGCTCGATCCCGGAGACAAGGTCCACACTGCCAAGGCAACACGGTTGTCCGGATTCAGCACCTCCCAATACGCTTTGACGATTCGATCGCCTTCGCCCTCCAATGGAAACCACAGAGGGAGCCTAGCAAAGCTGGGAAGCGGGTTGCCGTCCCCTTGGTAAGTGGTCAACCCGTGACCCAAACCAGAGGCAGGTGCAGGATAGCAGAAGAAGTGATGCTCTGACAACTCTGGATTCCTGCCGCAACTCCGAATCAACGCAAGCCGGAGGGGGGATTCCAAATCTTCGGGATGCAAGCATCCCGCGATGCGGGGAGTCAGATTTGGAACGTCCGGCTCGTGGCGTTCACTATGGAGCGTCTCTTCAAAGGTCGTGCCGTTTTCCCATCCGCGCACCACTCGATCTGTGTGATCGCCGTTGCTGACCACGGTTTTTCCCTGAAAAACCCGGAGGGCGTTGTAGATGATCAGGGTGGGGTCTTCGAGTTTGGCGGGGTCGGCGGCTTCGGTGTGAAGCCGTCCGTTGTTCTCAAGCAAAATCCGGTTGCGGCTGTTACGGCTACGCCCCATCAGCCAGTACACAATTGTCCACTCTCCAGCCGTGTTGCGCCCAAGAATTAGCCCCCGTCCCGGATAGGTGTTCTCGGCCAGATGCCGCTGGAGATTGGCAGTCGCTTCCGTGTGCAAAGCCTCAAAACTCATACAACTCGAACTGCTCATGATGCAGCGAAGCCAGCGGTTTCACGACCAGTGGCTGTCCCACCAGCCGCTCGACCGCTTGCATGGATTGCTGCTCTTCCTTTTCAAGATGGCTGTAGACATCTGGATGGACGTACACGACCATTGAACCTTGACTCCCGTATTTGCAGGTGCGCTGGATCTCCCGGAAGATCTCGTAGCTAATCGTGGAAGGCGACTTGACGCGCCCAAACCCGTCACAATACGGGCAGGGGTCACAGAGGTAGCGATTGAGGTTCTCCCGATCCCGTCGCCGCGTCATCTCCACCAACCCCATCTCGCTGATCTCGAGGATCTTGCTGCGGGCCTTGTCGGAGCGGAGTTGGTTCTTGAGGGTCTCGTACACCAATTTTCGATGCTCCGGGGACTCCATGTCAATGAAATCGATGATGATGATGCCACCAATGTTGCGAAGTTTCAGTTGGTAAACGAGTTCCTCGATGGCTTCAAGGTTGGTGCGCACAATCGTCTTCTCATGACTCTCCTTGCCGACGAAGCGCCCGGTGTTGACGTCAATCGCTGTCAATGCCTCTGTTTGATCAATGACGAGGTGACCTCCGGAGCGTAGCCAGACTTTTTGCGCGAGGGCGCGGTCAATCTCCACCTCGATCCCATAGTAATCAAAGATTGGAGTGCGCCGGTTGTAATGCTCGACAATGGAGTTGTAGCGCGGTAGGTACGAGCGCACGAAAGAGCGGACATCCTGATACTGCTGTTTCTCGTCCACCACCAGTCGCCGCACGTCTGGAGAGAAAACGTCCCGGAGGGTGCGGAACACCACGTTGAGGTCAGAGTGCAGCAGGGCGGGCGCTTTCGTGATTTTGTAGCGTTCCTGAATGTCCTCCCAAAGCGAGACGAGGTAGTTGATGTCGGAATGAAGGTCTTCTTCGAAAGCCCCCTCAGCAACCGTCCGGATGATGAATCCTCCAGATTTGGGGCGGAGTCGTTCGACAATTCCCTTCAGCCGCACCCGTTCGTCATCTTCCAAGATTTGGCGGGAAACCCCCAGCGTGCGGGAAGTGGGCATGTACACCAAGTGACGGCCCGGCAGCGAAATGTGGCTGGTGATGCGAGAGCCTTTTGTGCCGATTGGTCCCTTGGAAACCTGAACGAGCACATCCTGCCCCTCTTTGAGCATAGAGGCGATGTCCTCGCGTTCCCGACGCTTGGAGTGCGTGGTTCCATCCAGCAGTTCGCTTTCGTCAATCAGATCGCCAACGTAGAAAAATGCAGCACGTTCGGCACCAATTTCGACAAACGCGGACTCCATGCCGGGTAGTACTTTGACCACCTTGCCCTTGTAAATATTGCCTACAATGCGCTGCTCTTGGCCGCGTTCGTAGTGCAACGCAGAGAGAGTGCCGTTCTCCAGCACCGCCACACGGGTTTCGTGTGGCGCATGATTGATAACGATGTCCTTGGTCATTCGTTTAGAAAGAGACAGTTGTGGGCGTCAGGATTGGGGAGTCGCCTCCCGGATCACCTTCAGCATTTCGCGCACGGCTTCGGAAATACCAGTGAAAACACTACGGCTGATGATGCTGTGTCCAATGTGCAACTCCCGGAGCTGCGGAAGCTGGCAAATTTGACGAGTGTTGTGGTAGTTGAGCCCGTGCCCGGCGTTGACCTGCAAACCTGCTGCGTGCGCCTCGAGTGCGGCTTGGTGCAGACGAGCTAACTCCTGCTCGATGCTTTCTGGAGCGTTCGCGTTCGCGTAGCTTCCCGTGTGCAGTTCAACAACCTCGGCACCCAACGCTTGGCTGGCTTCGATTTGCTGGGAATCCGGATCGATGAACAGGCTGACGTGAATGCCCGCGTCCTTGAGCTTGCGGATGCCGTCCTTCATCACTCCCGACGCTCCTGCTGCATCCAGCCCGCCTTCTGTCGTGATTTCCTCGCGGAGTTCCGGAACCAGCATGACGATATCCGGTTTCACCTCCAGCGCGATTCCAAACATTTCCGCTGTTGCCGCCATTTCCAGATTGAGCCGAGTCTGGATGGTTTTCCGGAGGATGTGAACGTCGCGGTCCAGAATGTGCCGACGATCCTCACGCAGGTGGATTGTGATGCCGTGCGCACCAGCCAGTTCCACAAGCGCAGCGGCAGTGACTGGATCGGGCTCGATGGTCCGGCGGGCTTGCCGGACCGTGGCGATGTGATCAACGTTGACGTGCAGAAAAATCACTTGATTGAACTCGCTGTTTGAGTTTTTCAGATTTCTCCAGTGTCTCCTTTTTCACCCAAAGGGAAATGGGAGGCCATTGCTCCAGAATGTTCACCTCTTCCGGAAGGATCGGGGCGGGTTTCACCTTGTTGTAAACGCCAGGCTTGTACTTGCGCAGATCAATCACCCCGTAAAGCCCGGAGGCATTCAGGCTCTTAACCACCTCAGCAGGGCCTTCGACGAAAATGTTGAAGACGTTCGGATTGATCACGCTGACATAGGCCGTATTTCGGAGGTACACGGGCACATTGTCAAACCGTTTCTTGACGGGCAAGCTCCGCAGGTTCACCTGTGCAGTGTAGAACTCCACCCCCTCGTCCAGAATCTGCAAACTGTGCGGCGGCAAGTCGAGTTGGATGATCATCTCGGTGCTGTGATTCAATTCGCTCAAGTCGATCACCATCGTCGCCACGGTTTCGAGGGAGGCCAGTTGTGACTTAGCACCCCGGACTCGCACGAATGATGGCGTGATCTCGATGGAATCGAGCAGGAAGCCCTTCTGTACCTCTCCTTGGCGACGAACCTGCACCGGCAGGGTTTTCTCGATCAGTTCCTCGATGGAGAGCATGACCTTTGGCGGAGTGATCCGGGTGATGTGGATATCTACCGGGGCAGTGATGTTGCTCTCGGTCAACACATACTCCACCTGCCCGTCCTGCGCTGTGCTGAGGTCTATGATCGCCTGAACGGCCAGAGGATTGAGGCTGCCTCCGCGATTCTTGGTTCGCGCTGAGATGTTCACTTGTGGGGGATCAGACGAAACCTGAAAATTCTGGGGTAGGTTCTTGAACACCACGGGCACAAAAAAACTCATCTGGATTGGATCGCCCACCTGCTTGGCGAGGTACCACACGAACAGTGCTAGCAGGATCGACAGTCCCTTGAATCCTAGGTTTTCTGAGAACCATGACAAACGCGGCATCAACTTAGCTGGTGGCGGGGTTGGCTTGGGTGGCGTGCGCTGTCTCGGCGTCTTCCGGCAGTACGGGTGACACAGAATCGTCGCCGTTCACAAGTTTTTCCGATCCAGGAAGTTCGGTGAGCTTTCCGGAGAGTAAATCGAGAATAAGCGGACGGAGTTGCCGGCCTTGATTGCGGAGGATGCTGCCCCGGCAGCAGAGGCTGATTTCACGGCGTTCTTCGGAGACCACCAAAACCACGGCATCGCTTTCTTCGGTGACACCGACGGCAGCACGGTGTCGGGTACCCAAATCCTCACCCAGTCGAGTGTTCATCGAAACCGGCAGGATGCACCGAGCGGCCGCCAACACACCTTTGGGGCTCAGCACGACTGCGCCGTCATGCAGTGGAGAGGTGGGGGCGAAGATGCTCAGCAACAAGGGTTCGCTGACCTCGGCATTGAGTGTGGTGCCGCGATCAGTGTGGTTGCGCAACCCGACTTCGCGCTCAAAAACGATGAGTGCACCAATCCTCCGGCGCGCCATCGTTTCGCACGTCTGCAGCACGGTGTCCACAATCGTTTGCTGTTTGGATCCATGATCCCGGAACATTGTGAACAACCCAAACTGCGCAAGCGCATTCCGGATGTCGGCCTGAAACAACACAACCACCACCAATACGAGGGAGTTCGCCAGATTGTCCAGCAGTAGCAGGGTGGCCTCGAGTTGCAGGGCGAGAGAAAGCACATACAACCCCAGCAACAGCGAGAAGCCGAGTAGCATGGAGATTGTCCGGGTGCCCTTGATGAGGATGAGCAACCGGTAAAAGATCAGGCTGAGGAGCAGGAGGTCAATGAGGTCTGGCCACTGAAGATCGAGGTTCTCGACAAACGTGGCAACGGGACTCACAAGAACAGGTCGGGAATGCGGTTGAGTGGTTGTTCAGTTTGCGACTGCGATCATGCGGGTGCGGGCTGACGCAGGCTTTGAGCAACTTCCTCTCCGCCCACGGTCTCCTTCTCAATCAGGGTTTGGGCGAGGTGCTCCAAGGCTTGATAGTTTTCCTTGAGGATGGTGCTGGCGCGGTCGTAGCACTCGGTGAGGATGCGCAGCACCTCCTCGTCAATCATACGCGAAGATTCGTTGCTGAAGCCTTTGTGGCGCTGGAGATCCCGCCCCAAAAACACCTGCCCAGGATTTTCTGTGTAGGAGACTGGACCGAGTTTCTCGTTCATCCCCCACTGGCAGACCATCTTGCGGGCCAGTTCAGTCGCCTTCTTGAGATCGTCACTGGCCCCGGTTGTGAATTGTTGGAAGACCAACTGCTCGGCAGCGCGTCCACCCATGATCATCGAAATCTGGCTCAACAATCCCCTGCGGTTGTAGCTGTGGCGGTCCTCTTCGGGTAGCAGTTGCGTGACTCCAAGCGCCCGTCCTCGTGGGATGATTGTGACCTTGTGGACGGGGTCGCATTCCGGAAGTGAAACGGCGACCAACGCGTGTCCAGCCTCGTGGTAGGCGGTGGTGCGTTTTTCATCATCCGTGATGACCATGCTCCGGCGTTCGCCGCCCATCAGCACCTTGTCCTTGGCGTACTCGAAATCGGTCATGTCCACCTTGTCCTTGTCGTTGCGCGCGGCCCAGAGCGCCGCTTCGTTGGCAAGGTTGGACAAGTCGGCTCCGGTGAATCCGGGAGTGCCACGGGCAATCACCTGAAGGTCCACCTCCTCGCCCAACTCCATTTCCCCGGTGTGGACCTTGAGGATGTTCTCGCGCCCCTGCACGTCCGGACGTGGCACCACCACATGTCGATCAAAGCGCCCTGGACGCAGCAAGGCAGGATCAAGCACGTCCGGACGATTTGTTGCCGCAACGACGATGATGCCCTCGTTGGGGGTAAAGCCGTCCATTTCGACGAGCAACTGGTTGAGGGTCTGCTCGCGCTCGTCGTTGCCACCACCTAGTCCGGCCCCTCGGCTACGGCCCACGGCGTCGATTTCATCAATGAAGATGATGCAGGGCGAGTGCTTCTTGCCCTGCTCAAAGAGATCCCGGACACGGCTCGCGCCCACGCCGACGAACATCTCCACAAAATCCGAGCCGCTGATGCTGAAGAACGGCACCTCCGCCTCCCCGGCAATCGCCTTGGCAAGCAGAGTTTTGCCCGATCCTGGATCGCCCATCAGCAAGACGCCACGCGGAATCTCGCCGCCCAATTTCTCAAATTTTTGCGGATCGGAGAGAAAGTCCACAATCTCCGAGACTTCCTCCCGTGCTTCGTCAATGCCCTGCACGTCTGCGAAAGTGATGGTGTTCTCACCTTTCTCCAGCATCCGCGCCCGGACTTTCCCAAAACTCATTGCCCGATTCCCGCCGCCTTGCACCTGCCGCATGAAGAAGAGCCAGATGCCGATGATGAGCAGCATCGGGAGCCAACTGTTGAGGATCGCGAAGAAAAGATTGCCCTGATCCGGAGGCTCCACGCGCACTCGCACCTGATGGTGCTCCAGCAGTTCAAAAAGCGCGGGGTAGTTCGGCACCTGCGTCTGGAAGTGCCCATTGGTGTCGCTCACGCCGATCACTTGGCGTTCACGCAAGGTGACTTCCAGCACACTTCCGGATTCAACTTGGGTGATGAAGTCAGAGAAGGAGAGTTGGCGTTCTTCGGACTGGCGGTTGCCGAGCACATTGAAGAGCAGCAACATCACCATGCCGATGACGAGCCAGATGCCCAAATTCCGCATGAAGTTGTTCATGCCTGTTTCTGAGAAAGGTTTTTACGGATGCTTGTTAAGCGTAGAACTTCTCAAGTTTATCTGAAGATCGTCCCACATTGACCACAGAAAGGCAAGCACTGGATCAAGCTGCTTGAAAAACTATGTTCCAATACTTTGAATTGCATCCGTTTCGGACGTTGCTCGGAACAGCAGCACGGTGGCTTGTGCGGCGATTCCTTCTTCGCGTCCCGTGAAACCGAGGCGTTCCGTGGTGGTGGCTTTTACAGACACGCGATCAAGTGCAACCCGGAGGGCATGGGCAAGCTTCGCCCGCATCTGCGGGATATGAGGAGCGAGTCTGGGGCGCTGCGCGATCACGATGCAGTCGAGGTTGCCGCAGATATAGCCGTGCTTCCGGACGAGCGTTTCCACCTCGCAGAGCAACGCGAGGCTGTCCGCACCCTTGTAACGGGGGTCGGTGTCTGGAAAATGCTGGCCGAGGTCGCCGAGCGCAAGGGCACCGAGCAAGGCATCCATCACGGCATGGCTGAGGACATCGGCGTCGGAGTGGCCCTCCAGCCCGCGATCATGGGGAATCTCGACCCCGCTGAGAATGAGCTTACGGCCTGCGGCAAAGGCGTGAACGTCAAATCCGCTTCCGATTCGAAAAGGCATCAGCAAAGGCAAATGAGGGTTCGTGGACAGTCTAAACTTGATGGTCTCGCAAGAACCCAAGGGCACCGACTTCTGAAAAAATTCGGATGCTCA
>CAJWCD010000105.1:0-13257 GCA_913020725.1 uncultured Pseudomonadota bacterium
GAAGACTTCGACGAACTCGCCAAGCAGCATGGTGTCCCGGAGGATGTCGAAATCATACCTGAACTTCTTGTGGCCTATCCCCTTTTAAGGGGTCCAGATTGAGTTCGGTGACGGCAAGGAGATTCCGAACCCCGAGGGCACGGCAGCCATAAACACCCTCCTGAATAATTTGAAGGATGGGTTTCAGCTGCAGTGATACGGAGGTAGACTTGTTGTGTTAAGACCGCATATACCAAAGTCTACCATGCTAGAGTACAGCAAGATTCCGTTGCTCAAATTGAGCTGATTTTGCAGTCCGCGCAAGTCCACGCCAAGACCAACCTACATTCGTGCTTGGACAAACCCAGCACGAACGAGGAGTTTGGCAAGCCAGCACTAAGGGGGTTAACTGGCCATTTTCCAATGCCACAGCACCCCTCCGTACAGCAGTAGATTGATCACCAGCACCCCCGTCCCCAGCCATTGCATCAACTCTAGGGTCAAACCGGGCGGGTAAATCACGGGCAGCAGCACGGATTCCACAAATCCCCCCTCGTATCCGGACTCCCCGGCCTGTTGTCGCCAGTGGTTTTCCCAATCTGTGAGCGGACAGACCCACCCCCTCCACTCAACAATCACCGCCCAGACCGCTGCCGGAAGGTGCAGCCCCACCAGCCGAGGCCACCACCACAACAACACCGCTCCAGCCACGGCAAAAGCAATGAAGAGCAAATGTGCGATCAGTAAAGCGTCGGCAATGAGTTGAGCGAGCATTCTGCTTAACGTAAGTTTTGGATAAGCGTACCCGCAGAAGGGTTTATCTGGATGTTGCTCTCACTGCTCTTGTGTCGCTATCCTCCAAGCAGCACTCCGGAGGCAAGGCTGTACTTGGAGACAAATTCGGCGGCTGAAATCTTCTTGGCATCGTGGGGCCGGACTCGCTGCACGAGGATGCCGCCTCCATTGGCGGCGACGGTGAACCCCTGCTCCGAAATTTCGACCACCTCGCCGGGTGCGCCTGAGGCTTCGACCTTGGTGCAGTCGTAGATTTTCAGCACATTGCTCTCGTGTGTGGTCCACGCGCCCGGTTGGGGATTGGTGCCCCGGATCAGGTTATGAACCTCAGACACCGATTGCGACCAGTCAATTTCCGCGTGTTTGTGTTTGCACCAAGATTCATAAGTTGCTTGCGATTCGTCCTGCTGGACCCGCGGCGGGTTTCCGGAGCGCACAAGGTCAATCGCTTCCAAGGCAGCCTCAATTCCCAAAGGAAAGATTTTCTGGAAATAGATGGTGCCAAGTGTGTCCTCCGGACCAACGTCCACCTCCTTCTGCAAGAGGATTTCGCCTTCGTCAAGGCCGTCATTCGCCCAAAAGTAAGTCAGCCCTGTCTTGGTCGCACCACCGATGAGCGCCCAATTGATGGAGCTTGGGCCGCGATGCTTGGGCAGGAGTGACGGATGGAAACAGATGGAGCCGTGGGTTGGAATGTCACGGGCTGCTGCGGGTACAAAGAGCGTCACATACGCCATCACGCAGAGCCCGGAGTTGAACCCCCGCATCTCGTCCAAGACTTCTTGGTCCTTGAAGTTGGGAGGCTGAACGACTGGAAGTCCTTGCTCCAGCGCAAACTCCTTGATTGGATCCACTGGTTTGCCCTCCTTGTCGGGCGCACAATAGACGGCAACGACTTCGTCCTCGCCTTTTTTCAAGACGGCTTCCAAGCACTCCTTGCCGAAGGCCTGCTGGCCCATGATGATCAGTCGCATGTTTGCAATTTCCTTGCTTATCTGAGTTGGTTAAACCGCTTTTTCCTCTTTAGCCGCTGCAATCTCGGCATTGCTGAATCCGAGTTCCGTCAGGACTTCATCTGTGTGTTCCCCCAACAGCGGTGAACGTTGCACGTCTGTTGGCGAATCTGATAGTTTGATCGGATTTCCAACCGTCAGGTATTTACCTCGCTCCGGATGATCAACCTCGACAATGGTGCCGGTCGCCCGCAGCGACGGTTCCTCGGCTAACTCCTTCATGCTGAGGATCGGCCCACAAGGGACATTGAGTGGATTGAGGATGTCCATGACCTCGTACTTGGTTTTGGTCTTGGTCCACTTCTCAATTTCTTCAAAGAGTTGCTCAAGCTTGGGGAGGCGAGCTTCCGGAGTTGACCATTCCGGATCCTCCAACCAATCCTCGTGTCCGATGACCTTGGCAAGTGCAGGGAACGCGGCTGCTTGAGTGATCACATAGCTGTAAGCATCCGGGTCGGTTTCCCAGCCTTTGCACCTCACAATCCAACCGGGTTGCCCTCCCCCTGAAGCATTGCCTGCACGCGGAGTCGCCTCGCCAAATTCTCCGTTCGGGTACTGCGGGTATTCTGTCAAGGGGCCATGTGCGAGGCGTTGCTGGTCGCGCAGTTTGACCCGACAGAGGTTCAAGACCCCGTCCTGCATGGCGCAGGTGATACGCTGGCCGCGTCCGCTTTTTTCGCGGTGGTACAAGGCCGTGGTGATTCCAAACGCTAAGTTCAGTCCGGTGCCAGAATCGCCAATCTGCGCACCCGTCACCATCGGGAATCGATCCAGCTCGCCTGTGGTCGAGGCCGAACCTCCTGTGCATTGTGCGACATTCTCATAGACCTTGCAGTCTGCGTAAGGCCCCGGCCCAAACCCCTTGACCGAGGCATAGATCATCTGCGGGTTGAGTTCCTGAATCTTTTCCCAAGGAAAGCCCATCCGGTCGATGGCTCCGGGAGCAAAGTTCTCGACTAAGACATCACAATGCTTGATGAGTTTGGCGAAGATTTCCTTACCTTTGACATGCTTGGTGTTCAGCGTGAGGCTGCGCTTGTTGTGATTGAGCATCGTGAAGTAGAGGCTGTCCACATCCGGGATGTCGCGTAACTGTCCGCGTGTCGCGTCTCCAACTCCGGGACGTTCCACCTTGATCACATCGGCGCCAAACCATGCGAGCAATTGGGTGCAAGTCGGTCCCGATTGCACATGGGTCATGTCCAGAATCCGGACACCTTCTAAAGCTTTGGTCATTGCAGTTATCAGTGATTGGTGGTCAGTGGTCAGTGGTGAATGTCACTTGTACATGGTCTGAGCTTTGGTGCCCGGTGCATACTCGTTCGGATCAACCCAAACATTGATCACCGCCGATTTTCCGGACGATTTCACGGACTCGCGGGCGCGCTGCAAGGCCGGTTGAATTTCGTTCGGATCACGGATTTCTTGTCCAGAACCACCGAGCATTTCGGCAAACGTCCCAAAGGGCACATCACCGAGTTTGTTGCCGACATTGCCGCGTTGCTCTCCGTACTTGGTGACCTGTCCGTAGCGGATTTGGTTCATGTGCGAGTTGTTGCCGACAATGGCAATGTAGGGTGCGCCGAAACGGTTTGCAGTCTCCATGTCGAAGGCAGTCATGCCGAACGATCCATCACCATAAAGGCAGATCACTTCCTTCTGCGGATGAGCCAATCCCGCCGCCATCGCAAAGCCGGTGCCCACACCCAGCGAACCAAGCGCTCCGGGGTCCATCCAATTTCCGGGACCACGCGGCTGCACGGCTTGGGCGCTGATGGTCACGATGTCTCCGCCATCGCCAATGTAGATTGTGTCCTCGCTGAGGAACTCATTGATCTCCCAAGCGAGGCGATAGGGGTGGATGGGGTTGGAGTTCGACAGGAACATCGGCATGAGTTTTTCCGTCTTCTCGGCTTCCTCTGCCCGGAGTCCGTCCAACCAGCCTTGGCGTCCCTTTGCACCGTTGTCCGAGCGACCTGTCGCCGCCTGCAAGGCTGCTGCGAGGATGGCCCCCGGATCACCAGCCAATCCTAACGAGATGTCTCGGTTCTTCCCTACCGTCCGGTAGTCCTGATCGATTTGAATAAGCGTCGCTTGCTTGCTGATGCGTTTGCCATAGCCCATGCGGAAATCGAAGGGCGTGCCAACAATGACGATCACATCTGCTTTCTTGAACGCGCTGGAACGAGTGCGATTGAAATAATGGGGATCTCCGGGGGGCAAAATTCCACGGCTGGCTCCATTCATGTAGAGCGCAACGTTCAGGCTGCGGGCAAGGTCAATGGCGGCTTGGTGACCGCGTGACATGAACACTTGGGAGCCGACCAACATCGCTGGACGTTCGGCCTTCACCAAGAGGTCCGCAAGTCTCTCAATATCTTCGGGATCGCCAATGGATTTGACCGAGGCGCGGTAGCGACCCGGTTCCGGAATCACGGCGCTCTCCTTAGGAATCTCCCGGTCGAGCACGTCACGCGGTATTTCAAGATAGCTCGGCCCGTAAGCTCCGGTAAAGCATTCGCGCGCTGCCATGGAGATCATGTCCGCTACCCGTTCTGTGGACATGACTCCAGATGCGAACTTGGTGATCGGCGTCATCATGTCAACGTGCGGCAGGTCTTGCAGCGACCCCATCTTGTGCTGCGTCAGCGAACTCTGCCCGCCAATGTGCAGGATGGGGCTTTCCGAGCGGAAAGCAGTGGCGATGCCCGTCATGGCATTGGTGCAGCCCGGACCTGCCGTGGTGACCACACAGCCAAGCTTCCCGGTCTGTCGGGCGTAGCCGTCTGCTGCGTGTGCCGCCGTCTGCTCGTGCCGGACATCAATGATGCGGATGCCTTCGTCAAGACAGCCGTCGTAAATGTCGATGATGTGACCCCCACAAAGCGTGAAGATGGTGTCCACCCCTTCGCTCTTCAGAGCTTTGGCGACAAGGTGTCCACCGGAAATAACCTCTTCCGAACGGCTCTTCTTGGCGAGGGTGTCTGTTGCAGTTTGGGAGGCCGGATTGGCTTTCATTGAGGTCTTATTGTCAAGGGGTTTGCTTGTCAGTGCTTGGGAAAAACCGGTTCTTGAGGGGCTTGAACGTCGGCATTGCCAGTAAAATTAAGGCGATGACCATGATCAAACCGGCAATCGGTCGATTAAAGAAGATTGAGAACGAACCACCGGAAATCAACAGCGATTGCCTGAGCGCTGGTTCCGCTAACGGCCCCAGCACAATGGCTAACACTGCGGGCGCCATCGGGTAGTCCAACTTACGCATCAGGTAGCCGACGACGCCAAAAACCAACATCAACCAGACATCGTGCATGTCCATCGTCGGCACAAAACCACCGACGACACAGAGGATGAAGATGACAGGTGCTAGGATCGTGAACGGCATCTTCAACACCCAGATGAAGGCTGGGATGAAGGCGATGTTGATCAAGAGCGCAAACAAATTCGCGACGTACAAGCTGGCGATAAAACCCCAGACGAAATCAGGGTGATCCGTGAACACCAAGGGTCCCGGCTCAAGACCCCAGATCACCATGCCACCCAACAGGATCGCCGTCGTCGGCGATCCGGGGATGCCGAGCGTCAGCATCGGCAGCATGGCGCCGGTCGAGGCGGCGTTGTTGGCGGATTCCGGAGCCACGATGCCGTTGATGTTGCCTTTGCCGTAGGTTTCGGGCTCACTGGATGTGGTTTTGGCAAAACCGTAGGCCATCAACGAACCGGGGGTTGCACCGGCAGCCGGCAGGATGCCGACGAAATAGCCGAGGAACGACCCCATCAACATCGTCTTCCAAGTCCGCGTCAGTTCCACCAGATTGTCCCAGATTCGCTTGACGGAGATGGTCGCCTGCGAGATCATCGCGTTGCCCTTGGAGATTTCGATCGTCCACAGCATCTCGGCAATGCCGTAGATGCCGATGGCCAACACCAGAAAGTTGATGCCGTGGAAGAAGCCGGGGATGTCTCCAAAGATGAGCCTCGGTTCTCCCGAAATGATATCCAAGCCGACGGCGCCAAACACCAAACCGATGAAGATGGAGAACATCGTCTTCGGAATGTCGTCACCGCCAAGCCCGATGAAGGTGGCGAAAGCCAGTAGCATGAGGGCGAATATTTCTGGGGAACCGAAGGTCAGCGCCACCTCAGCCAGTGGCGGCGCAAAGAGCGTGAACAAAACGACCCCGACACTACCGCCGACAAACGATGCCGCCGCTGCTGCCACCAGTGCCTTGTCGGCCTTGCCCTGCAAGGCCATGGGGCGTCCATCAAAAGTCGTTGCTACTGCGGTAGATGCGCCGGGGATGCCAAGCATGATCGAACTGATGGCGCCCCCGTACATGGCTCCGTAATAGATTGCACCGAGAAAGATGATGGCACCCGTCGGCGGCACCAAGAAGGTCATGGGTAACAAGATCGCGACACCATTGACGGAGCCCAGTCCCGGCATGGCGCCGATAAAGAGGCCAATGGTGCATCCGAGTATGATGAGCGCGAGGTTCAGCGGCTCAAAGGCGATGGCAAAGCCATTGAGGAGAAGAGACAGAATGTCCATCGGTGCTTGGAACTCAGGTCAAGTTACAAAGTCGGTTACTCTGATTGTAGCTTGGCAGGATTAATAGAAAAAATCGAATATAGGCTCAAACCACGGGTCCGTGAAGCCCTTGGGCAGGGTTTTCTGCAAAGCAATCTCAAAAAACAAAAATGTCGCGATCGGCGTTACAAACGCGAAGGTACCCGTCAGCAACCATGAATGGCCGCCCATGAATCTCAGGTAAAAGATCAGGAAAAGCGGGATGGCCCCGTAGGCGCCGGTGATATGGAACAGACCAATCAGCGCGGTGAGAGCGCCAACATTGAGGAGGAACAGCTTGAGTGCACGGCTGTCCATGTAAACTTCTTCTGAGCGGGATTCCGGTGTTATCCGTTTTGCCCAGCGATAGGCGATGGCGAAGCAACACACCAACATTCCTGCCGCCAGCCAGAACGGCCATGCGCCGCCGCCAGGCCCTTCACCGGGAATCCAGCCGATCGGGAGTTCGGCGCTTTTCCACATCAAGTAAAGGGAGAAAGCCCCCATGAAGATGCTCATGACGAGTTCTGCCATGCGCATTGGCGATCTCCCTCTGTTCCTTCAAGTGTCTGCTTCGTTCAAAACCAGACTACTTGAGGACGCCCATCTTTTGCAGCATGACCTTGTGGATCGCCTTTTCCCGGAGCCAGTATTTCATCAGGATGTCGCCGGTGAGGAAACCACCCTGTAGGCTCTTTTTGGCCATATACCCCTGCCATTCGTCGGAACCGTAGATCTGTGCAAACAACTGGCGGTAATAGGTTGCCGCCTCCTTGCTCATGCCCGGTGCACCAACGACCGTGCGCTGCATAAAGTAGACGAAGTCCTTGCCCAACTCCTTGAAGGTAGGCGCATCGGCAAACAAAGGCAGTCGTGTCGGTGTGAACGCAGCAATTGCTCTTGTTTTGCCAGCTTGATAAAAGCCAAGCTGCTCGGAAGGATTGTTGACCGTTGAGTTGGCGTTGTTCCCGGCCAGTTCCTTGGCCACGCGTCCTCCCCCCTTGTAGGGCACATACTTCATGTTGAGGCCATAGGCCTTGTTCAGGAAGTCGGTCAGCAGATTGTCTTCGGAGTTCTTGCCGGTGCCGGCCATGATCCAAGCATTGCCCTTGGCCTTGGCCGCCCGGACAAACTGATCAACATTCATGATGCCGGAGTCCACATTGACCCACAGCAGGAACGTGTCTTCGGCCATCCGTCCGACAGGCGTGAAGGTGGAGATGTCCACCCCAAGTCCCGGCTGGCGCAGCGGCGTGGTGTAGAAGCTGTTCAACGTGAACATGATGGTGTGGTTCGGGTCTGAGGCGTTCTTGACATGAACGAGCGCTTCAGCACCCGATCCGCCCGGTTTGTTGATCGGCGTAAACGGCTTCGATGACAACTTATGCTTGCTGATGATGTTCTGCATGTACCGCACTGCCTTGTCCGCGCCACCACCTTTGCCGGCCATGACGATAAACTCAACCGGCTTTCTCGGCTCCCAAGCCGAGGCGATCATTGGAGCGAACACCAAGGCCAGACCTAACCCAACGACCATGCCGAGGCTCATCAGTTTATTGGCTAACTTGCTCATAATCTTCTCCTGAAATGAGTTAATGAAAAATGTAAACATTCTGAAACCCCCTGTTTCAGAACCAGTTAATATACTAGCGCAAATTTTCGGGAGTCAAAACTTTTTTTGGGGGGGCAGACTCTACTGCGCACCTGTTCAAGATGAGCGGTCCACACCCTTCTTCGCGAACCGGGGAAATTCCTGCGGTCATGGATTTCTCGATGGCCGTCAATTCGGAAAAGTCATGAGGCTGATGGAGGAATCCGGCAGTGGCAAGTCCACGGTCGTGCTGCGGGGTAAGTCAGGGTTACAAAAAGCGCCCAAGTCAAAGAAGCGAGGGGAGGTTGACGCACAAGGATTCCTGTGGAGGGCGGAAGCTGCCACAGATCCAGAAGAGACGTATTCTGCATGAGGCACGATCAGAATGCGGAGCGAGACTGGTTTGCTCTTCCTCAATACTCATACTCATCATGGACGCTCCCATCCGACTTGAGGAAGGGAGGAACACGCCCGACCAATTCCTCCAGCATGATCAGTTCCTGATCGGAGTGGTTGAACATTGGTGCGAGAGCAATCCGTTTTTCCGCTGCGTAAATGAAGCGTGGGGCCTCGTGATGCTGGGTGGTCACGGTTTCGGTGATGTCCGGAGTTTCCTTGATCTGCAAATGGGAAGTTCCATAACAGGTGCAAATGTAGGTTTTCTCGGAGTCGCTCTCCAAGTAGGCACCGGTTCCCCGGATGGCGATCACGGCGGTGGGCGTTCTCAACATACGCTTTCCCCGTGCGAAGACCGAGAGGATCGCACCGAAGCTGAGTTGGAATCCAGAGATTTCGTTTGGTTTCGTACTTGCTGCCGGTGTCAGGACGACCCGGCTGTTCTTGTGCAGCAGAAAGGCATCCTTGCCGACGACAAAGACGGCAGATCCATCCGGGCCTGTACTCAAGGAGGCGTCATTGGGAACTTTCAGCCTCCCGGTGGCGGTCAGTTGTTTGGAGGTGATCCGCTGACCGTTGATGAGAACTTCGCCTGTAACCTTTCTCACGCCACTGCACAGGGTCACTGGAGCACAGCCACCCAAAAGCAAACTGACGGCTCCCATCGCACCCAACATGGAGAGCAGGTTCAGCATCTCCCGCCTGTCGTATCGTTTCCAGTTTGACATGGTCTTCCTTGGTTAGAGCAAAAGTTTCCACCATCATTCAAGAGTATGTCCAGTAGCTGTGCTCTGCAAGGTTCTTGACGAGAGGATTTAGGAAAGACTCAAAAGTCCTCAGTGGGTGAAGCGATACGCCGAGTCGTAGTAGAGGTAGGGATTGAGCGCGAGGTTGCGGGCGAGCAGGGGCAGGTGATCAGTGGCGGGCGTAGCGGGTTCGCGGACGATGCCCCAGCGTTCCGTTTCGGGATTGAGTTCGACTCGGTAGGTGCCGAAATCCACAAAGGCGCGCTGCTGCGTTTGGTGGAGGTAGAGCAGTTCCGGAGCGAACTCCAACCGGGGGGTTCCAAGGATTTGGATGCCCGTGTCGTTGAGCTGAAGCTGGTAGTTGAGCAGTCGGGGCGGCACCCACGCAGCAGTCAAGAGCGAGGTTTCCTGAAGGCGCTCTGAGTGATCCTGAATCACGCGGGTTTCGGTGCTGACGTTTTTCAGTTTTCCCTGCACTGCGAGTGGGGCCAATTCCCGGAAATTGATGAAGCGTTGGTAGTTGCGGCGCAGAAATCCCGTGGCGGTCCTGCGCTTCATGCGCAGTCCGATGGAATTCAGAGAGTAGCGGGTCAGGAATTCCGGGGGATGTTGATAATTCAAATCCTCGACAAAGAACAAGCCTGTGTCGTTGATGAGTTCTGTCGTGAGCAGGGCACCGGACGGCGTGTTGATCTGCACTTGGAGTTGCATCTCGTCCGCGAGCCGGAAGGCGCCCCGCAGTTTCTGGAACTCGAAGTGGACCCGCCCTGCGATCAGCACCCGGGTCCAGTGCGGACGCTCCGCTTGAAATCCGGAGTGGTTGGGATTTTGGGCAAGCCCCGCCTCCAGCCGCTGGTACGCTTTTGCAAATTTATGCTCCTGCAAATAATGCTGATAGCGCCGGAAATTGTCGTCCGCGACCTTGAGGTTCGCCCGCTCTAGGGCTTCCCGGATTTCCACATCCTCCGGATCATCAACATAAGCGATGCGGTACTCGATGGCGGCTTCCTCCCAACGGCCTTGAGCCTCCAGCTCCTGCCCTTGGTCGTAGTGGTACGAGCAACTTGCAAGCAACCCGCAGAGCAAAACGAAAATCGTAATTCGCAAGGATTTCAATTGAACATACAAAAGGTTAGCGCTCAGAACCAGAGGAATCGGGTCCGGCAAGGCTGGGGTAGTTGGGGGCTTCCTCGGTGATGAAGACATCATGCACATGGCTTTCGCGCAGTCCGGCGTTGGTGATGCGCACAAAGCGGGATTTGGTCTGTAATTCCTCAAGGGTTGCACTCCCGGTGTAGCCCATCCCGGCGCGGAGTCCACCTGCAAATTGATGCAGTGTTTCCGCCAGCGGACCTTTGTAGGGCACACGCGCTTCAATGCCTTCCGGGATCAACTTCATTTCCTCCACCACCTCGTCTTGGAAGTAGCGATCCTTGCTGCCCGCCTTCATAGCGCCGATGGACCCCATGCCCCGGTAGAGCTTGTAGCGGCGGCCCTGAAAGAGGATCACCTGTCCGGGGGTTTCGGCAGTGCCTGCGAAGAGGCTGCCCATCATCACCGAATCGGCTCCGGCGGCGATGGCCTTGACGATGTCTCCGGAGAACTTGATCCCGCCATCGGCAATCAGGGGGATGCCGACCTGACGGGTCACTTCGGAAACCTTGTCAATTGCCGTGATCTGCGGAACCCCGATGCCTGCGATCATGCGGGTGGTGCAGATCGAACCGGGGCCGATGCCCACCTTGACCGCATCCACTCCCGCCCGGATGAGCGCTTCTGCGGCCTCTCCAGTGGCGATGTTGCCCCCGATGATTTGCAACTCCTTAAAGTGGCTCCGTAATTTGCGGATGCTGTCAATCACACCTTGCGAATGTCCGTGGGCGGTATCCACCACCACCACATCCACCTCCGCCTGCACAAGCGCCTCGGCGCGTTCCAGCAAATCTCCGGAAACACCTAGCGCCGCTCCGACCAGCAGCCGCCCGTGTTCGTCCTTGTTCGCGTCTGGATACTTGCGGGCTTTCTCGATGTCCTTGATCGTGATTAACCCCAGCAGTTCGTACTGGTCCGAAACGACGAGCAGCTTTTCAATGCGGTGTTCATGGAGCAGATGCTTGGCCTCCTCCATGCCGATTCCGGGAGCAATCGTCACTAGCTGCTCCCGTCCTGAAGTCATCAGTTCTACAACCTTGCGGTCAAGGTTTGTTTCAAAACGCAAATCGCGGTTGGTGAGGATGCCAACCAATTCCTTGCCCTGCGTCACGGGCAATCCGGAAATGCGGTACTGCGCCATCAAGTCCAAGGCTTCCCGCACCGAAAGCTCCGGAGAGATCGTCACGGGGTCCGTGATTATCCCACTCACCGAACGCTTCACAAGATTGACCTGATGCGCCTGTTCGGCGGTGCTCATGTTTTTGTGAATGACCCCCAGCCCCCCTTCCTGCGCCATGCAGATCGCGGTTTGGTACTCCGTCACCGTGTCCATCGCCGCACTGAGCAGTGGCAGCTTGCACTCCAACCGTTGCGTCAGGCGACTGCGGATCGAAACTTTCGCGGGCAGAACCTTGGAGAATCCGGGCAGGAGCAAAACATCATCAAAGGTGAGGCTGTCTTCCAAACGGTCACGAAGCACAGGGGTGTTTTCCGGTGTGGGTTCACAATCCTTCATTCTAGCAGGTTTCCGGAAAATTTCCACTGGGGGTTGTGACCACCGTGCATTCTCGTTCCTCCCCCCCCTGTAAGTGTCCCCCTTGCTCGCAGGGAAAGGGGGGAGGACTCTTCATTCCTGACTTCTCTCTGCCGGATTCAATTCTCAGCGATGAAGTGATTGTCGAGGTGGAGGTTGTTCCTGAACTGCGGAAACATGCAGGAACCGCCTTGGCTAAAGAGCTTGGGGTCTTCCTAAGCCAGCAACCCGACCCCAGTTTCAGCAGCGTTGTCCCGATGCGCCGTGAAGTTCCCTACTGATGATGGTTTACCTCGACACCTCCGTGCTGGTGCCAATGTTTTCCAGGAAGCGGGGAGTGATGCTGTGTTGGAGAGAGTTTCTCAGGAATCCGAGTTGTGGATCAGTCGCTGGACAACCGCCGAATTTTGTAGTGCCGCAGCCTTCAAGATCAGACGAAGGGATTGTGACCTTGTTGCTGCCAATCGTTCTGTTCAGAAAATGTTTGAGATGGTGAAATCCAAAGCACTCCAGAGAGCGGATGTCATCGCAGAAGATTTGGAGACCGCAGGAACCTTATGTTTGGCCTACGAAGCTGGACTGCGTGTCGCCAGAGTTGACCTCACCGAGAGTTCATTTCTCGGCAAAACTCCACAAATTCAACGCTTCCCCAAGTCAAAACCATGCTGGACTGGAATCCGTACATCATCCTGCTGAACGTTGCCTACACGATTTGGCTGGCGGCTTTTGTGGCCAAAGACATCGTCTGGCTGCGAATGTTTACCATCACCGGCAACGTGGTGGTCTTGCCGTACTATCTCTATTTCTTTGAGAAACCGCTCTGGAACCCCATCACCTGGGTGGGCATCTACACAGTGATCAACGCGGTCATGCTGTTCCTGCTCTATCTCGAACGCAGGCCAGTGAAACTCAGCAAAGCCGAGCAGAAAATCCGGGCACTGACGTTCAAATCCCTAGAACCGCGGGTGTTCAAGAAACTGATGGATCAGGGCGTGTGGGACCGGATACCGCCCCACGTCGAGTTGGTGGCGCGGGACAGTGATCTGGACAACCTGCTGCTGGTGGTGGAAGGTGAGGCCGAGGTGGTGTTGAAACACGGAGAGCATCGCACCATTCCCACGGGTGGGTTCATTGGCGAGCAGTCCTTCATCACGGGCGGGAAGACCTCGGCGGATGTCAGCACCGGTGCAGAGGCAACCACGATTCTGCGCTGGAACAAGCAGGAACTCCGCAAGTATCTTGGACGTCACGAAGCGCTCAAGCACACCTTCGACCTGATCCTGACTGCCGACCTGATCTACAAACTGCGTGGCATGGATCAGGATGGGCCGGAAATCGTCAACTCCCATATCTGATTTTCCAGCACCAAGTTCGGCTTGTGGGGAGTCTGAAGCGGCAAAACACGCATCACGGCTTGATTGTAGTGGTGGCTGGCGCGCCTGGAAGGATTCGAACCTCCGACACCAGGGATCGAAACCCTG
>CAJWCD010000106.1:0-12980 GCA_913020725.1 uncultured Pseudomonadota bacterium
ACGGATTCTTCGCAATGGCCGAATTACTGCGCAACTCCGCTTCTAGAATGAAGGGCCGTGCCCTGACTGGACCGCTTGGGTACGAGCAGATTCCGGAACTCGCCGAACGCGGCAAGGTGCGCTTGCAGCACTTTCTGGAAGGGGTGGATGCTCTGATTGGCGAAAAGCCGTTTGTCGCGGGAGAAACTTTCTCGGTGGCCGACATTGACCTGCTCGTGCTGGTGGACTTTGCCAAGTGGCGCAAGCTACAGCTTCCGGAAGACGCCAAAAATGCACAACGATGGCATGAGGCCGTCAGTGCCCGTCCGAGCACGAAGCTTTAGGACGCGAGAGGTGTGTGCTTTTGCCGGACGTTGAACAGCGCGAGCAAAAAGGCGATGAATCCCAGCAGGATAATCATCAGGGCGGTTTCCAGCACCAGATCATAGCCCCCCCACTGCCAAAGCTGTGAGGCCAGCAAGGGGGCCAGCGCGAACCCTCCCATGTACCCGACCGTCATCGCCCCACTGATGCTCCCAAAACCTTCACGTCCTAAAATGTTAGCTGTCACGACGGGACGGGTGATGCTCGTCACGCCATAACCGGAGCCGTGGACCGCAACGAAGACAAAGACCAACGCCGGACTTGCAGCTGCGAAAACGAGGGCGAGGACCCCCACAAGGATGAACAGGAACGAAGTGGCGCAGACGGTGTTCATGGAGACATGCCGCTCGGCGAACATCATCGCCAGCCGCCCCGCCACCTGCATGGGGCCGATCAAGGAGGCCGCCAAGACCGCAAGCCCGACGGGAACATTGCGCTCCGCCAACAACGGCAGCAGGTGAAAAATGAGGAAACCGTGTCCGACGGAGATGCTCGTGAAGGCGCAGGTGAGCAGCCAGAATTCCGTTTTGGCGAGGGCGGTTTTCAGTGGACCTTTTGACGGTGTCTCCTGCTCCAGTCGAGCAAGATTTCCCGTAGTTTTTTCTGCTCCGGTTGCAATCCAGAACAACGGCACTGCCACCAGCAGAATCAACACCGCGAAGGTGGTGGTGGCTCCTCGCCAGCCCACCCAGCCGGCAACGAGGTTTGCAGTTGGAAACGAGACGGTTCCGGCAAAGCCCGCCACCAAGGTGATCAGCGTGATTGCACGTTTGGCCTCTGCTCCGCGAATCCGGGTCACAAACGCAAAGCAGGGTTCGTAAAGACAGCCTGACATCGCCAATCCCACCACCAGCCAAGCCGCGAAAAAGAATCGGTATTGCTCAATCAGGCCGATGGCTCCAATCGTCACTCCGCCAAGCAACGCCGATCCGACCAACATGGCTCGCCCGTGGCCTTGATCAATCAGATGACCTGCCAACGGAGCCGTGCATGCAGAGACGATCACTGCGGAGGTGAACGCCGCAGAGAGTGCGCTTTTTGACCAGCCGAGGTCCGTTTCCCAATGGACCACCAAGGCGGGGAAGAGGTAGAGCAACCCAGCCCAAACCAAGGTTTCGGCAAGGGCAAGCAGCCAGATGGGGCGGTTGGACATGCTCAGTACAGTGCTATAGCAGGGTGATCACTCATGCCGTCATTTTCTTATGCCATTGCCGTCGTCGTACATGTTGCATTTCGGGGCGCTCATCCGGGAGTTCCTTGAGTGTGAGGAAAACCACAGACTACCTCATCCAACCAGAGAGTACAGGAAACATTGACCACTCCGGCAGAAACTGCAACGCTGTCTTTGCAGAAGCAGGCTCAGCAACCCAACCCAATCCATGACGCAAGGCCCCATCACCTACTGGTTTCAAAATTTGCTGCGAGTGCAGGAGTTGCCGGAATCCGTCGTGTTAGCGGTGGCGCAGGGCTTGGCGTTGCTCGTCCTCGTGCTGCTGGCGTGGGTCACGCACCTTGTGGCGCAGCGCGGGGTGGTGCGGGCGATCCGGAGTTTAATCAAGCGCACCCGCAATCAGCGCGACGACCTGCTCTTGCAGCATGGAGTCTTCCGGAGGACAGCGCGACTCACGCCCTTTGTCGTGCTCTTCATCACCCTCCCGTTGGCCCTGCCCACCGAATCCCTACCCTTCGTGGTCCTACGGGGGCTGCTCCAGATCGTGATGGTGTTGCTGCTCGCCTTTGCGCTGGACGCAGTCGTCAACACGCTTCATGACGTCTATCGGGGTCTCCCAATCGCCCACCGCATTCCGGGACAGAGCTTCGTGCAGGTTTTCAAGCTGCTGCTCTATTTCATCGCAGGTGTGTTTGTCATCGCCATCGCACTCGACAAAACTCCGCTCTACCTGCTCAGCGGACTCGGCGCCCTCACGGCGGTGCTGTTGCTCGTCTTCAAGGACACGGTGTTGGGGTTTGTCGCGGGCATCCAACTCATCGCGAATCGCATGATCGCCCCCGGAGACTGGATCGAGATGGGACAGTACGGCGCGGACGGAGACGTGCTGGAGGTGGGACTTAACACGGTGAAGGTGCAGAACTGGGACATGACGATCACCACGATCCCAACCTACGCCCTCATCAGCGAAGCCTTCCGCAACTGGCGGGGCATGAACGAGTCCGGAGGTCGCCGCCTCAAACGCTCGGTGCGCATCGACGTTCACAGTGTGTGCTTCTGCGATGAAGAAATGCTGGGGCGCTTTGCAAAAATCCGTTTCATCGCCGACTACATCGCCCGCAAAAATCAGGAAGTCGAGGATTTTAACGTTGCAAATCCTGACTCCGGAATCCCCGCCAACCGACGACGCCTCACCAACCTTGGCACCTTCCGGGCCTACGTCGAGGGCTTCCTGCGCAACCATCCCAAGATTCACCAAGAGATGACGCTGATGGTGCGGCAGTTGCCCTCAGACGGGCAGGGGGTGCCGATCGAGATTTATGCTTTCAGCAATGACACGGCATGGGCAACGTATGAGGGCATCATGGCCGACATCTTTGATCACCTGTTGGCGATCATCCCGGAGTTTGACCTGCGTGTCTTTCAGGAACCCACTGGGGGCGATTTCCGCCGCTGGGCCGCTTCCTGAAAAATTCCGTTCCGCGCCATGCTTCGTGGAACAGCCCTTGCTCTAAGTTCATGCGGGGACCACCCCCGCAACTTTACTCGACGAAACCCACATTTCACGGAGCGTGAATGTCCGCACAGATTGAAATCGAAGCCCGCAAAATCGTCCGGCACATGGTCAACCAAGGTGTCTGGGGCCTGCACATGGAAGCCTCGCTGGTCGCACAGTTGATCCAGTATCCGGAACTGTTGCAACACTATCGTGACATGGTCACGACTCCCTAAAACCCTCAATGATCCGGAGGGGAGGTGCTTGCCGTCGCCGTCGCTACTCCCTCCGTGCAAAGCGCACCTGCCAGAATCCGGCGACATCCCGATCCAGTCGGTAGTCCACCTCCCACTCCTGTTTGTCGCTCAAGAGCAAAATGCCGTAGCACTTGCGGGATTGTGGAGCTTTTGCTCCGGGATGCTCTCCGCTCGCCAACACACTGGCGAGGGAAATCCTGTGATCCAACGCAAAGGCGGAATCGTCAAAGGCGAGGCTCAGCAATTCGGCAGTGACCGGATCCCCGCATTCCGGGACGCGCAGCGACCACCACCACGCGCCCAGTCCGCCGACCATGCCCAGCACTCCCAACACCGCCAGCGTCCAGACGGTTTTCCTGCGCCACCACGGCAACCGCAATTCCACCCCGCATTCCGGACAAATCCGGGAACCCAGCGCAACCTCCGCCCGGCATTTTGGGCACGGCAAGGTGCCCTGCTCCTTGATGCCCTGAAGTTCCCGGTAGGCGGTTGGGTTGCGGTGGTAGAAGCGCTGTGCCCGCTTGGAGAGTTTGTCCACGCTTAGCTTCCGAAACGGTCGGGACGCCGATCTGGATCGAATTCACAGCGCGAATCCCAATCCGTCTTGGAGGCGCAGGGGGTCACTCCAGAGCCAAAATTGCACGAGTAGGTTTCGCCAACCCTCAGGTGGGTTGGCAGGGGCACTTGGTAGGACCGTTGATCAGCAAAAACGGCGACAATGCCCCACGATTCCACTTGGAAGCGCAGCAGTCTGCGCTTGCGAGAGGGCGAAACGTATTCCCAGTACGGCTCCTGAAAAACGAGGGTGCAGACTTCCCGGATATGCTGAGCAATCTCGGTGGGGTAGTGCAGAGTGGTGTTTGAACTCGGAGTCGGTGTGCAAGCGGCCAGGCCAAGAATCAGCAACCCTCCAATAAAAATCAGGCTGATTCGGAAGGGTTTTGCCGCCTGAGACGCATTCACGGTCCAGCCTCCTTGTCCAGATCGCCCCTTTCGTACAACTGTGTGCGAATCAGGTGTTTGGGCACCTTGCCATAACCGGACTTGGGGAGTTCATCCCAGAAAAAATAGCACTGCGGTTGTTTGTAGCGGGCCAGCCGATCCTGTAGGAACCCAGACAGTTCTTCCGCACTCGCCTCTTCCTCTGTTGAGACGATCACGGCCACTCCAGATTCCCCCCACTTGGGATCAGGAACGCCCAAGACCGCGACCTCGGAAACACCGGGGTGCGTGAGCAACACCTCCTCGATTTCACGTGGATAGACATTGGCCCCACCTGAAATGTACATGTCCTTGGCGCGTCCGGTGATGTACACAAATCCTGCCTCGTCCACGCGCCCCAAATCTCCGGTGAGGAACCAGCCGTCCTTGAAAACTTCCGCATTTGCGTTATCGTTTTGCCAATATCCTGTCATCACTGCTGGTCCTTTTACGCAAATTTCTCCCTGCTGACCCGGCGCGAGCATATGTCCTTCCGGGCTGCGGATGCCGATTTCCATGCCCATCCGAGGCAGGCCGCAGGTGCCCGGACGCATATTGGGGTTGTCCTCATCAACGATGTAGTGTTCCGGAGGCAGCATCGTGATGTTACCCGTCACCTCGCCCAAACCGTAGTATTCGATCACCACCGGGCCGAGTTTTTTCAGCGTGGTTTTCTGATCCTCCAGATACATCGGCGCTCCGGCGTGGATCACATGGCGCAGCGAGGAATGGTCGTACTGATCCACTGCCGGATGCTCAACCATGATCTTGAGAATCGTCGGCACGGTGAACATGTTGGAAATGCGCTGCTTTTCCACCAGTTGCCAGACCTCTTCGGCATCCAATCCTTGTCCGGACAGCAGCACCGTTTTGGCGCGCCGTGCGACTTGCGGCAAATAGTGACAACCCGCCCCGTGACTGAGTGGGGCAACCACCAGCGAAGCATCGTCCTTGTTGAGTCCGGGCATCAAATCGGCGGCAAAGTTGTTGACCACAAAGGCCAACTGTCCATGCGTCAGTGTCGCACCCTTGGGCCTCCCGGTCGTTCCGGAGGTGTAAAACAGCCAGCAGGGGTCTTCGTAGGCGACCGGAACTTCGGTTCGTGCTGCCCCCTTGTGGGCCGCCACCAACTCGTCGTAGGTGACGGCTCCGTCGTGTGATCCTCCGGCAACGATGAGGTGCTGAAGTCCGACACTTGCTGATTTGGCCGCTTCGGCATGTCTACAGAATTCATGTTCAAACAGGAAGGCCCGCGCCCCGGAATTTTCGGCGAGGTAGACAATTTCCGGAGGAGTGAGTCGGAAGTTGGCGGGCACCCAAACACAGCCGGCTTTGAAGATGCCCCACAAGCTTTCGATCAGTTCCCGACTGTTGCGGGACTGCACCAGCACCCGGTCGCCCTTTTTCACATCAAGGGTGTGCAGTGCGTCCCGGAAGGCATTGGCGCGGGTATCCAACTCGGCCCACGTCCACGATTGCTCTCCGTGGATCAGGCCGATTTCGTCGGGATCCAGCCGGGCGGTGTCCGACAGCAACCGACCCAAGTTCATGGCACTGATCATGACCCCACTCTAACGCAACGGTTCCAGAATCGAGACATAGTTGGCGACCGCTGCTCCGCCCATGTTGAAGACTCCGCCCAATTCGGCGCCATCCACCTGACAACCTCCGGCCTCTCCTGTGAGTTGCATTGCCGCCATGACGTGCATGGAAACGCCCGTCGCTCCCACCGGATGCCCCTTGGCCTTGAGTCCACCGGACGGGTTGACCGGCAGCTTACCGTCCTTTTGCGTCCAGCCCTCCTGCACGGCTCGCGCTCCCTGCCCGGCTTCGGTCAAGCCCATCGCTTCGTACTCGATCAACTCCGCAATGGTGAAGCAGTCGTGGGTTTCCACAAACGAGAGGTCGTCCAATCCCAGTTTGGCATCCTCCAAAGCCCGTGCCCACGCGACTTTCGGCCCCTCGAAGCTGACGATGTCCCGCCGAGAGATGGGCAGGAAATCGTTGACTTGCATGGTGGTCCGGAGCATGACCGCCTTTTTCGCGTTTTTGGAGGCATCCGGAACCGAGAGCACCAACGCCGCCGCGCCATCGGAAATCATCGAGCAGTCTGTGCGCTTCAAGGGCGGTGCGACAAACGGATTCTTGTCCGACGGATTGCGGCAGAACTCGTAGCCCAAGTCTTTTTGGACATGCGCAAGCGGATTGACCGAACCGTTCTTGTGATTCTTGGCGGCAATCATTGCCAGCGCATCGCTTTGGTCCCCGTAGCGTTGAAAGTAGCCTTGTGCGATCTTGCCGAAAATTCCCGGAAAGGTCATGCCCTCACGGGCTTCCTCGGCCACATAGGATGCCCGCACCAGCGACTTGCCCACGGTCGCCGTGTCACAGGCGGTCATCTTCTCCACGCCCACGCAGAGGACGTGACGGGCACTCCCGGACTTGATCGCGTTGAGTCCCTGATAAATTGCCGCCGAGCCGGTCGCGCAGGCGTTTTCCACCCGCGTCACGGGTTTGAAGCGCAGAGCATCGTCTGCTTGTAAAACCAAGGCCCCCGGAAATTCTTGCGGAGACATGCCAGCGTTGAAGGTGCCGAGGTAGATGGCATCGATGGCCTCCGCTTCCAAGTTCGCGTCCGCAATGGCCTCGCGGACCACCCGAACAATTAACGATTCCGAATCCTCGCCGTCTAGGCGTCCAAAACGCGTGTGCGCCCAACCCGTGATACATGCGGTCATGGTGATTTGCTTTGTGGGGGTGTTGGAAAAATTGGGGTGAAATGAGAATCAGAGCAGTTTCACAAGTACAGCGATCAGTCCGGTTTGCAAAAGCAGCATGACAGCAATTGATTGAATGATGTCCACCCTAAACTTGACGAGATCACGGCAAACTGCGGAACACTCCCCTTTCGTAAGGTTCTCGAGCCGATTAAAGCGGTTTTCGTTAGTTGCAAGCGTCTCTGCTGCTTTGCGTGACTTCTCTTCCGATGCCCCTGCCTCAGCGCGTCATAGGCCTCGACAGTCATCGTACTCATGAAACCTCCTCAGAAGGTATTGATCTCGCAGTCAAAATTTTTCTGAAAACCGATCTTCTGTTTGGAAAAATGCTGGTGCGAAAGGGGGGACTCGAACCCCCACACCTTGCGGCACCAGATCCTAAATCTGGCGTGTCTACCAATTCCACCACTTTCGCCCACAATCCAGCTTCCAGAAGAGATTGCCCCGCAAGCTGAACCTTGTGTATTCAACCCAAAATCAGCGGCACAAGCAAGGTGATGCTTGTGAAGAGTGCCATCTTCAGGAACAATGATTTGTGAAACCTGCGGATCTTCCAACCCGTAAAACGATCATGGATTCTCAATTTGCAAACACCACCCAATCCCCGCCCCCTTGCCCGAAAACCTCCGCTCTGGCTCCTTGTGCTCACAATGGGATGTGGAACCGTGGGCATCACCATCATTTCCCCAACCCTGAAAGTCATCGCCGAGGATTTTCAGGTTAGCGACTCGCTGACCCAACTTTTGCTCTCCGGCTACTTTGCCTCGGTCGCGCTCTCGCAACTGGTGTACGGCCCGCTCTCTGATCGTTATGGACGCAAGGTTCCCCTCATCCTCGGACTTGTGCTTTATGCCGTTGGAGGCGTGATGGGAGCCTTGGCCATGAGCATGGAGTGGCTGATTGCCGCACGAGTGTTTCAGGGACTTGGAGGAGCGGCGTCTCCGTCCATCGTGCGGGCCATCATCAACGATTCCTATGAACGCTCAGAAGCAGCAGCAGCGTTTGGAGCAATCACGGCGGTCATGGCGATTGTACCGATCCTCAGTTTCATTTCCGGGGGCTTGATCAGCGAAGTCCTCGGATGGCGCGGAGCAATGCTCATCATTGCCATCATTGGAGCCGTGACGCTCGTGATGGTGGAATGCTTCCTTCAGGAAACCAACCTCACTCCGTTGGGACAACTCAAAGCCACAAAACTGGCCCGTGAATACAGGTTGTTGATTATGAATCCAATCTTCCTCACGTTTGCACTCGCCTCATCGTGCAGCACGGGAATTTTCTTCAGCTTCATTGGCTTCCTTCCCTACGAATACGCACGGCTGGGGGTGGGAATGGGAGAAACGGGATTCTGGTTTGCAATGACCCCGGTGGGCTACATGTTTGGGAACCTCTGCACCAAAAAATTCACCCCAAAACTTGGGGTTGAGGTCATGATGCTGATCGGGAGTTTCATCTGCTTGCTGGCGTCCAGTTTGTTGCTTGGGGTTTCACAGTACCCGGAGCGCACCCCGATTATGCTGGCCCTCCCCTGCGTGGTCTTCGGCCTGTCCGCAGGAATGGTGATTCCCAATGGCACAATGGGCGCGATTGCTGTTGCCGGTCGGCTAGGGGGCAGCGCATCCGGAATCACCGGGGCGCTGCAATTGGGGTTTGGAGTGCTGGGCGGGTCGCTCGTCGCTACGGTGGGCGGTTACGAGCAGGTGGCTCAGGGCTTTCTCGTGTTGCTCGGTTTTGCGGTCGTGGCTGTAGGATCTTCGCTGCTGGCACTGCGAGTCAAACTTGCTCAGGCACCTTGATTCAACTACCGGGCTTCTTCACCTCAAACCAATACTCCAACCGCACCGGACCCTTTCCGGCGTTGCCCCACTGCAAGCAGTACACTTGTGCTTGTTCAGCAGTGAACTCCCCTTCGAACTGAGTAAGCTCCTGCTCTGGAATCGGGTGGTGATCGGAGCGGTCGTGGTAGTGCAGGTTGAAGCGCACGGGTGCCGGGGTGCTGAATCCGTAAACCAGTATCCAGTCCGTCCGCAGTTCCACACAACGTTCGTAGCGGTTTTTGGAGGGCAGGTTGACGGCAATTGATTCCGACTCCTGCTTCGCAAGATTGTGTGTGGGTTGGGTGGTGGGAAACTGCTCGACGGCCCAGAAAGAGAAGGCCAGTAAAACACTGCTGGTGATCAGGAAAATCCAGAAGTAACGAATGGCAATGTCCATGGTTCAGAGTGGGTGCTGTTGAAGGAAACGGTCTGCGAAATAGTCGAGTCGGCTGTTGGGACCATTCTCGATCACCAAATTTGCAAATTGTTTGGTGGGCTGGACAAAGCCAAGATAGGCGGGCCGCACGAAAGTCAGGTACTGATTAAGGCTGTATTCCGCAGTCACCCCCTGCTCTCGGACATCCCGCAGACAGCGCCGGACGACCGCCACATCCGGAGGGCTTTCCAGAAAGAACGAATAGCTCAGCAGGCCCCGCAGGCTGGCGTGCATGAGAATATACAACCCTTCGAGGATCAGATAATTGCCCGGTGCAATCCGCACGGTCTCGCGCTTGCGCTTTCCGGACTCCCAATCGAACTGTGGCATCCGGATGGGTTTGCCTTGCCGCAGGTCATCGAAGTGCTGGCGGTACAGCCGAAAGTCGAACGCCGGAGGGATGTCGTAGTCGTGTTTTTCGTTAGGAACGCCATCAGGCCTGTTGAGGTAGTACTGATCCAACGACAGGATGGTTGCTTTGGGCAAACGTCGCGCCAGCAGATTACTAAAGAGCGTTTTTCCGGAGCCAGAGCCACCGGCCACACCAATCAATTTCAGGTCGCCTGCCACGCTTCGAACTCCTGCATTCGTTCCGGTTCAAGCTGGGATTCCAGCGCCTCGGCAATCACCTCCACGTCTTCAAGCCCGTTGCGAAAGTAGGGCATCATCCCCCACGCCCGCAGCCCCAAGGTTTCCTCCAGACGCAACCACTGAAACTGAATCAAGTCGCCGTCCCGTTCGTCATCACGATTATTGAGCCAAAGACAGACTTCGCATCCGGAAGCTTGCAGTTGTGGAATCGCCAGCAGGGTTTGCTCTACCGCAGGTTCCGAGAAATCCGTGACCCAGCAGACGGTTGGGGTCCAGTGATTCAGCAGGGTTTGCACGGTCAGCCCTTCGGCAAGCGGTGTGTTCACTCCCGGAGGCAATTCGCTGAGCAACACCGCATAACGTTTGCTCAACAACAAGTGCCGCTCCGCCAGCGTTTTCTCCACAATCCGGACACCATCGCGCTGGGCCGCAAGCTGGGGAGGAAGAGTGCTGTTGAAGAGGTAGGGATTGAGCAGGCTGATGTGTTCCGGAAGTTCAGCGCAAGCCTGAAATCGTTCAGCATCGCTGGGCAAATCGTCAGCGTTGTACTGCAACCATCCCGTGTCCACCGGTTTCCACGCAGCAGCGTTTTTGCCACGTTTGCTCAGCAGCCGGAGCAGTCCCAAGGCCAGCAGCGTTTTGCCGCAGCCTCGCTGTGGTCCTCCGACGGCGACCTGCCGAGTCACTTCTCCTCTGTTCCCGTGAAGATGGTGCGTTTCTGAAGGTCTTCCAGTTGCAGCCTTTCCCGCGATTGGAGTTCATTGGTGACATCCAGCACGGTGAGGTAGCGATCCCGGGGCTTGAACTTGCGTCCCGCCCGCAGCTTTTCCCGGATGCGCTCCTGCTCCAGAAACTCCCAGACCACGATGGTCTTGCCCTTGCGGTCAAGCGTGATCGCCTTCAACTCATCCTCGCCGAAGCCGGCACCCTTTGCAGCGGTCATCAGGGTTTCGAGTTCCTTGACGAACTGCTTGCGCTCGCGCTCAAGCCTCCGGGCTTTTTCGTCCAAGTCCGCAATCGACTGGGCGTGCAACGGCGGTGGCAGCAAGGCGGATTCCCCCAAGAACAAAAGGGTGAAGGCCAGCAGTAAGCCGACCGAGGCGTGAGAGATGAGACGTGAGTACGGAAAATGCATAACTTGCACTGGTTTCAGAAGCACAAACCTTTTTCAGGCAGTTCTCGCATGACTCCGCCATGCAAGCGGCAAGCAAAAGTGGCGAATCCACAAAAGAAGCGGTTGCGTCCGCTCATCCTCCTGCTCGTGGCCCTCGGGGTCTTGCTGAGTTTTGGATGCAGTGCCACACCAGAACCGGAGCCACGCTCAGCGCTCCAGTACTTTCAGGCGGGCAACCTCGCACTCAATCGTCGAGATTATTCCACCTCGGTCTGGAATTACCTGCGGGCGATCAGCCTCAACGACGAAACTCCGGAATTTCACTATAACCTTGGACTCGCCTACTACCACATCGGCAACTACCCGGAGGCCATTGACGCTTTCACAAGCGTGGAGCAACTGCGTCCGGATCACGCCGACACTTACTATAACATGGCACTGGCATATCATAAACTCTCTCGCACGGACTTGGCAGACAAATACTACAACCGATACCAAGATCTGTTGAGCATCCGCAAGGCCCGCCAGCGTCTGGAACAATCCAAATCCGGTGCGCAAAAAGCGATGTCGGCCTCCAACACTCCGTCCCAGACCAAACCCTTGGCCAAACCGACTAGACGTTCCACGAAAAAATCCGCCTCGCCCACTCAGCCCAAAGCCGCCTTTTCCAATCAAGTTCCCAAGTGGGACTGAAGCCTCAGATTTTCTCCTAGGGACAGACGGCAAAACTCTCCGGAAGCACGGAAGCGTCTTGGCTCTCCCATCTGCTTTGCTATGCTGGGAGCATGAGTATCATCCGCACCTACCTCCCACAGTTCGATCTCAAGTACGGCTGCAATCCGGACCAGCAACCCGCTGCCATCCTCAGCATGGAGGGCCAGCCGCTGCCTTTCCGCATTGTCAACGGGCAACCGGGCTACATCAACCTGCTGGACGCGCTCAACGCCTGGGCACTGGTCCGGGAACTTGATGCTGCGCTCGACCTCCCCGCCGCGACCTCCTTCAAGCATGTCAGCCCCGCCGGAGCCGCCCTCGGAGTTCCACTCGACGAATCGTTGCGGGCGACTTACGAAGTGGTCGAAACGGAACTCACGGACCTCGCTGTGGCCTGCGTTCGGGCGCGTGGGGCCGACCCACGTTCCTCCTTCGGAGATTTCATCGCGCTCAGCCGTCCAGTGGATTTGGCGACTGCAAAAATCATCAAACCGCTGGTTTCGGATGGCCTGATTGCCCCCGGATTTGAGAAAGGCGCAGCAGAAATTTTAAGTACGAAGAAGCAGGGCCGCTACGTTTTGCTGGAAGCCGATCCGTTGCACACGCCACTTGCTGAGGAGTTCCGGGAGATGCAAGGCGTGGTCTTCCGGCAAAAACGTTCCGCCCAACCACTCAACGCAGCAACCCTGTTGAGCCACCGAGTCACCGCAAAGACGGATCTGCCTCCGGACGTAGCGCGGGATTTAGTGTTGGCGGCAATTGCGCTCAAGTACACACAATCCAATTCGGTGGGGTACGCGAAGGATGGCCAGATGCTCGGCATTGGCGCAGGACAACAGAGCCGCATTGATTGCACCAAACTCGCCGGATGCAAGGTGGACACCTGGTGGTTGCGGCAACATCCGCAGGTTCGGAAATTGCTGTTCCGTCCGGAGGTGAAAGCGGTGGATTGCACCAATGCCCGCATCGCCTACCTTGAAGGCGACATGACCCCGTCAGAACACGAGGCGTGGCGGACGCTCTTCACAGAAACTCCGGAGCCGATTTCCACAGAATCCCGCCGCGAGTGGCTGGGGAAAATCCGGGGCGTGTCGCTTGCCTCCGATGCCTTTTTCCCCTTCCGGGACAACCTCGATCACGCCGCTCGACGTGGGGTGCAGTACGTCGTGCAGCCCGGAGGCAGTGCGCGGGACAAATCCGTGATTGCCGCCGCCAATGAACACGGCATGGTGATGACCTTTTCCGGCCTTCGCCTTTTTCATCA
>CAJWCD010000107.1:0-12837 GCA_913020725.1 uncultured Pseudomonadota bacterium
ATGGGACTGGACATCTGAGGACTCAAACAACCCTCCTTGAGACCTGAATAGTTACATTATTTCAGGATTTAATGGAAAAAATAGCGAGGCGAAAATTTAAGGTTTTCTTCAAAAATACTTCTGACAAACCCGAGGGAAATCTCGTTTATTGCACCAATCGTAGAACTTGCCACTTCCGGAACTACACGCTCCCAGCACAAGCACTGCCAGCAGCAGGATCAAGCTTTTTTGCCGCTGACTCATGCCATCCTCTTTTGCACACTTTCAAGGACAAGCTCGGCAAAGGCCTCATTTCCTGCCTCCGGAAAAACGTGGGAAAGCCGTTTCCCCAGTGTGCCGGAGTTCCAGCGATTGCGGAAACCGGACCACCACTGAGCATCCAAGTTGACTTGTGACACCACTTCGACCGCACCAGATCGTTCGAGAGCAGCTGCGTTTTCCTCTTGGTGGGTTCCTGGCAGGGGCACCAGCACAGTGTCCTTGCACAAAACCGCCAGTTCGCCAATAATGCCCATGCCTGCGCGACTGATCACGAGATCGGCTCGCGCCAGCAGGTTTCCCATGCCTTCCGCAACAAATCCGTGGGCGTGATACTCCGGCCAGTTCCCACAGGGGGGGTGGCCGCGTCCGGTGAGGTGAACCACCTGAAACTCGCTGAGCCACAACTCGCACAATTCGGAAACAACCTGATTCAAACCTTGTGCCCCTTGCCCTCCGCCGGTGATGAGCAACACAGGCCGCTGGGGATCGAGACCAAACTGAGCGTTCGCTCTTTCTGCGTCTCCATTCAGAATTTCTGAACGCACCACAGGACCGATCTGCCGCCAATCCGCAAGCTTGAGAGCAGAGCCAGTTTCCGGAAAGTGGCTGGCGAGGACTTGGCTGACAGGAGCCATTAGCCGATTGGCGAGTCCGGGACGCCAATCCATTTGCAGGAGCACCTGTGGCACACCAAGTGTCCGTGCGGCATAGGCAACGGGGACGCTCACGAAACTTCCTGCTGAAACCACAACGTGTGGACGGAATTTCCTCAGTTCTTGCCAGCCAATCAGCCCCCCGAGTAAAACTCGGAAGGGATCCGTGAAATTTCGTACATCCCAGTAGCGGCGTAGTTTTCCGGAGGGAATGCTGTGGAATTCGATCCCCGCCTTTTTCACCAAATCGCGCTCTGGCCCTTGCGGAGTGCCAAGAAAAAGAAACTCCGGGTGGAGGGCCGGGCGTTGCCGGAGGGTATGGGCAAGAGCGAGCAACGGGGTGGTCGGACCTCCGGAACCTCCGCCCGTGAGCAAAACCCGAAGTGCGGAAACCATAGGCGTTCAGGACGATCCTGATGGCAGAAGCCGACGGGAGCGAATCTGTGAAGAATCAGGTGCGACTGAGCACCACGCGGGTGTCCTTCGTGACCTCTTGATAAAAGTCATCGTAAGCATGTCCGCGTTTTTGCAGGATCGTTGCGCGATTGAGCGTGTCTCCAGATTCAAGCTGTGCCAGCACAGTCAAACCACGCACGGTTCGCCCCACCAAGGGCAACAGGCTATCCAAGTGCGGAAGCGCCTCGCGGCTCAGGAAAAACTCACTGCCGTTGTCCGCGCCCGTTCCAGCCAGCCCGAGCATTCCGGGAGCATCAAAACTGAGCTTGCGCGGGAACTCGAGGGGGATGTGGAATCCAGCGCCCATGCCCTGCGCGTTCCGACCAAAATTCAAACGCAATTCCGGGGAAGGCCCCCCGAGCTTGGTGCCGTTGAAAAAACCCTGCTCCACCAAGCTAAGGAAGCAGGCTGTGGTGTTGGGTAGTTCGTCTTCAAAGAGGACGAGGTCGAGAGAACCTTTGGAGGTTTCAAGCTGGATCAGCGGGAGTGGCAGCAGCATGTTTCAAAGTCTGGGTTGACTTGCCACTCCGGAGAGTGGCAGGATTCTTGTGTGCAAATGGCACAGGCCGTGGTGATCAAGAAAACTATAACGACATGGCAGTAAAAACGAAACACATTTTGGAGATGACACGGGGCATGTACTCTGCGTGGATGACAACCTTGAACGACCGGCGCAGGTCCGGTCCGGCAGTTGCTCGAGGGCAAGCTTGATGTTGAAGCGACCTGCAACGCCTAGGACGGGGTGGGGACGACCCTGATGTGCAAGCCGACGCTTGTCCTCTTCAATCTTGCCGTCCCCCTGTCTGCTCCAGAAACCGATTCCAAGGAGTGAATCCAGCAGTGCGTTTACCCCGTTTTTCGGAGTCAGACCTCACAGCAACCGAGCTGCCTACCGTGGTTCCTGAGCATCCGAATTGGCGGCGACTCGCGAAAGTTTGGAGTGCAAGGCTTCCCGTTCCGGAACCGACGGGACTCGCCATCTGGCAGCAACTGGCTCTGCTGGGCGTGTGGACCGGCATGCAGGAACGCAAGCTCGATCCTGCGCGTCCGGAACATCAGGCCGTGTTGCCTCGTGTGTTGGAGGATGTAGGCGGCGCGTTTCAGCAGCTTTGCGAATCCGGTGGCAATCCGGGCGATGTGACCGTGCGTCGGCAAGTGTATGATTTTGGCATCCAGTGGGCGTACTATCTCGACTGGGATCTCTACATGTCGCAGGAGTTGTACTGAATCGAGCCGCCGTTATTGCATGCGATTCTAGGCAAAGCGCCGCGTGGCACGGATGAACTCGTGGACGATGCCGGGTTCTGAGGCCGCATGTCCGGCGTCCGCAACCAGCCGGAATTCTGCTTCGGGCCATGCTCGGTGCAAGTCCCACGCGCTGCGCATCGGCGTAGTGATGTCGTAGCGACCCTGAATGATGATGCCCGGAAGTTCACGGATGCGATCCATGTTTTCGAGCAGTTGTCCGTCTCGTTCCAAAAATCCTGCATTCATGAAATAGTGGCACTCAATGCGGGCGAAGGCGAGGGCGAATTCCGGGTTGCCGAAGTTGTTCACACGCTGTGGGTTGGGGTAAAGCGAAAGGGTGCTGGCCTCCCAAGTGCTCCACGCCTGCGCAGCGCGGAGTTGCTCCATGCGGTCATCGCAGGTGAGCCGACGGTAGTACGCCGCCATCAGGTTGTCGCGCTCCTCCGGAGGGATCGGTTCAAGGAACGCTTCCCAAGCGTCCGGATAGATGAAGTTCGCGCCCTCCTGATAAAACCAGTGCAACTCCTTGCGACGCAGCAGGAAAATTCCACGCAGGATGAGTTCGCTGACGCGCTCCGGATGGGTTTGCGCGTAGGCGAGCGAGAGTGTGCTACCCCACGATCCTCCAAACACCAGCCAGCGCTCGATCCCCAAAAACTCCCGCAGTTGCTCCATGTCTGCCACAAGGTGCCACATCGTGTTGTCCTCCAGAGACGCATGGGGCGTGCTTTGCCCGCAACCGCGCTGGTCGAACTGCACGATCATGTAAATTGTCGGATCGAAGTAGCGCCGATACTCCGGCTGCGAACCCCCGCCCGGCCCTCCGTGGACCACCAGCGCGGGTTTGCCGTTGGGATTCCCGGAGACCTCGTAGTAGATGCAGTGCAACTCAGAAACCTGCAGGTGCCCCGACTGGCGCGACTGGAGATAAGGGTAGGGTTTGAGCAGTTCCGGGAGTATGCGCATTTTACAAAATTCGCGGGTTAGTTGTTGCTGGAAATCCGGGATTTGAGGAACTCCACCAGTTCCAGCTTCGCCCAATCCCGGGGACCGATGGCGCGGCCAATGATCACACCGTCCGGATCAACGAGATAGGTGATCGGGAGATTCTTGACCCCGTAGAGTTGCACGATCTTCATGTCGGTGTCCGCGATGATGGGAAAACTGAAGTGGTGTTTTTTGAGAAACTTGCGGATTTTCTCCTCTGTCTCACCCATCGAGATCGCCAGCACCACCACCTTCCCGCCAGAATCGTTCCAAAGTTCTTCTAAATCCGGCATCTCCTTCAGACACGGCGTACACCACGTCGCCCAGAAATTAAGCACGACCACCTTGCCGTGATAGTCCGTGAGTTCGATAGCGGTGCCGTCCATCAGCGCGGCCGAAAAATCATGGGCCTCGATGAAGGTGAAGGGGGCGTCAATGCGGTACTCCTTGAGCAACACACGGTCGTCCTCGCTGAGGGGCACCGAATGCTGGTGATCTTCATGGGCGAGGCCCGATCCTGTGAAGAGAACCAGTCCGAGCAGAAAGGCGATGAATCGAATCATGAGCAATTGCACAAAATCATAGGGTGGCGCAGGAGGCGGGGTTCCATCCAGTGTCAGATCACGCGCACAAAATCGTGATGCTCGACAAACCCATTTTCGGAGAGCTGCATCGTGAGTTGCCGTTGTCCTACGGTATCGCCAACCGCGACGCAAATCAACGAACGACGGTAGGATTCCAGAAATTCCGCTGGTGGTGGTTCCGGGAATCCCCACGCAGGCACCCCCTTGAGGCGGCGATCCGGAGGGCTGGAACGGTTATCGAGAAAACCATGCACCAAAATGTCCCGCGCCTGAAACTGCTCGGCAAGCGTGCGCCCAGAAGGTCCGGCCCCAGCGATCAGCACGCCATCCCGTCCTTCAAGATAGCCGAATTCGAGCAGATAATGCACTTTTGCCTGAAACATCGCGGGACGTTTGTAAATCGGATCAACGTGCGAAAGGCGGTCGTGCGCATGGCGCTTGGCGACCAGCACCTCCGGAACCTTGCCGAAGCGCAACCCCGCGCTGGCCGTCCGGAGCAGCAAGTCGTAGTCCTCCGCCCACGGCTGCACACGATAGCCGCCGAGCGCATCAAAGGTCTCGCGGGGGCCGAAGAAGGTGGGGTGCATGATCGGCGATTCAACGAAGAGATCGTTACGGATTTGCTCGTGGCTAACGAGCGCGTTGTTCCAATCCTGATAGCGGCGGATGCTGGCGGACACTGGCCCTTCATCCGTGAAGCCCTCAACCTGAGTGCCGATCAGTCCGCAATCCGGATGCTGTTCGCAAAACGCAGCCTGCCGTTCCAGCCGTTCCGGGCGCATGCGGTCGTCTGCGTCCATGCGGGCGATGAAGCGGCCCCGGCATTCGGCGAGTCCCGTGTTGAGCGCAGGCACGATGCCCTGCGGCGGCGTGGTGAAAATCCGGAGGCGCGCATCCCGGTCGGCCCATGATTTCAGTAAGGCGGGGCTGTCGTCCGTGGAACCGTCATCCACGACGACGAGTTCCCAATCTCTAAGCGTCTGTGCCGCGAGGTCGGTCAGGCATTCCGGAAGGATGCGGGCGTCATTCCGCACAGGCATGAGGACCGAAACCAGCGGTGCGTTCATCGCCCGAATCCGGCTTTCCGCAATGCCTTGAGGACGGCTTCCCGCGTGTTCTTGCGCTGGTTGAGCAGGATCGCAAAAGTCTGCCCGTTCGGAAGATACCCCGCTAGTCCGTAGATGCCCCGGAGCGTTCCGGTCTTGACGGGAATTTCCTCATTTAGCAGGGGCAGCACCTCCTGATGCGGACGCAGTTCCTCCAACAGCCGAATCACCGCAGCGGGCGTGAGGCGGTTCTTGCGGGAAATGCCGGAGCCTTCCACGGCCACCACTTCCGTTTTGGGAATCCCCAGTTCCTCGTGCAGGTGATGGCGCAACACCGCCAGCCCTTTTTCCAGAGTCGCAGGGTATCCGGAACGGGCGGCTCCTGCGGCAAGCAGCAGTTGGTTCGTGGTGAAGTTGTTGGAGTAGAGCAGCATTCCGGGTAGGATTTCCGCAAGTGTGTTCGGGTTGAGAAACACAAGCAGTCGGCGATCCTCGGAACTGAGTTTGCGTTCAGAAATCTGCTCTGAAGCAAATGTGAAACCCTCGCGCCCAAGAAAGCTGCGGGCGAGTCCGGCGAAGTACGGCAGGACGTGTTCGGATTGCCGGGAGAAGTTGATGCGGTGTTTTCCGGATTTGAGTCCTTGGGCCAGCTTAACGGCAAGCGGAATCAGCGGGGTTTGTGGTTCCATCGAGGTCACGGTTCCATTCTTGACGATGCGGACATAGACCGTGTTGAAGTTTGTAACAAGTGCGCCGTTGCGGGCATCGTAGGGGTTGAGCGAATTCTCGATGCCCGGAATCCGCAGCTTGGGGGCAAAGGCCGAGGTGTCGAGCACAATCCCGGCCAAGTTCCGGGGCAGTTCCGGTCGCGCCGCAAGGGCTTGGGCAATGTCGGGCCACACCTCCGAAATCAGCAGCGGGTCTCCGAACCCCCGGATGCCGAGTTCCCCGTCGCTCGTCAGCCAGAATTCGGTCTTGAAACGATGCTCCAACCCCAGCGTCCGGATCGCCAGCGAGGTGGTCGCCAGCTTGAGCAGCGAGGCGGGAGCCAGCAAATCGTTGCAGCCCTTCGGGTACTGAAACACTGGTTCCGTGCCTTCCGCCACCCAAACGCAACCGTGCTTGACCAAACGCTTGAGCTTCGCTTCAAGGGGAGCGGCATTAGTGTTAGTAGCAATCCCGAAGATCAAAATTGCTAGAAAACTAAAGAGGCGGAGGAACACAGGCTGAAGAAAAAACAGAGTGGTCAATACGACATTGCAGACTATCCTCGCGACGGTCCAGCAGCAGGAGTTCAACCGCTTCGGCAAGGTTTTGCTTGGCATCTTCTGCGGTTTTCCCCTGACCGTTTGCTCCGGGCACCTCGGGACAGAAGGCAATGTATCCCCCTTCCTCAGCACTTTCAATCACAGCAGTAAACTCCATGACCTCTTCCTGTTCGTAAGGGTTCACTTTCATATCCTATCCTATCGCATCACTCCGGCTTTGCAAATCATCAGGAGGCTACCGCTTCAAGTTGGGACAACGGCTTCAGCCAGCCAACTCTGACATGCTTCGGGCAGCGCTTCCGGAAGTTCCTGCAACCATGCAAACACCAACTCCCGCAGAAACACCCCGGTGCGCCGCTGGATTTGCTCGTCGTGAATCAACGCCCGCGCCTGTAATCCGGAACCCCCATTGGCGTGGTAGTTCGTGAGCCAGGCCCGCAAGGAATCGGTGTCAGCAAGCGACGAGCCGTTTTTTTGCTGCACACGCAACCAGTCTCCTTCCAGCACAGCAGCAATCCCGCCCGGAACCAGCCAACCGCTGTAGCGGACGCGACGGCCCAGCAGTCGCCGACGGTGCGTTTCCAGCAGTCGTGCGATTTGCCGCCCGAAGAGCGCGACCTCCACCAGCGTGTTGTCGTAGGGCACCCAGCCGAAAAGGTGCTTGCGCGTGACGGGTTGTCCAAGGTCAACTTCCGGGAGGTCCGGCAAAAACCAACTGCCGGGGAGCAGCGTGATCGCCTCGGCTCCAAAGGCATGAACCGTCGCCTTGTGTTGGAGTGCCGAGCCGCAGGCGTTGAGTTGCTTCCGGGTCGGGCGTTTTTTCAGCACAACCCGAGTCGGCTCGGCAAGGTAGCGTTCCACCTCCGCAAGCTGCGGTTCCAACTCGGTAAGCAGAGGGGCATCGGGTTGGCGGGCAGCTTTGTGGAACTCGAAATGCGAGTCCCGGAGTTGCCAACGTTCTGCGCGGGCTTCCAGCGTGAAACGGGCAACGCTCACGCCTTCGCCTCCCGATCCGGGGGAAAGCAGCGGAGTGCGGAAGCGCGTCAGCCGGGAGGTCGGCTTGCGTGGTCTGAGTTTGTGTGCGTGTCCGGAGACAATCAGGTCATAGTCGATGACGTGGTCGGCCACCAGTCCGGCGGTGTTGGGAAGCGGAAGCTTGCGGAGTTGGGCGATTTGCTGATCGTGCCGCAGGTCATCGCCGCTGTGAAACACGCCGATGAGCAGATCGACGTTTTCCCGCTCCCGGAGGATTTTACTCCACTTTTGGGCGGAGTCCACAAGATCAGCAAACGCCAAGCCTGCAATGCGCTCCGGGTCGATCCAGAGTGGCACCCCCGGTGTGGTGAATCCGACGATGCCGACACGCACCCCCTGCCGTTCCAGCACAAGGTAGGGGGGCAGCAGCAGACGATCCTCCCCATCCAGCCAAGCATTTCCAGACAACCACAAGAATTTGGAAGCTGCGATGGTTTGCTGGAGTACCGAAACTGGTGGCTCGAAATCATGATTCCCCAGCACCACGGCGTGGTAGCCGAGTTGGTTCATCGCGTGGATGATCGGCAGGGGGAGTCCGGAATCCGGACGAATGTGGCTGAAGTAGAAACTGGCAGGATCGCCTTGAATCGTGTCGCCCGCATCCAACAGCACCAATCCCGGATGCTCGGTTCGCAGTTGCCGCAGCACTGGAACAAGGTGGGCCAACCCGGATGGCTTGCGTTTCGGAAGCAAGCGGGTGCTGCTGAGGTGTCCGTGCAGGTCGGAAGTGAACGCAAACGCTAGCGTCACGACGCTTCCCTGCGCTGGAACTGTCGGTTTCCGCTCCTGAATCCGGAACCCCACCGAGGCACCGGAAGGCTGCCAGCGTTCCCACGGCACTGGAATCGCAGGCGGTTCCCACCACCACAACGCTGCTCCCAAGGTGAGCAATCCCACTAACGCCTGCACGCCAATAATCCACCTGTGGGTTGACATCTCCTTGTCCTTTGCTATTGTGCCCTAAGTCTGATGAGCGATCTCGTTTGTCAGAAAATCCTCTTTCCAGTTTAGCAAAACTATTGCGAGAAACCCCATGCCCAATAAATTTACTGCGAACCTAAATGCCGCATCCGGACACCGCCGCTACTCGGCGATGGTCACAGAATCCAACGAACGCGCCGCCAGTCGGGGGATGCTCTACGGACTGGGGTTCAAGAAAAGCGATTTCCAAAAATCGCAGGTGGGAATTGCTTCGACTTGGGGCAATGTGACTCCGTGCAACATGCACATTCGGGAACTCGCGGCCCATGCGGTCCGTGGAGTCCGGAAGTCCAAAGGCATGCCAATGGAATTTAACACCATCACTGTGTCTGATGGCATTTCGATGGGCACGGAGGGCATGAAGTACTCGCTCGTTTCCCGCGAGGTCATCGCCGATTCGATTGAAACCGTGGTCGGCTGTCAGGCTTACGACGGCGTGGTGGCCATTGGTGGTTGCGACAAGAACATGCCCGGTTGCTTGATCGCGCTCGGACGACTCAACCGCCCCTCTGTGTTTGTCTATGGCGGCACGATTCTTCCGGGCAACCACCGGGGCAATCCGGCGGACATCGTGACGATTTTCGAAGCCGTGGGCCAGCGGGCCAGCGGCAACATTTCACAACAAGAACTTGAGGAGATCGAGGCGTGTGCGATCCCTGGAGCTGGTTCGTGCGGGGGCATGTACACCGCAAACACGATGGCCTCCGCGATTGAGGCGCTGGGCATGAGCCTGCCCAACAGTTCCGGGATGGCCGCAACCTCAAAAGAGAAGGCGCAGGATTGCGTGGCCGCCGGAGAAGCCGTGATGCGACTGGTTTATGAAAACCTCTGCCCTCGCGACATCATGACCAAGCAGGCGTTTGAGAATGCGATCACGGTGGTGATGGCACTCGGCGGTTCCACCAATGCGGTCCTGCACCTGCTGGCAATGGCCCACGCCGCCGCCGTGCCACTCACCCTCGACGACTTCCATCGCATCGGCCAGCAGGTTCCGCTGATTGCCGACCTCAAGCCGAGCGGCAAGTACCTGATGATTGATTTCATCAAAATCGGCGGGTTGCCCCCACTCCTAAAACTGCTGCTCAATGCCGGATTGCTGCACGGCGACTGCCTCACTGTCACAGGCAAAACCATCAAGCAGAACCTCCGGAGTGTGAAAGCCTACCCCCGCGATCAAAAAATCGTGATGCCCCTCAAAAAGCCGATCAAGGCAAAGGGGCACCTTGTTATCTTGCGCGGGAATCTTGCACCGGAAGGCGCGGTCGCGAAAATCTCTGGCAAGGAGGGTGAATACTTCAAAGGTTCAGCCCGCGTTTTTGAATCGGAAGAGGAAGCCCTCAAGCGCATTTTGGACGGCACGGTTGTCAAGGGTGACGTCATCGTCATCCGCTACGAGGGGCCGAAGGGCGGTCCCGGAATGCGTGAAATGCTCTCGCCGACCTCTGCGATCATGGGACGCGGCCTCGGCCAAGACGTCGCGCTGATCACCGACGGCCGCTTCTCCGGAGGCAGCCACGGCTTCGTGATCGGGCACATCACTCCGGAAGCCTACGAAGGCGGGCTGCTCGCCATCGTGCAGGACGGCGACCCCATCGTGATTGACGCGGAGAACAACCTGCTCGAACTCGAACTTCCCAAAACCGAAATCGCCCAGCGCCTCAAGGCGTGGAAACGCCCGGCACCAAACTACAACCGTGGGGTGTTGTCGAAATACGCCCGCACCGTTAGTTCCGCATCCCAAGGGGCCGTCACGGACTTGGAGGACTGATTGTTTGCAGTCACAACGTTATTATTTTCAGGCAGCACACCACAAGCCTGCGCCAGGCTCAATGCAAATCGCCCCGGCTCCGGCAGGGACTGAGCAGCGTTTCTGGGTTTAGCGTCAGGTTACAGCACGAAGGCTTGTCGTCGCATTGACCCTTCCATGTTTGCTTGTTCTCAGATGGCCTCACTCTGCACCCCCTGAACGTGTCGGGGGCTGCACGTTTGCGCTTGCGTCCCCGGCACGGATTCGGAACCATAACCCGGAGTTCAACAGACCATCATCAACGAACATGCCTGATTCCAACTCATCCTCCACGGCGTCTGTGCTGGAAACGGTCGCCAACCTAGGGGTGCTGCACGAGGTGATCGTAATTGATCCCGCTTTTGCGGACACCGACGCCTTCTGCGAAAAGTACGGGTTCCCGCTGGAGGAATCCGGGAACACGATTGTTGTCGCGTCCAAGAAGGAGCCGAAGGTCTATGTTGCCTGCGTGGTACTGGCGATAACGCGGCTGGACGTGAACAAGCGCGTTCGCAAGCTGATGGGCGTGTCCAAGGCGTCCTTCGCGTCGGCGGAGGAAATGAACGCGCTGACGGGCATGGAGGTCGGCGGGGTGACGCCGTTCTCGCTTCCGGACGGGATGCCGCTTTATGTCGATTCCCGCGTGATGGCACTCGAGTGGGTGATCCTCGGCGGAGGTGGACGTGACCGCAAGCTCAAGATCACTCCGGAGGTGTTCCACCAGCTTGGAGCCGAAATCGTGGAAGACTTGGCGCTGCCCACCAATCCGCAAGGCTGACCGATGACCCTACCCTGCCAACGCGACCGATTCGACCTTCTGGACGTCACCTATCTGAACTGCTGTTACATGTCGCCGCAAATGAAAGCAGCGACCGAGGCGGGGCAAGAAGCCGTCACCCGCAAGGCTCGACCGTGGGAAGTGGCCCCTGTGGATTTCTTCACTGAATCAGAGGCACTGCGGGGGGCTTACGCGGAATTGAGCGGAGCCGCAGCCGCTGATGTGGCACTCATTCCCTCCGCGAGTTACGGGCTTGCGTTGGCTGCGAAAAACCTGCCGCTCTCGCCCGGACAGCAAGTGCTGGTGCTGGCCAACCAGTTTCCCTCAAATGTATATGTGTGGCAGGAGCGTTGCCGCGAGGTGGGCGCGGAGTTGCGGTTTCTGGAGGCGAATCCGGGGCAAACCCTCAGCGAGTGTGTGCTGGACGCCATCGGTGCAAACACTGGGATCGTCGCCTTGCCCAACGTTCATTGGTCCGACGGGCGCTGGCTCGACTTGGTGGCGATTGCTGCCCGCTGCCGCGAAGTGGGAGCAGCGTTGGTGCTAGACCTCACGCAGTCGCTGGGCGCCGCCCCGTTTTCCGTTCAGGAGGTGCAGCCGGATTTCATGATTTCGGCAGGTTACAAGTGGCTCTGTGGTCCCTACACGCTCGGGATGCTCTACGCTGCCCCGCAGTGGCAGGGCGGTTCGCCACTCGAACACAACTGGATCGCCCGCAAGCAGAGCGAGGATTTCCGCAATTTGGTGAACTACCAAGACGACTTCCAGTCTGGTGCGCGGCGTTACGACATGGGCGAGCGCAGCAATTTTGTGCTGGTGCCGATGGCACTGGTCGCTGCCCGACAATTGCTGGAATGGACGGTTCCCGAGATCACCGAAACCCTGCGGGAACTAACCTCCGTTGTTGCCGAATTCGGTCGGGAGTTTGGGCTGGAGGTGCTTCCGGAAGTGGAACGCGCTCCGCATTTTCTGGGGTTGCGGAATCCCAACGGCTGGTCGCATGACCTTGGGACGGCACTGGTCGAGCGCAAGGTTTTCGTCAGTTTCCGGGGGGAGTGGATGCGTGTTTCCCCGCACCTTTACAACACTCCGGAGGATGTCGAACGACTCTTTGCGGAACTGCGGAACTTGCGAGATACCTGAGAAACGTCGATGAATGCCCTTCCCAAAACGATGGCCGCCGTATTGCTGACCGGGCATGGGGGCTTTGACAAGCTGGAGTACCGCGAGGACGTGCCGGTGCCGCAGCCCAAGATGGGGGAGGTGTTGATTCGGGTGCTGGCCGCTGGGGTCAACAACACCGACATCAACATGCGCACCGCATGGTACTCCAAGACCAACGAGGGGGCGACGCAGGGTGGCGGCAAAGCCACGAGCGCAACGGCGGCCGTGGACGCAACTTGGGGCGGGGAAGCATTGCAATTTCCCCGGATCCAAGGGATCGATGTCTGCGGGCGCATCGTCGCGGTAGGGTCGGGGGTGAACTCGTCCCGGATGGGCGAGCGGGTGCTGGTGGACCCGTGCCTGCGCGAACCCGTTCAGTGGGAATCCTTTCAGGCGCACTTTCTGGGGTCCGAATGCAACGGCGGCTTTGCGCAATACTGCGTGGCTCCGGCCATTCACACCCACAAGATCGAGTGTCCGCTCACGGATGCCGAACTGGCCTCGTTTCCCTGTGCGTACTCGACCGCAGAAAACCTGCTGCACCGTATGAAACTGGCGGCGGGCGAGACCGTGTTGGTGACAGGCGCGTC
>CAJWCD010000108.1:0-12324 GCA_913020725.1 uncultured Pseudomonadota bacterium
AGTCCGCGAACCAATGTGCGTGCGTTATCGCCTGGCGGGGGTGGGCCGCCTTCAGCGCAACAGCAACATGCGCCGCGCCCGCGCCGTCTCCGAAGTGACCAGCTGGTAGAAGTAGACCCCGCTCGACACCGTCGCGCCGCCGGCGTCCCGGCCGTCCCAGTCTACCTGGTGAGTGCCGGCCGCGTGAGTCCCCGACGCGAGGGTTTGCACGCTGCGGCCGAGGACGTCGTGTACGGTGAGCAGGACCGGTGTCGATCGTGCCAGATCGAAGAGAATCCGTGTGCGTGGATTGAAGGGATTGGGCACGTTGGCATGGAGCGAGGCGCCGTCAGTGGCTGGTTGCCGGTTTCCGGCAGCGCCGCGCACGCCCGTCGGAGCGGGGGCGGGCGTGCAGTCGATTGGCCAGACGCGATCCTGTTCGCCAGCTGGGCGCGGGCCGTAGTGTGGCTCCTCGCAACCGAGCTCTACGGCGCCGAGATCCGGCGCCACGCCGGTAAAGCGATCATTGATGCCCGGCAGCCGCTGGCCGGCGTCGACGGCACGGGAGTCGGCGTGCAGAACGAAGGACGGCGCCTGGTGATGCACACGAGGGTCGTCGGGACCGACGAAACCAGCGGCCGCGTCGTGGCGGCCACAATGTGACGTCCGCCGCCGCCGTCGGGGTCTTTGCCGTGCTGTACATGGTGGTGGCCTGTTTTGCAACCCGAGAAATCCGCCAAACCCCGTGGAAGGTGGTCAAGGGGTTCATTAGTGGAGGCGACCAGTTTGGGCGTTTGCTGATCGCCCTTGGGGTGGTCGGTGTGGTGCTGGGCGTGTTGTCTGGAACTGGTTTGCCCGTCAAGCTCGCCATTTTAGTGGACAGCGTGATGCAGCAGTCGTTGCTGATGGCCCTGATTGTCACCGGCTTGGCCGCCCTAGTTTTTGGCATGGGCATGCCCACTCTGCCCGCCTACCTGACGATCATTCTCATCTTGGGGCCAAGTCTCTTGAAGCTGGGGATGCCCTTGCTGGTGGCGCACATGTTTGTGTTCTACTTTGGCGTGGCTTCGGCGATCACCCCTCCCGTGTGCATTGCCGCCTACGCCGCCGCCGCGATTGCCGGGGCGGGGCCGTTGCATACCGGATTCACCGCCTTTCGGATTGGGTTGGCGTTGTTCATCGTGCCTTTTGCCTTTGCCTACTATCCGGAATTGCTGCTGGTTGATGAGGTGGGCGGTTACGAGTTGCTTCCCCTGCTTTCGATTTGTGTACGACTCGCCCTCGCGCTCTGGTTGCTCAACAGCGCCTTCAGCCGCTACGATGCCACCCCGCTCAAGATTCCGGAAGTCCTGCTGCGCTTTGCCCTGACCGTGCTGCTGCTGGTGATTTGGCCATCCGTGCATTGGGCTGCATTTGTGGTCGCTCTCGTGTTGATTGGCTTCAATCAGTTGCGCTTCCGGCAAGCGGTGGCTGTGACGACCTAGCTGGCAGCAGCAGTTGGACTAACCCGCAAGGTTGTAATCTGAAGTCGGTGATGAATACTGATCGAGTGACCGACGTTATTTTGGCCGATCGGATTGATGAGTTCCCAGCAGAGTGAGGAGCAGGGCTTCTAACTCAGGATTCTCGAATTTGAAACCGGAGGCTTGCAGCCGGTCGGGCAGCACCCGCAGACTGGCGAGCATGGTGCCTCCAGCCATTTCTCCGAAGATCAGTTTGAGGATGAATTCCGGGACAGGGAACAGTGTGGGTCGGCGCAAAACTCGTCCGAGGATTTGGGTGAATTGAACATTGGTGACAGGATACGGGGCCGTGAGGTTGTAAGCACCAGACCACGATCCGGAGGTCAGTGCCTGCGCGAAGGCCCGTGTCACGTCCCATAGCGAAACCCAACTCCAGAACTGCGCTCCGGAACCGAGTTTGCCACCGAGGCCGAGACGGAACGGCAACAGCATTTTTCTGAGCGCCCCGCCGTGTGGGGCGACCACAAGGCCAGTCCGGAACTGCACGATTCGCGTTTCGGTTTCCTGCAAGGGTTCCACTGCCGCTTCCCAATCCCGTACCACTCCCGCAAGAAAACCCCGCCCGGAGTCGCTTTGCTCCGAGAGTTCCTCGCTGCCACGAGTTCCGTAAATTCCCATCGCCGACGCGCAAATCAGAACTTTCGGAGGTGTCGATTGGGCGGCCAGTCTTTCGCAGAGAAAACGGGTGCCCTCCACCCGACTCTCCCGGATGCGACATTTTTTTCCGGAAGTCCAGCGTCCGTCCACCGACTCTCCGGCGAGATGCACCACAGCGTCGGAGTCGGCGAGTCGCCCCGCGTCAATTTCCCGGATTTCCGGATTCCAGTAGCAGGTGTCGTCGGCTTGTGCGGAGCGGGTGCGCACCATGTGGAGTATGGTGTGGCCTTCCTGTCGCAGTCGCTCGCACAAGGCTTGGCCAATCAATCCGGAAGAACCTGTGACTGCGACACGCATGGGATCAACTCGGTAGAGGAATCGCCTGTCCGCTGGCGGGAACGTCGTAGCCGCGCTGCACAGCGGGCCGTTTCGCGAGTTCTAGGTACCAGCGTTTCACATTTGGAAAGGAGTGGAGATCCGCTTGATGCCACTCAAAACGCGAAACCCACGGCCACGAGGCGATGTCCGCGATGGAATACTGCGCTCCGGCGAGGTACGCATTTTCGGCAAGCTGTCGGTCCAACACTCCGTAAAGTCGCTGGATTTCAGCGCCGAAGCGTTGCTCAGCGTAAGCACTTTTTCCCGGATTGTATTTCAGAAAATGATGCCCCTGCCCACAGATGGGGCCGAGTCCGCCCATTTGCCACATCAGCCACTCTAGTACCTTGGCGCGGGCCGCTCCGGAAGTCGGCAGCAGTTTTCCGGTTTTCTCGGCGAGGTAGATGAGGATCGCACCGGACTCCATCAGCGACAGCTCCATTTCTTGGTCATGGAGCCCGGGAATCTTGTTGTTGGGGCTGTGCTTGAGGAATTCCGGGGCAAACTGCTCGTCCTTGGAGATGTTGACGGCATGGACGGTGTAGGGCAACTCCAGTTCTTCAAGGGCAATCGAGACCTTGCGGCCATTGGGAGTGGACCAGGTGTAGAGATCAATCATGGGTTCAAGGATTGTGAAAATAGATTCGTGCCGTCATCCCGGCCCGTAGCACCAACTCTGGATTGGCAGCGCGAATGTAGACCGGAAACTGTTTAGTTTGGGCGTCTGCTTGGAGACCCACACGATCCACCTTACCCGAAAACTCCCTACCGGGGTAGCCTGGAGTGGTGAACACCACGGACTGTCCATCATGAACTTGCCCCAAGTCCTCTTCCGGAACCTGAACTTGGATTTCCACCTCGTCCAAGTTGACCAGCTCAAACAGCGGCGCTCCGGAACCAATCACCTCCCCGGTTTCCACCAGCTTGCGGGTGACAAACCCGGCTCGCTTGGCACGGATGGTGCGGTCGGCGAGAGCCTCCTTGCGGAGAGCAACCTCCTTTTCTGCAAGCTGCACCTGAAGCTTCGCGCTTTCCAGGCCAAGAGTGGCACGTTTGAGGTCTTGCTCGGAACGCTTGAGCGTGAGTTTGGCGTTCTCGAGGGCAAACTGCGCACCCGCGACATCGGACTCTGTGCCTTTGAGCGCAAGTTCTGTATTCATGACTGCGAGTTCTGCACGTTTGAGGTCTTGCTCGGAACGCTTGAGCGCCAACCCCGCATTGGCCACCGCAAGCTCCATACGCTTGCGGTCTTGCTCCGAGCGTTTGAAGGCAATTTCCGCATTGCTGATTCCAAGTTTGGAGCGGTTGGCATCCTGCTCGGAGCGTTTGAGGGCAAGTTCGGCATTGGACACTGCGAGTCCGGAGCGCTGGAAATCCTGTTCGGAGCGCTTGAGCGTGATTTCCGCGTTGGCCACCGCAAGTTTCATGCGCTTGAGATCCTGCTCGGTACTTTTAAGGGTAAGCTGGGCGTTCGCCAAGCTGGTGTGGCCGCGGTTCTGTTCCTGCTGCGTCCGCTTCACTCCCAACCGTGCATTGTCCACGGCGTACTGTCCCCGAGAAAACTGAAGTTGGAGAGCGTCCAACTGCGACTGCGTGGACGAACCTTGATCGTAAAGCGCCTGCTCATCCTTGAGGCGGCGTTCAATATCCTTGAGGTTGGTTTCCTGATCCTTGCGGGAATTTTCAGCAATTTCCACCTGCACGGCCAGCAGGCTCAGTTGCTTTTCCTGATTTGTAAGGTTGTTGTGGCTGACCCCGATCTGTAGCTTGGCTTGCTCGACCTGCTGCTTGCGGTCCTGAAGATTGTTACGGCTGACTTCGACTTGGAACTTGGCTTGTTCGACCTGCTGCTTGCGGTCCAGTAGGTTGTTGCGGTTGACCTCGACCTGAAGCATTGCTTGCTCTGCTTGTTGTTTGCGGTCCAGTAGGTTGTTGCGGTTGACCTCGACCTGAAGCTGAGCCTGCGCGACCTGCTGCTTGCGGTCTTTCAGGTTGTTGCGGTTGACTTCGATTTGAAGCCGGGCCAATTCCACCTGCTTTTTGCGATCCTCCACATTGTTGACGTTGACCGAAACCTGAGTGCGGGCGAGTTCAAGCTGCCGCTGCCGATCCTGAAGATTGTTGCGATTGCTCTCGACTTGCAGGGCTACGAGTTGCTTTTGCTGTTCGCGGTCCTGAAGGTTGTTCTGGTTGATCCGGACCTGAAGTTCGGCAACCTCAACCTGCTGTGCCTGCACAGTGCTCTTGAGGACGAGCAACACCTGATCTTCGGCAACGCGGTCATTCTCCTTGGCCTTGATTTCCAGTACCCGTCCGGGAACACTGGACTGCACCCGCAGGGTGTCTGCGGGTTGGATTACTCCGGAAAGCGAAATGCCGCTGCGGAGCGTTTGGGCTTCGGCAATTGACGGGGGGCCGAGCAGGGGGAATGCCAGCAGCGTGGCAGAACTTGCAAACAGTTGTCTTGGAGTCATGATCTTTTCTGGACTGGTTGAAAGGGTTGTTTAATGATCAGGCCGCCTCTGCTGTTTCAGTCTGGACAGGCTCCGAAACGGGCTTGGGCTTGCGTTTGAAAAGGCGTCCAAACCACTCCTTGCCCCCCTCGATGAGGGAGTAGAGGGCCGGGACGACAAAGAGCGTGAGCAGCGTCGCAACGCCGAGTCCGTACATGATCGCCAGCGCCATCGACTTCCAGAACGAGGCGCTCTCTGCTCCAAAGACGACGATGGGATCGCGGGTGAAACTGATGTCCATGCCGAGTGCCATCGGTAGCAGTCCAAGGATGGTGGTGATTGCAGTCAGCAACACGGGGCGGAAGCGCACGGCTCCGGCGAGCACGACGGCCTCGTTGCGGTCGTAGCCCTGACGGCGGAGCGCCTGCACAAAATCGAGCATGACGATGGCGTTGTTGACGACAATCCCGGCAAGTGCGACTGTGCCAATCCCGGTCATTATGATGCCGAAAGGACGGTCATGGACGATGAGTCCAAGCAGCACGCCCATGATGGACATGAACACAGAGGTCAGCACAATTAGGGGCAGGGCAATCGAGTTGAACTGCGCGACCATGACCACGAAGATGAGGAAGACGGCAACAATCATCGACTGTCCGATGAACGCTTGCATCACCCGCTGTTCCTTGTTCTCCCCCGTGAAGCTGTAGGTGATTCCGGAAGGAAGTTCGAGCCCTGCCAGCTTTTTCTGTGCGATTTTCACCAAGACGGGGCCGGGCACCTTGAAGGCGTCTCCGGAAATGGTGATCACGCGGTTGGTCTCCACATGCCGGATGGCGCCGTAGGAGGGACCGGTGCGCACTTCGGCGATTTCACTGAGCCTCACAAGATCGCCACTCGGAGTGTGGATGTAGAGCGAGCCGAGGTCGGTCGCAGTCTTCCGGAAGCTTTGTTCGAGTTGCACCACAATGTCGTACTCGTCCTGGCCATCCCGGAACACAGAAACCTTTTTGCCGTTGAAGGCCGTGCGGACCGTGCTGGCGATTTCGCGGGCGCGCAGTCCCAGCCGAGCCGCCTTGTCGCGGTTGATGATCACCTTGACCTCGGGGCGGCTGCGGTCAAAATTGTCGGTCAGGTCCACCAGTCCCGGAATGTTCTTGATGCGCCGCTTGATGGCTTCGACGGTTTGCAGCATGGTGGGGTAGTCCTCGCCGCGCACCTCGATGTTCAGCGGGGCGCCCGTGGGTGGTCCCATTTGCTGTTCGCCGAGTTTGACCTCAACGCCGACCATGCCCTCCAGCTTTTTGCGGAGTTCTGTCACAACCTTGGTAGGCAGCATCACCCAGTTTTCCCAATCCGGAAACGCCAGCACCACATGGCTCTTGTGGGTAGCGGCCCCGCCGAAGCCACGCGAACGCCCGACATTGGCGACCACGGCGTTCAGGCTGGGCTGGTAGTCCTCAAGATAGCCTTCCACTTCCTGCACATAATCGTCTGAAACGGCCAGAGTCGTTCCGGTCGGCGCCGCCATACTGACGACCACCTCTTCCGGCTCGCCCTTGGGAAAAAACTCAATGCCCTTGCGCGGGAAAGTGTAGTTTCCATAGACAAAGAAGGTGCCGATGAAAAGCCCGATGAAGACGGCAATCGTGAGCAACCGCGCCCGCAAAACTCCACGCAGCACTTTTTTGTAACTGCGGAGGATACGGGAGTGGTCCACGAGTTTGAGGTCGTCCGGGTCGGCGCCCTGTTGGGGCTTGACTCGCAGCAGAGTCGAGGCCAGCACGGGATTGATGAAGAGCGCGACGACGAGTGACGAGAACAAGGTGATGATCAGCGTTTGCGGCAGGTACGAGATGAACTCTCCTGCGATTCCGGGCATGAAGATGAGTGGGAAAAAAGCGGCAACCGTTGTGATGGTCGAGGTGGTCACGGGCAGGGTGATTTCCTGCACACCCAGCATGGCGGCTTCGATGCGGTTTTTTCCGGACTGCCGATGTCGGAAGATGTTCTCGACCACCACAATCGCGTTGTCCACCAACAGCCCCAGCGCAAGAATCAGGCTGAAGAGGACGACGATGTTGAGGGTGTAGCCCATGGCTTCCATCACGATCATGCTTAATAGGAAAGAAAGCGGGATCGCCGTGGCGACGAGCAGGGCGTTGGTGGCACCCATCACCACTAGCAGCACCAACAGCACCAGGACAAAACCGCTGAGGATGTTGTTCTCCAAGTCCTTGACGATGCGCTGCACTCGTTTTCCTGCGTCCGAGAGGATCGTGAATTTGACTTCACCCTGATAACGCTGCTCCACTTGCCCCAGAATCTTCAGCACGTCATTCCGGATCGCCAACAGGTTTTCGCCGCTGCGCTTGACGACGCTCAGCGAGATGGATTCCAATCCGTCCAGTCGGGATTTGGTGGTGATTTCTTTGAAACCAAAGACGACGTTGGCCACGTCCTGCACACGCACCGGTACTTGTCCGGGGGCGGAGATGAGGGCATCGTTGATGCCCTCCGGGGTCTCGAATTCTCCGGGGACGCGGATGAGGTACTTCGTCGGCCCCATCGTGACGGTGCCGCCCGGAAGGTTGGTGTTCTCGCTGCTGATCGCGCTGGAGATTTGGTTGAGGTCGAGCTGGTAGTAGCTGAGCTTGTCCAGATTCACATACACGCGGATCTCGCGCTCCAGCCCACCTGCCCGCTGCACTTCGAGGATGCCCGGAATGCCCTCGATTTCCTCCTTCACGTCCTCGGCAATGTCCGTCAGTCGCAACAGGCCCATCTCGCCTGCGAGGTTGACGATCATCAGTGGCTGCTCGGAGAGGTTGATTTCTGAAATAATGAAGTCCTCCACATCATCCGGGAAGTCCGGCTTGATGGAGTCCATCACCTCCCGGACCTTGGTGCGGGCCTCGCTGATGTCGAAATCAGAGGTGAATTCGAGGGTTAGGGTGGAGGCTCCCTCCGCCGAGGTGGATTTGATCTCCTTGAGGTTCTTGAGGGTTTGCAGTTCCTGCTCGGCCTTGTTGGTGATCAGCGACTCCACGTCCTCCGGAGACGCACCGGGAAACGGCACCGTAACGATGAGCAGGGGGATTGTGATGTCCGGTGCGGCTTCACGGGGAATTTTGAGGTAGGAAAGCGTTCCCCAAACTCCGATGACCAGCATGAGGATGTAAATGATGACCGGGTTACGGATCGCAAGGTGGCTTGGGGTCACGGTGGTTTTGGTTTTCAGTCTTCGGTTTCCGGTTTTCAGTCTTCGGTTCGGGTCTAGAGCATTTTCGGTTTATTTGTACTCACTTGTCATTCCCGCGCAGGCGGGAATCCAGACACACGTCCGGGGGTTCTGGATTCCGGGTCTGCGCTCCGCTGCGCCCGGAATGACGATCTTGAATCTGTGTGCAGAAAATGCTCTGGCCTCCCGTCCTCATCCTCAATTATGAATCGCCCTTGACGTTGACGGCTTCCTTGTCAGTGAGCTTGGTGTGGCCTTCCACAATGACCTGTTCGCCAAACTTGAGTCCGGACGTGACTTGCACTCGCTCCTCGCGGCTCACGCCGGTTTCGATGCGACGCAAGCGAGCCTTGCCGTTCTTGACGACAAAGACCACACGCCCAGTGTCGCGCTCGATGATGGCGTGTCGCGGCACGACCAATTGTTTTTTGAGAACCCCTTGGTTGATGGTGACACGGGCCAGCATGCCCGGACGCAGGCTCTCCTTGGGATTGTCCATCTCGATCTCCACCGGAAACGTGCGGTTGCGGGTGTCGGCCTCGATGCCGATGGTGCGGATTTTTCCTGAGAGGGTGCGGCCGTTTTGGGCATAAAGTTCCACCTCAACCGACTGTCCTTTCTTGAGCTTGAGGACTCCGCGTTCGGGCACGTTGATTTCGACGAGCAGTTGGCTGAGATCGAGGATTTCCACGAGCCGGTCGCCCTTGCGCACAAACTCTCCGGGCTCGGTGTCCTTGGATTTCACCTGCCCCCGGATGGGGGAGCGGACTACGGATTTCTTGAGGTTGACCTCGGCAAGCTGCTCCTGAAACTTGGCGCTGTCCCGCTGGTTGCGGCTTTGGTCCAACTGCGCTTGCGAAATCAGGTTTTTCTTGGAGAGCTTGAGGTCGCGCTTGAGATTGGTGACGGCGAGCTTGTGATTCGCACGGGCGAGATTGAGCCGCACCGTGAGTTCCTTGGTGGCGATGTTGACCAGCACTTGGCTCTTGCGCACGGTTTCGCCCTTGGAAATGTTGACGTTTTCCACTAGTCCATCCATCTGGGAACGCAGCACCACCCGTTCGTTGGGCTGAAGGTTGCCGACGTAGGTGGACTCCTGCCGGATGGACTGCGGCATCAGCTCAACGACCCGGACGTTCGTGTTGCGCTTGGAGGTTGATTGTTTCCCGGAAGCCTCGCCCTGCTTTTGGTTCCGGGGGGTGTTTTGGTCACTGACCGCTGTGTTTGCGGAACCCTGGCCTTTGTCACATCCGGCGAGGGCCAGAGCCGTGAACAGCAACAGCAGGCTGTTCCGGAGGAAAAGAAGAAGAGGTGATTTCTGCATAGGGTGGCTCAGGGTTTGGGGAGGTCATAACGTGCATAAAGGTCTCCGGTCAGCACGAGCAGTTGCAGGTTGGTTTTTTCAAACTGGACTCGCGTGAAGATTTCTTGTTGCTTGGCAAAGGCTTCCTCCTGCTGGCGTTGGGAAACCTGAAAGCTGGTGCTACGCCCAATCCGGAAGCGTTCCACTTCGTTGCGGCGCTGCTGCTCGGAAAGCTTGACGACGGAGAGTGCGGTTTGCTGCTCCTTGCGTCCCAGCCGCAACGAGCGCAGCAGCGATTGCAGGGTCATGTCCAACTCCAGTTTGCGTGAAGAGATTTGCAGTTCAAGTTGCTGCCGCTCCAGTTGCCGCTGCTGGATTTTTTCGGGGGCACTGCCGCCCAGCGGAACTGTCCACGTCAGCGAAGCTCCGAAGCCATGCAGGTCGGTTTTGGCGAAGTCTCCAAGGCCGCTGAAGAAATTCTCCCCGTAGCCCTTGAGCGTGTAGGAAAAGCCAAGGTCGAAGTCCGTCCTGTCCGCATTCAGGGCATCCACCATATCGTATTGCTTGAGCCGTAGATCGGCCTGTAGTTGGGCGAGTTGTGAATCGTTGGACTCTGCCTTCTTGAGCAAGGTGGCGCGGTCGAGCTCGGTGTTTCGGATGGCCGGGGAATCTTCCGGATAGAGTCCCACCGGAAGCTCGTTAAGACTGAGGATAGCTCGGACTTGATCTTCCACCTTGAGGGCGTCAATACGGGCCGAGAGCAGGCTTTGGCGGTCCCGGAGCAGTTGGATTTCGGTTTCCTGCACATCCATCGTGCTGAGCATCCCAGCCTCCAGCCGTGCCTGATTGTCCCGCAGCAGTTTTTCGGAAAGCGACACCGCCTGCTTGCGAACCTCCACCGTTTCGAGAATGCCTACGAGATCCCAGTAGGTCGACCCGATTTGCTGCAAGAGGGTGGATTCGGTTTGGCGGGTGCCCCATTGCATTTTCGTGACTCCAACCTCGGCGCGGCGTTCCGAGAGCGTGTTGTACTCCGAACCGCCATCTTTGAAAAGCGGGACGCTGACGGAGGCACTCAGCGAGTTGGAATCCAGCCAGTCGCCAAACGAGCCAGCGGTGAAATCGCCGCCTTGTTTGGTGCGCTCGATGATGGCGGATTGGCTACGGGTTTCGCTATAATCCAGACCGTAATTGACCCCAGAGTCGGTGCGCTTGCTGAGTCCGGAACCGAGCGTGATGGTATTGTTTTTTTTCCCGGTCAGGTAGCTCGAGGTAAGCGCTGCCGAGCGGGAAAAACTCGCGGAACTGGTGATCGTCCACGGGTTCCGGAGTTTGGCGACAGTGAGCGCCTGCTGGGCGGCGCCTTGAGCTTGTCGGGAGGCTTTCAGCGTTTGGCTACGCTCCAGCGCAAGTTGGAGGATCAGCGCCATCGGCACCTTGGCCATCGTGCGTCCGTCCACTTTCGTCAACTCAACCAAGGCGAGCAGTTGGGCGACTTCCGGATCGCTGGTTGAGATGGCTTGTGCCGCAGCGCAGACCGGGAAGGTCAGCAGCAGGGCGAGCAGCAGGTTTTTCATTTTTTGGGTGACAGCGTGAACAAGGGTCATGCAAAATTCTAGAGGAAATCCGGAGGGGTTGCGTCTCTGGATTGTAGGGGTTTTGTAACAAAGTATTGCCCATGCGCATTCCGTTGTGAACGGCAAGCACGTTCGAGCAAGCGTGCCCACATTGTGCGGGAGCCGCCTTGCTGGTGCAAGTCTTGGAGAGACGGACTTGCAAACGCCCGCTAGATCAGCCACCTTGTTTTCCGAAAGGAGAGCTGATGGAAAAAATACAGAAAAGCGAAGCGGAGTGGCAACAAGCCCTCTCTCCAGAGCAGTACGAGGTTTGCCGGAAGCAGGCAACCGAACGCCCGTTCACCGGGAAGTATCACGATCACAAAGCGGAGGGCACCTACACCTGCGCGGGCTGCGGTGCGCCACTGTTCGGCTCCGGCACCAAGTACGACTCCGGTTCCGGTTGGCCGAGTTTTTGGGAACCGCTGGACCCGGACTGCACGGAATCCACCGAGGACCGCAGCCTGTTCATGGTGCGCACCGAGGTTCATTGCGCCCACTGCGACTCCCACTTGGGACATGTTTTTGACGACGGACCCCAGCCCACCGGAATGCGCTACTGCGTCAACTCCGCCTCGCTGGACTTCAATTCTGCCGACTCGAAAGAGTCCTCCTGAGTCCTCTTCGTCCTCCGAGTTCGGACAATTTCAGCGCCTGTGTCCCGATGGCTTCGGCTCCATCGGCTTCCCACTCCAACAAGACCTTCACGATTGCTCCTTCAGATAACCTCTCCACTGCTACCACCTACAAGGTTCGGGTGACCACGGGCGTGAAGGATGCGGCGGTGGGCTACACCTTGGGCAGTCAATTTGAGACGGCCAGTGGGTTTACCACAAAAGCTTGGACCTGCAGTGGGGATCCTCTTCAGCGGACGAAGGGAAGGGAGTGGCAGTGGACTCTAACAACAATATCTATGTGACGGGATACACCTCTGGAGGACTGGACGGGAACACCAGTGCGGGGTCTCAGGGCATCTTTCTGGTCAAGTACAATTCCTCCGGAACCAAACAGTGGACGCAGCAGTTGGGAACCTCTGCAAATGACCTTGGGTATGGAGTGACGGTGGACTCTTCAAACAATATCTATGTGACCAGATACACCGATGGAGGACTGGACGGGAACACCAATGCGGGGGGTAGAGACCTCTTTCTGGTGAAGTACAACTCCAGTGGTGCGCGAATTCAACTCGTAAGTGCAACTCACCGTCTGGTGAAGAGAGGCAAGCTGCGTTAGA
>CAJWCD010000109.1:0-12202 GCA_913020725.1 uncultured Pseudomonadota bacterium
CCGCCAATGAACACGGCATGGTGATGACCTTTTCCGGCCTTCGCCTTTTTCATCATTGAGGCGACGATATGACAATCCAAGGACTCCTGCTCGACTTTGACGGCACTCTGCTTGATTCGGAACCTTGGCATCATCAGGCGTGGAATGCGGTGTTGTGGGAGCATCAAATTCAGTTTACAGAAGCGCAGTACATGGAACTGCTCGTGGGACACTCCACCGCCCACTGCGCAGCAATCGTCAATCGGCACTTTGGCACCAGCTTCGCAGAAAAATGGCTGGTAGACACCGTGGATGCGCAGGTCAACGAGTGGTTTCACTCGCGGCCACTTCCGGAAAATTCCGAAGTTGAAACGCTGTTGCGCTGGAGCCGGAAAGCGGGATTGCGTGTGGCGGTGGTGACCGGAAGTTCACGGCTGCTCGTGGAAACCGCCTTGGAGCGCACAGGCTGGCAGCAGTTGATCGAGCTGATCGTTGCGGACGATGATGTCCAGCACGGCAAACCACACCCGGAAGGCTACCTCGCGGCGCTCCAGCAGTTTGGCTTGGAGCCAGAGGCAGCGGTGGCCATCGAAGATTCCGCAACAGGAGCCGCAGCCGCACTGGCCGCAGGAGTCGCTTGTCTGATTTGTTCCAACCGCTTCACCGACCAGCAATCTTTTCCAGAAGACACTCACCGCATCCGTTCGCTGCAAGATGCCCAACGCTGGATTGGCGAACGGTTGGCAGAGTGAGCATGGCGCAAAGCGACCTCGCTCCGGAAACCCCGGTCCTGCTGTTTGACGGAACCTGCGTCCTTTGCAACCATGCCGTCCAGTTCATCCTCAAAAATGAATCAGAAACACGCTTGCATTTTGCCTCGTTGCAGAGTGATTTGGGGCAACGCCTGCTCCGTGAGCATCGGGTTCCCACGCAACTGGACTCGATGGTGCTGGTTGAACACGACGGCGCACACGCCAAAAGCGAGGCGGTTTGGCGCATCGCCCAATGGCTGCAACCACCGTGGCAATGGCTGAACGGATTGCGCTGGATCCCGCGTTTCTTGCGTGATTGGGGCTACGATGTCGTCGCCCGCAATCGCTATCACTGGTTCGGCACCCAAGACGCCTGCCTGATTCCGGACGAGCAGCAGCGAGCGCGTTTTCTAGATTTGTAGCCCTCGCAAAGTTCCTGCGGAATCGTTGGAGCCTGCCCGCCGCCGGACTTGTAAGATGCGCTCGTGTCCTTGCAAATCGTGGTGCAGCAGCTCAAATTCCAACTCCGGAATCTCCGCAACCAGTGCCCGCACCGCCTCGCCCTGTCCGGCGCCAAGCTCGCAAAGCAACCGCCCCTCCGGACGCAACAAGCGCACGGATTCCTTCAACAACAAGCGGATACAATCCAGCCCGTCTGCGCCCGCAAAGAGTGCAAGTTCCGGTTCAAAACGACGCACTCCGGGAGCGAGAGCGTCGTCCCCTTCGGCAACATAGGGCGGATTGCTCACCAGCAAATCCCACTCGCCTTCGTCTGCAAGCCCCTCCAGCCCGTCGCCTTCAAGCAGTGTGATCGAATTGTTGCGTGGAGCGAGCAGGGAGTCATGGTGGTGCAGATTTTGTTTGGCAATTTCAAGGGCTTCCGCATATTTTTCTACCGTGACAATGCGGAGATCGGTCACTTCAGAGCAGAGAGCGAGAGGAATCGCAGCAGAACCGGTGCCGAACTCCACGATGCGCAGCGGGGTGTCGGGGTTGCGGAATCCAGATTGACGGATCATGTGCAGCGCGGCTTCCACCACACCCTCGGTTTCCGGACGAGGAATCAGCACGCCGGGAGCCACATGGAGAGTGAGCGACCAGAAGTCCTGAGTGCCCAGCAGGTAGGCGACCGGACAGCCCTCGGCGCGTTGGTCGATCAGTTTTTGGAATTGATCGACTTGAGAAATGCTAAGAACATCAGATTCATGGAATAGCAACTCCGCACGTTCGCAGCCCCGCACGAAGGCGAGCAGGAGTTCTGTATCCAGCCACGCGGTGTCCGAGCAGGATTTGAGTTCGCGGATTCCCCAGTCGCACCAGTTTCGGACGCTACGAGGGGGTCTGGAGGTTTTCATGTCCGCCTGCATCGCCTCTCACCAATCCGGTGCCATTCCAATCCCCCAAGCATAGCAGGGGTCAGTCCAATAGAAATTTCCCCTTTTCAATCAGCTTGCGATCATCAAGAAAAAGAGCACCTTCTACACGCAAATCCTTGATCAAATCCCAGTGAAATGCCGACTGATTCACACCGCCACATTCCGGATACGCCCGCCCCAGCGCAATGTGTACCGTGCCGCCAATTTTCTCATCAAACAACAAATCGTAGCAGTAGCGGCTGATGCCGAAATTGGTCCCTACACCGAATTCGCCGATGCGCTTGGCCCCTTCGTCCATGGCAAGGAGTTCTTTGAGAAGCTTCTCATTTTTATCGGCATGGGCCTCCACCACTTCCCCTGCGAAAAAGCGTAAACGGATGCCCTCAATAAACTGCCCTGCAAAGACTGCCGGAAACTCGAAAGCAATGTGTCCTTCTGCGCTGTTGTCAAGCGGCGCAGTGTAGATTTCGCCTCCGGGCATGTTAATGTGCCCGTCATCAATCACATACTTTCGACCCGTCGTGGTGAAGCTCAGGTCCGTGTCTCTGCCGACGATCCGGATGCGCTCCGAGGCTTGCAGCACTTTTTGAATCGCTTCGTAGCGTACACGCTCTTCCTGCCAGTCCAACAGCGTTGCGTTGAAAAAGAACTCCATCATCTCCTCGGTACTCATGCCCGCCTGTTGGGCAAACGCGGAATTGGGAACACGAACCAGTACCCAGCGGGTCAACTGGGTGCGCAGGGCCGAAACTTTGCCGAGAGCACGCCGAAACGCCGTGATCCGCTCTGAAGCGATGCCTTGAAATTCATGTGGGTTGCTGGCTCCGCGCAAGCCGATGTACACATCCGCCCATTTCATGCCCTTGCCCTGAAGCTCATGAGCGCGGTCAAACTGCTCCGGAGCGCCCCAGCGCATGAGATCACGCTGAAGCAGGGTGGACTGAAATTCGATGTGTGGGTGGGCACCGGCACGAAGCGCTGCGGCATGAACCGCCCGGGCCAACGGCCAAGTGTCGGTTTCCATCATGGTGATCAGCACACGATCCCCCGGACCCGTTGTCGTCGAATAGTTGACCAGGATGTCGGCAAGCTGTTCCCAGCGTGAATCAAGCATGATTATTCAGTCGGTGAGGATCAGCGTAGTGTTGCAACTTTGTCCATGAAGCGACGCACCCGCTCCGGATCAACCGGATTCCAAGTGTCGCCCTCGCGCTTGAGGTGCGAGCCAATCACGCAGCCATCCGTCACTGCGAACAGTTCGGCAACCGTGTCAATCGTAACTCCGGTGTTGGCCAGCAGGGGGGTCTCCGGAATGACTTCGCGCACCTGCCGCAGTTCGGTTTGGTTCACTCCTTCGCCAGTCATTGGCCCGGAAACGCAGATCACATCCGCCTTTGACGAGAACACCGCACTCTTGGCACGAACCGCCAGCGGTCGGGTGTCTAGCGAAGTGGCGAACTCCGCGTTGATGTTAAAAAGCAATTGCAGGTCCCGTCGCCCCAGATTTGAGCGCAAGCGTGCAGCTCCGGCACAGTCCGGAACCCAAAGCCCCATGTCGGAAGCGTAGGCTCCCGTGTAGATTTCGCGTGCAAAACGGGCTTCAGTCGCCGCCGCCAAGGCCACGGTGGCCACAGGATCCCAGAGGTAGTTCACTCCGAATGGAACCGAGAGCATGGACTTCACTTGGCCAATCACCGCGGCCAACGCTGCAAGGTTTTCCGGAGTTGCCTTGAGGACATAGGGGCGATCAAACTCGTTTCCGAACATGACGGCATCCACACCACCGGATTGCAACGCCTCAAGATCAGCGATCACCGCATCCATGATTCGGCTCATTCCACCAGCACGATCATAATCCGGAGAACCGGGTAGCGCCGGGACATGGACCATCGCGATCACCGTTTTTTCTCCCAGTTGGATGAGTGGTTCAGGCATCACACCTCCAGTTGCTGACGGATGGTGCGCAGGGTGGCATAGCTTGACTTGTAGGCTTCATAAAAGGGTTGGTACTCCGCGTGAGTTTGGGCATTGGGTTCAATCATTCGATCCACCTCCACCATTTGCTGTGCGGCGCTGGGGATGTCCTCGTAAATCCCAGCCCCAACTGCCGCAAGAATGGCACATCCCAGTAGGGGCGCGTCTGGATTCTTAGTGAGGGTCAGGGGCAGGTTGGAAACATCCGCGTGAATTTGCAACCACAAATCGGAGCGTGTCGCACCTCCGGAGACCACGACGCTCTGTGGATGAAAGCCGTTGTTGCGCATGGTTTCCAAAATCAATTCGCTACCAAACGCTACACCCTCGATGGTCGCCCGGAAGAGATGCGCCCGACCATGTTTGAGCGTCAGACCATGAAAGGCACCCCGTGATCTTGGATCCGTGTGCGGAGTGCGATTGCCCTGAAAATGCTCCTGAACCACCAAACCCTCCGATCCCGGAGGCAATTGCAATGCGTCCCGGTTGAGCGCAGAGTAGTCGGATTCTCCAAACAGGTTCTTGAGCCAATTGATCACGGATCCTGTGGAGGTTTGTCCGCCTTCAACACTGTAAAGTCCCGGCAACAGGGCATCCGAGTAGGTGCCCCAAATTCCGGTGCCGTAAAACTCCTTCTCACTCAATCCTAGCTGGAGGTGGGAGGAGCCAGTGATGAAGGCGAGGCTTCCCGGCTGCACAACTCCAAGGCCGATCATGCCAATTTGGGCATCAGCACCTCCTTGCACAACGGGCAAGCCTGTGGGCAAGCCGAGGTGTTCTGCGGCTTCTGTCGTCAGTCCGCCAATCACTTCGCCAAGGGCCAGCACCTCCTGTGGCCACTTTTCGGCCAATGCTTCCAAGTCGAGACTTTTCAGCAACGACTGCGGAATTCCGCCGCGACTGCGGTTGTAGTGCCAGCGACTGGCAACGTTGTTGATACTGGCGACGCGACGCCCCGTGAGGTGCAGGTTGAGGTAGTCCTGATACTCACAAACCGTGAACGCTCGGTCGAAAAGTTCCGGCTCGTTTTGCTGGATCCACAACGCCTTGGGGATCATCCACTCTGCGGAAACTGGGCCGTTTCCATTGCTGTTGATGCACAGTGCTGCGTCCCCTGTTGCCACTAGCTGCTCGGCCTGTTTGGCACTACGGACATCCATCCAGATCAGTGCCGGACGCACAGCATTGCCTGCACTGTCGAGGGCAACGACACTGCAACAGGTGGTGTCCACCGTCATTGCCGTGACCTGATCTGGGCGGATTCCCGCTTTCTTGACCGCCTCCCGGACGGATTGTCCAAGCGCGCTCCACCAGTCTTGTGGATTCTGCTCCGCCCAGCCCGGCGCAGGAAACTCGGTTGCATAGGTGGTTGCAGCGTAGGCGAGTGGAACTCCTGCGTGGTCAAAAACCCCCGCACGGAGACTTTCCGTTCCTCCATCCACTCCGATCAGGTATATTTTCTTCATTTGAAACGCTTTGTCTTATTGGGTGCTAAACCACGAGCAAGAAAGAGGTCGCAAACCTTCCTCGTCACAACCTCCGTTTTTCGTGAACAATGGTGTGACGGCATCACCATTTTTCGTGATCATGCCCTACGGCCCGATCCAAGTGGGTGTATCCGCCGTCCACGAAGACGAGTTGACTCGTGGTGTGCGAGGAACAAAAGGATGCAAGAAAAACGACGGTGTGAGCGATTTCCTCCGGAGTGGTCAGTCGTTGCTCCAACGGAACCAGCTTCCCAATGTTTTTTTGTACAGCATCCGGATTTGCTTGCGACTGAAAAAAACGCTCATACTGATCTGTCAGGCACTCCGCAGGCAAAACGCAATTGACGCGAATGCCCTCTGGAGCCAAGGCCACGGCCCATTCTCGTGTGAGCGCGTTGATCGCACCCTTCGCAGCGGCATATCCGGAGGTGTGGCCCTGCCCTGTGACCGCAACCTTCGAGCCGAGGTTGACGATGCAGCCCGGCCCCGTGCGGAGATACGGCAACGCATGGTGGGTCATCGCATAGACATGCAGCAGGTTGCTACGCACGGAGGACATGAACTGTTCTGGAGAGGCCTCAAGCCCCAATCCGTCATTGAAACCGGCATTGTTCACCAACACATCCACGCCTCCAAAAGCCGCAACGGTTTGCTCCACGGCCTGACGACAGGCTTACCCCTCAGAGAGATCGGCTGCAATGAACTGAACCTCCGCTCCTAGTGATTCTGCCAAAGCGACTCCTGCTTCCTGGTCTCTGTCAATCACGGCAACCTTGCCGCCTTCTACTGCAAACGCCTGCACCATTGCTGCACCGATGCCCTTGGCTCCTCCTGTGACAAGCATCACTTTGCCTGACAGTTCCAAATCCATTTATGTTCCTTGTTCAGTTAATCAATTCACCAAGAATCAGACCACCTGACCGTCAGGGCCGATCACCCCTTTGGTGAGGAAAAAACAACCATAGGGCCGCCGTTCGCAGGTGGCCACCACCGCATAGGTATTGTGGGCCAAGTCATAAAAATCAAAGCGTTCGACCGAACCCAACTTCCAGTCCCGATCCGTCCCTTCCAGAGCGGCTTGGTGGAGTTCCTCATGCACCTCCAGCTTGGTGTCCGGCTCGCCCACCACCTGCATGTACTGAAGCGGAGTCTCAATGAAGCTGTCCAGAGGGAAAACCGAGAGGATGGCGCGGGCTGCTTCCGTTGTCCCCACTCCGTCCAGCCGGATCACTTCGCCGTGAATGGTGGAGGAGGCCACGGAGTCCGCCGGGAAATTGCTGTCCACGAGGGTCAGCACGTCGCCGTGTCCCATGGCACGGAGGACGTAAAGCAAATCGGGGGTGAGCAAGGGGTCGAGGTTTTTCAGCATGGAGTCTCGTCAGGATTGGGTTCAGTTTATTAGCAAGGGCCTACTCTCCTCAGTCGAGTCGGTAAAGCCGTCCGGCATTCAGGTGAAACAGCTTCTCCTGCGCCGTTTGGGAGCGATCCGCGATAATTTCCCGCAGTACGGAAATCCACTGTGACAAACTCGCGCCAAGAGTGCAAACCGGCCAATCGCCTCCGAAAATCACGCGGTCTTCCCCGAAAGCATCGAGACAGGCGTTGACGGTTGGAGCCAGCGTGGTCACAGACCAGCCCTCTTCGGCGCGGGCGATGATTCCGGAAATCTTGCAAATCACATTCTCAAGTCTCCCCAGCATTTGCAGGGCCGCAAGCCAGCCCTCCCTTGTGTGACCGAAGTCTGAGTCTGCACTGGAAGGAGTCGGTTGCCGTTCGCCATTCACAATATAGGGGTCCGGGTTTCCACAGTGGTCGAGGATGAAAGTGGTTTCCGGAACTTGACGGCAGAGTTCCACAACATCGGGAAGTTCGGCAGGTCGGATACAAATGTCAAACAGCAACCCGCGCCTTCCCAACTCCCGGACGCCCTTCACAAACTCGGAAGTCCGGCAGTGCCCGGGGAGGATTTCTGGATTGTGCAACACTTGCCGGACTCCCTTGAGGTAGGGGTTTTTCGCATTGTCATCCAGAAATTGCTTGAGCCGAGACGAACTAGGGTCCGCGGAACACACAAGGCTCTGCATGGCGTTTTCCGAATCCTGACAGTGGGGGGTGATGTCATCAATTTCTTGTTGCTTTTGGTCCGCATGGGCGTCCACCTCCATGTAAACGGTGCGGCAGATGCCTATGCCCTCCGCCGCATTCTGGTAATCCGACATGCGGAAACTTTGATTCAGCACCGGAACCCCATGCACCCAAGGCAGGTTCAGGCGTTCCAAATCCCAGAGGTGCTGGTGTGTGTCCGTGATTTGCAGCATGTTTGGGGAATTGCTTGAAGAATAAGGTTGACGAAGAACCCACGAACACAGAGATCGTTCACGGATTGCGACGCTTGTAGTCCTCAAGGGCTTGCTTGAGGTCATCATACTCATCACAACCGAAGAGGCACTCTTCATCCAGCACCTTGAGGTGGGCTGCGGCTTTTTCGGGCTGTCCAAGCTCAAGGTAGAGTTCGCCGATGTACTCGTTCGCGCCGAGGTGTCCGGGTTTGAGGCGCAAGGCTTCACGGTAGTGCGTGAAGGCTTCGTCCACCCGGTCGAGTTTACGGTAGCTGTAGCCGAGCAGGTTGTGAATGTCCGGATTGTCCGGCTCGCGTTGCAGTGCTACTTTGAGTCGTGAGAGTGCTTTGGAAAAATTGTCGTAGTCGAGCAGCATCCGTGCTTTTTCCAAATCCGGATCCTTTGCCGCCTCGGAAGTGCCGCTCGTGCTGTCGTCCGAATCTTCAGCAAGTGCCACCGGGATCGCGCAAAACCATCCCAGCGCGAGTACACCGAGGGCGAGGAAAACAAGTTTAGGTTGCGTCATGGCCAAAGGTGCGGTAGGAATTTTGGGATCAAATGCCGATACTTGTTCAGCGTAGAACAGCCCCGGCTGCTTGTCCACCTCGATTCGACCTTGACCATGCACCAAACCCTGATTGACTGTGAAACCCTGCTTGCGCACCTCGGCCACTCCGATTGGGTGATCTTTGACTGCCGCTTCGACCTGAGCGACGCAGACGCGAAGGAGCGCGACTACCGCGCAGGCCACATCCCCGGCGCGATTTACGCAAACCTCAGCCGCGATCTCTCCGGACCCGTCATTCCCGGCAAAAGCGGGCGAAATCCCCTGCCTGATCCTGAATCCCTCCACCGCCGTTTCTGCAACTGGGGCATCGGTCCCAAAGTGCAGGTGGTCGTGTATGACAGTGGCCCCGGCTCTTTTGCGGCTCGGCTCTGGTGGAGCCTACGCTGGCTGGGACACGAGCGGGTCGCTGTGCTGGAAGGCGGTTGGAAGGCGTGGAATTCCCAAAACTTGCCCCTCAGCACAGAAGTTCCGAAACCCGTGCCGTGGCGGTTTCCGCTCCAACTTCAGGAAGGCTGGGTGGTGGATGCCGAAACCGTTTTGCAAGCCTCCACCAATCCGGAGGTGCGGCTCATTGATGGGCGCGGGGCCGACCGCTTTCGTGGCGAAAACGAAACGCTCGATCCGGTTGCCGGGCACATTCCGGGAGCGCGGTCGCTGCCGTCGCTTTCCAATGTTGGAAAAGATGGGCAGTTTCAAGATGCGGAGGAATTGCGGAAGAAATTTGAGGGAGTCTTGGCAGGCTGCGCGGTGGAACAGCACATCAGCTATTGCGGATCCGGCATCACGGCCTGCCACAATCTGCTCGCAATGAAACACGCCGGGTTTGCAGCCGGACGGCTCTATCCGGGTTCGTGGAGCGAGTGGATCACTGATCCAAAACGACCGATTGCGACCGGAGCGGCTTAACCAAAACGCCCGTAATCGTCCTCAAAACGCTCGATGTCGTCCTCGCCAAAGTAAGCACCGGTTTGCACTTCCACGAAGACAAGATTTTTGGAACCGATGTTTTCCATGCGGTGTTTTGTTTGACACGGAATGTCCACAGCCTCGCCAGCACTCAGGTCAATTTGCTCTGCATCAAGCGTCACCCGCCCGTTTCCGGAAACGACAAACCAGTGTTCGGCGCGGCGTTGGTGGCGCTGGAGGCTGAAGCGTGCTCCGGGATTCACCGTGATGCGCTTGACCTTGTGGTCGGTTTCGTCCGCAAGCACTTGGTAGCTCCCCCACGGGCGTGCGCTGGCTTCAAGTTTCATCGTGAACCTCCCGGCTATCGGCAGGGGCTTGTTCGCGGTTGGACATGCCGTAATCCCGAACGATTTCGGCAACCCGCAGGCGGTAGTCCAGAAAAATCCCGTCCCGTCCTCGTGCTTGTGCGAGGCGATGCTCTTCGAGTTGCCGCCAGCGTTTGACAGAGTCCTCGTCGCGCCAGAAGGAGAGCGAGAGCAGCTTGCCCTCTGTTGTCATGCTCGTGAAGCGTTCAATGGAGAGGAAACCGTCAATGGCCTCCAACTGCGGACGCAGACGGGCGGCGAGGTCCAAATACTCCTGGCGGCGTTCCGGGTCTGGAGTGAATTCAAAGATAACGGCAATCATTGGGTTGTTGTGCGGTAGAGTTCAAATCCACGCGCCTGATAATTGCGGAGGGCGCTGGGGTGATCAAGTGAGCAAGTGTTGACCCCCACCCGTTTGGTGCCGCCCAAATTCCAAGCGGTTTTAATGGCGTGGGAGAGCAAATACCCGCCAAATCCCTGCCCAATGAACTTGGAGACGATTCCGAAATAGGCCAGTTCCACATGCCCACCTTCGGCTTCTTGCAATTCGTAGTAACCTGCCGGAGAGCCTTGGGAGTAGGCCACCCATGTGCGGAGATTTTCTGCTTCGGCATACTGCTGCCATTGCTCATTCGTCCACGAGAGCTTGTCAGTCCAGTTCCACGGGCCTCCGACCCATTCGTACAAAAAACGGTTGAGCGCGTACTGCTTGACCACGCACTCTGTGACTTGTAAACCCTGCGACTCCTGTTTTTCGTTGAGGGCATCAGGCGAGTTCATTGCCAAGTAGTAAATGGTGACGGGGGCCACTGCGTTCGTCTGGCTCACCCCAGTTCTAGCCAAACGGGTTGGTGATCCGAGGCTGCGGTTTCGGTGTTGACCTCGATTTTTTGCACCGTATCGACCAGATCATTGGTGATGAAGAAAAAATCCCGGCAGTGTGGGCCATCCGGCCACTGTTTGACATCGTGCAACCCGCAGGTCGGTGGGTGGGGTGTGTCCGGCTGCCAGCGTTGCCACGCATCCACCAGAGCATGATCCGGGGCTTTGACGGCTTCTGTGAGTAGGCGGTAAGCGGCACTCTCCGGCAAAAAATTGAAATCGCCGCAGACGATCATTGAGGGAGACTGCGGAACCAGCGAGAACGCGGTTTCCGGACGATCCAGTGGCGGTTGTCGCATTTGTGCGGAGGCCTCTAGGTGGAGTTCCTGGATGCGGGTGGCTTGGGCTGCTCGCTGGCGTGGAGAGAAGAATTCGAGATGAGTGGTTGCAAAGCGCACCCAGCCGACCTCGGTTTCCACGGTCACTTCACTCAGCATCCTCGGCATTGAGGACGCCTTGGCATCCGCTGGATATGTGAGGGCCAAATGTCGCACCTGTGAGGGAGCAAGTTTGGAAAGGATCAGATTGCCAAACTCCCGGAGTTTGCCGTCAACTCCGCCGGAGCGCTCCAGTGCCGCTCCGTAAAAGGCTTGGTATTCCGGAAAGAGTTCTCGCAACTGCTCCAATTGATCGACTCCGGAATCCGTGTTTGGGTCCCAGCGCGAGATTTCCTGAAGCCCCATCACGTCCGGCAATTCGCGGCTACGGATCACGCGGGCAATGCGCTTCAGGTCAATGCGGCCATCGGCACCGCCTTTGCCATACTGGATGTTCCAACTCAACAGACGCATGATTTCCCAAAAATGAACATTTCGTAAAAAACCACAAATTGCACGAAAATTTATTTCACCGGTGATTTTTATGTGTGCAGACTTTGGTGACGGTGTTGGCCTAGGTATTCAGGCTAACGGGCTTTGTTGCGTCTGTAAACCACCCTGTGGGATTCAGGGAGGGGGAGGGCAGGAAGAAGGGGAAAAACCGACCGTGATCGGTTCAAAGGGGGAAACGAGCTTCGGTCCATGAAGCTCAGCAGGGGTGGGTTGAAACTCCTGAAGAGATGACGACGACGACTCTCTCATAGGACTCAATAGAGTTCTGGATCCTGCACGTCCTTCATCTCCAGCACGTCTTCAGTGATCAAGAAATCGTAGCCCAACACAGGTTCTCCCACCACCTTCTCGATGCGGTTGATCTTTCCGCCTCTTCTGAGGTAGCGAGACAAAGCATCGTCAAGCTTGTCCCGGCTGATCTCCGTGGTCATAGAATGCTCCTTTCACACGAGGGTTGAATGATTTTCCTGAGCAACCCGCCTCACGGCGTTGTGCTCCTGTTTGTCCTTAGAGCAAATTGCAGACCCGCTGGTTGCCCCACGACAAAAAAACCATTTATACCACTGTTTTTATTGAATATAATTTTATGATCTAAGGGGAAGACCCCAAAAAAATCCCGGAGCGAGGCCAGAGGAAGCGGACAGGATTCTGTGGAAAAATCTTGCCACCAAGGAATTAGGAAGGCAGGATTTTTCCGGGGTTGAGCAGATTGAGCGGATCGAGTGCCTCTTTGATCTGGCGCAT
>CAJWCD010000110.1:0-12166 GCA_913020725.1 uncultured Pseudomonadota bacterium
GTGGCTGGCGCGCCTGGAAGGATTCGAACCTCCGACACCAGGGATCGAAACCCTGTGCTCTATCCAACTGAGCTACAGGCGCATGTGAGGACTGCGGCAGGAAAATTTGGAGTGGACGCCAAGGCGAAACTCCGGGAGCTCCGGAGCAGACTTTTGCATCCCTTCCAAGGTCATCACGTTAGCAGCAGCATGGGGCAAGGGCAATGCTTGGTGTTGCGCCCAGTGGGACTCACTAAGGAAGAGCAGTTCCTTCCACATCACAATCGGCGAGGTTTCAAAGACTGTGAGGGCATTGCCCCAATGGACCTGCCAATCGCCCCGCAGCACCTCGTTGTCGAGTTGCCCCGCTGTCCAACCGGCGTATCCCGCATAGACCCGAAAGCGCAGACTTCCGGAAGCGTCCTGCTGGAGCGTGTCTTCGAGAATGCCGGGATTGCCTCCGACATAAACTCCGTCAATGAGTTGTGCCGACTCTTCGTCAAATGGACGGGGAGAGCCGTGTAGCAGAAAAACCTGATTCTTTGACACCGGACCTCCGAAGTGGAGGACATCGGGCCGCTCCTGCAAATCTTCAACCTCGGGCAAAACCTCCACTAGCCGAACATCGGTGGGGCGATTGAGGATTAGTCCCATTGCCCCGTCCGGATTGTAGTCGAGCAGCAGGATAACAGTTCGGGAGAATGTTCCACCCCCGATTTGCGGGGTGGCGATCAGCAGTTTCCCCTGTGCCAGCCGCTGACGATGAGCGAGACTTTTGAAGTACTGAAACGGGCGGGGTTCGTTGACAGCTTGCTCTGGGGTGAAAAAGGACGGAGCCATCAACAGCGGAATGGAGACCGCCGGAACCGCCCAGCCTGAGAGCAGCAGGGCCACAAACAGAACCGTGAGGCTTTTTCGGAACAGCAGCACGCTAGAGAACGGCAGGTGGAAAATCGTTGATCGGCAGTGGAGACTGGGGCGAGCGAAGGGACTTGAACCCTCGACCACCGGGATCACAACCCGATGCTCTACCAGCTGAGCTACGCTCGCCACCGTGTCTGACATTAGACGAAAAGGCGCAGGGAACCTCAACACAAATGTCATTCGCCCAGCTCGGAATTCCGGCTCCACGGCAGCAGCACCTCAAAGCATGCTCCGCCGGATTTTGCAGGAGCGTAGCGGATTTGCCCGCCGTGGGCGCGGATGAGCCGATGCGTGATGGGGAGTCCGAGACCGTGTCCGGAGGTCTTCGTGGTGAAGAAGGGTTTGAACAACTGCTCCACATCTTCTGGCGCAACCCCGTGGCCTTCATCGGAGAGCGTGACGAGCAGGTACGATTGGGAGGGATCGAGCGTGGTTCCGGCCAGCTCCCAGCGTGAGCAGGGGCGGGTTTCCAAACGAACCCTCCCTTCCGGAGGCGATGCTTCCACCGCGTTTCTCACCAGATTGAGGAAAATCTGGTGGAGCTTGTCGCGGTCACCGTGGAGCGGCGGCAGGGAGAGATCGAAATGAGCGTGAAAGCGCAGCATCGGGGAGTGTTGCTTTTCAAACTCAATGATGTTCGCCAGCAGTTCGTGGAGGTCCACCGACTGGAGGTGCAGCGGGGCAGGATGCGCGAAATGCTGGAGATTTTGCAGCAACCGCTCGATGCGCTCCAACTCGCCCAGCATCAGGCCAAACGCATCTCCGTGAGTTCGGGAGACCTGTGCATCGCGCTGAATGAGTTGCAACGCACCCTTGATGCCACTGAGCGGGTTGCGGATTTCGTGAGCCAGCGAGGCCGTCATCAGCCCAAGCTGCTCCATGATGCGTTCCTCGACCTCCCGCGCTTGGGCCGCGTGGTGATGGGTGGTGTCCAAGAGACACAGCAGGACCTGTGTCACGCCTCCGGAGTCGTCAAGCACAGGGCTTGCGATCACATCCAGCACCCGTTCTGCCAGCAGCCGACTTTGTGGGTGCAGTCCGGGCCGACGGATGGTTTTCCCCGTGGAGAAAACCTGTTCAACATGCCGCAACACTTCAGGGTCGTCTGGGAACAAATCCTCTGCGTGCAGTTGTTGAAGTCGTTCTGCATTCAGCACCCAAAGCTGCGCCGCCGCTTCGTTGCTGAAGCACACCCCGCCCTCGTGGTCAAGCACCACCGTTGCCTGCGTCAACAAATCCAGTGTGAATTTTGCTTCCATCGGTTTCTACGCCTTTCACCTTTAGTCTTTCCCCTGTGGTCCCAAGAACTTAAAGTGACATGAGTTTTGGATCAGCAAACTAGGGAAATGAGAAGTCGTTTTTCCCCTTTGCAAAAGGAACCCCTTATCCAAAACCCACATTAAAGTGACCGAGTTACAAGAACAAGCTGGAGTAAGCCGAGTGCCCACTGTCCGGATTGTGAAACAGTCGGAGCTGTTTCGCTCCCAACCATCCCAGCCCCTGCTGGACATCCGCACCGACCGCAAGATTGTCGTGGAGGCATCTGCTGGCACGGGCAAGACTTTCGCCATCATCGAGTTGGTGCTGGAACTGGTCTTGGAAGCCGGGATGCCTCTCAAGGAAATCCTGCTCGTCACCTTCACCGAAAAGGCGACCCATGAGTTGCGAGAACGGCTGCGGAGCCGACTCCGTGGTTTGCTCCAGCAACGGGAGTCCGGAACCTCAGACCCACTGGCAACCGAGCAACCCCATTGGGTGCTGGATGACGCCCGCGCCGAGGAACTTCAGCGGGCCCTGCTCGATTTTGATGCGATTGCGATTCACACCATCCACGGTTTCTGTCTGCGCGTGCTCCGGGAGTTCGCGTTTGAGAACCGCCAGCTCTTTGCACAGAAGCAAACCCCTGTCCACGAATACCTTCCGGATCTGTTGGACAGCTTGCTGCGTCAACAACTGCTGCAACCACACACCGCCTTGGGGCGGATGTTTCAACAAGCCGTGAAACGCACTGGGCTGCGCCCCTCCAGCTTGCTCAAGGAAGTCGCCGAGTTGCAGGGGCATCCGGATCGCCTGATCCCGGATTTTCCGGATTTGGAAACGCTGCTCGCCGATTTCCAACCCGTCTGGGATCGTCTGCTGGAGTGTAACCAGCAACAAGCGGCAACCGCAAATTCCGACGCTGCTCATCCCGTCCGAGTCGCCTACGAACAACTGAATCTCAACGGAACCTCCAGCAAAAAAATGTTCGTGGTGCTGGACTCGCTCACGCATCTGCTGGAGCAAGCGCAGCAGGGTTTGGACCCGGATGAGGTGCTGGGGCAGAGCATGGCGATGGACTTGGGTAAAGTTGCGAACCCCAAGCTCAACAAATCGCTCAAACCAGACAAATGGAATGCTCTTGCTGAATTGCCCCCGCAAGTTGCCGAATGGCGAAACGCCGTGGAAACCTTGCACATTCTGCTGAGCAAGGCTGGACTCTCCGGCGCGCAGAGCAAGCACTGGAAGGCGTGGCTGCTGAAAGCGCTGATCGGCCAGTTCCGCCTCAACCTAGATGCCCACAAGGAGGAAGCTGCGATTTACGACTACGATGACATGCTCACGCGGGTGCAGGCGCAACTGCGTCCAGCAGTTCCCGGAGCCGCCGCACTCCGCAACGCCCTGCGCTCCCGCTATCACTGCGCGGTGGTGGACGAGTTTCAGGACACCGATCCTGTGCAGTGGTCCATTTTCCGGGAACTGTTCCTGATCGCTCCGGAGCAGCGCTTGGTGGTGATCAGCGATCCCAAGCAAGCAATTTACGGATTCCGACAAGCCGACTTGGAAACGTACCGCGAGGCGCGTCGGGAATTGCTGGAACATTCCGGACGCAGCACCCCCTTCACGCTCGACAAAAACTTTCGTTCCTCCGCCGCGCTGCTTGAAGACGTGAATCGGATTTTCGGACGTCCAGAGTTTTTTGACAATGCGGGGGACGGCGCGGACGGCATTGTCTATCAAAACCTCAACTGCGGAAATCCGGCGATTGACCTGAAAGTCGCCGGGGCAGCAGCGGAGCCTCCAATTCAGTTACTGGTTCCGGAACCGCGTTTTCGCCTGCAAGCGAGACATTTTGAAGCAGGCACCAAAGCCCTGCCTCCGGAGTTGCAGGAACCTCTTGCTCTACTGCGGAACCGCACGTTTCTTGGTGAGACCACATTTGTCGAGCAGGTGCAGGCACACTTGCCAAACCCCGAGGACGCGCAAGCCGTGCAGGCCGTGTTGAAACGGGCGTTGGACGAAAAAACTGCTTTTTCCGAAAGTCAGCTGCGGGAGTTGTGCGCACAAGAAATCCGCAGGTTGCTCCATGATCCGCCGACTTGGTTTGACAAGGAAAAACCGGAACATCGTCTCCTGCGTGCAGGAGACATCGCTGTGCTGTGCCGCAAACGCAAGGAGGCGGATGCGCTTGCCTCGACCTTCCGGAAGCACGGGATTCCGCACACGGTTTACAAGCAGTCCGGGTTGTTTCAAACTCGTGCGGCGCAGGAAATCCTCGTCTTTTTGCAAGCCATTGAACAACCAGAAGGCTGGTCGCAGATGCAGCAGGCGTGGCTCACGAGTTTCTTCTGTGCCCGGCTGGAAATGCTGGGAGCGCAACGCTCGCTAGGCTGGAGTCATCCGCTACGTCGGCAGTTCGTGGAGTGGCAGGAATTGGCTGAGCAACGCCGTTACCGCCGCCTCTTCAGCACACTGCTGAAATTCACGCAGGTCGTGGAGCGGGATTTGCTCCATAATCTTGCCGAACGGGAAACGACCAACCGCCTGCATTTGATTCAGCATCTGATCCAAGATGGACTTGCCCAACACCTCGACCTCCCGGAACTCATCCAAAACCTGCAACGCCGCATCGATTCGCCCGGAGAATCCGGCAACGACAACACCCTGCGGCGGGACAGCGAACAGGACGCCGTGCAGGTGATGACCATTCACGCAGCGAAGGGGCTGGAATTTCCGGTGGTGTTTGTTTGTGGTGGGCTCACAGGCCCGCATCCCAATCGGCTCCACCGCTATCACGATGATCAGAAAACCGTGGTCATCGACTTGCTCCGGGGAGCCAAGGAGCAGGTTGAGCAGGAAGAGCAGGAGGAAAACGAACGGATACTCTACGTCGCCCTCACCCGTGCGTGCGGACGGCTCTACCTCCCGGCTTTTCCCCGGCTGGAACACTGCCCGGAACTTCGGACCTGCAAGCTCTCAGCAGGGGCGCCGCTGGCCTTGTTGCAGAACGCTTTGGATGAGTTCCGGAGTCAGGAGTCAGGAATTGTCGGAGCGGGCCATGCCCGCGAACCAATGACCAGCCCCCAGCCGCCGCCTTCGCTCAGGCTCCGAGAACGCTCCCTGAGTGGAGTCGAAAGGAGTGCCCAACTTTCCCCGGCAATCTTCCGAGCACTGAAAGCGAAACATCGGGGTTTGGTGGCCACCTCCTTCTCACGGCTCAACCGCCAAGACGAGCAGGCAGTAAATGCAGGAGCAGGGCAGACCCACAAATCTATCCCCAAAGCAACGCAAACACTTTTGCCGGAACAGTTGGAGGAACCAAAAGAGGGTGACGAAATTTCAGTGAACGAACCGCTCCGCTCCGTCGCCAGTCCGGAACCACTGCCCGGTGGCGCCAAGGCCGGAACCTACTTGCATGAGTTGCTGGAGCGGGTGGATTTTGAGGATGTGAAGCGAGCCGCAAGTTTTGAAGAGTGGTTGGAGCGCACTCAATACCTGTTGCAGTCCGTTTCTGACCAGCATGGCATTGATGAAACCGGACGAGACCATGCGGCCTCATTGGTTTGGTATGCGCTGACGCGCCCGCTGCCGATCCCTGCCAGCGGGCAAACGTTGCGGATTTCGAATTGCTCCCGGAAACTCGTGGAGTTGGCCTTCCACCTCCCCATTCCGGAAGACCACCATCCCGCCTTGGGAATGCCAGCCACCAGCAAAACTTGGCAAATTGAACGGGGCTATCTACAGGGCTCCATTGACCTGCTCTTTGAATACGAAGCGCCGGAACCGTTGGCGCAGAAACGCATCTACCTCGTGGACTGGAAAAGCAACCGCCTCGACAATTATCAACCAAAGACGCTCGCAGCAACCGTGCAGGAGCATTACGCGTTGCAGGTTAAAATCTATACGCTGGCAACCGCCCACTGGCTGGGCATCCAAACCGCCGAGGAGTGGGAACAACGCTTTGGTGGAGTGCTGTATGTCTTCCTGCGAGGAATGCCCCACGGACCTGCCGTTGATTTTCAGCAGCCGACTTGGGCGCAGGTGCAGGGTATCCGCGACACTTTGCAGAGCAGGGCATATTGATGCCGAAGGATTCCGAACTGCTGCTGCTCTCCGCCAACCGCTTTTTTGCGGAAGGAGTTCACCTCGACCACAAACAGCGCAGAGTCATTGACCACCAGTTGGTGTGGACTCCTCCAGCAACAACTGGCCTAGCAGAAGGCGAACATCAGCCGCCAGCCCCTGCTTCCACAAGCTTTGACCTCACAGGTGCCCTCACTCGACTGCTTGAATCGTCCGGTTGGCAAGGACTGCCGGTGGTGCTGGTCTTGCCTGCGAATGAGCTGATCTTCCGGAAATTGTACTTCCCGTTTTCCGATGCCCGCAAGATCAGCAAAGCGTTGCCCTTTGAACTTGAAAGCGAACTGGTCGAGGACTTCGCACAACTGGAGTACACGCACCACCTCCAGCCTGAAGGCGAGGGGACACAAGTTTTGGCGGCGTTGGTGCCACAAGTGCTGCTGGAGTCTGCCGGAGAAGTTTTCTTTGAACACGACCTGCACTTGCGCAGCATTGACCATGCGGCGGTCGCTCTGCACCTGATGCGTCCGCTGACGGAAGGGGAGTCCGGCTTTCTTGGTTATGTGGGTCCGGAGGAGGCGTTTGTCGTGGTCATCCGGGAAGGCAAGCTGACCAACATCGTCCACTTCGCCCACGGGATGGGCAAGCTGCTGCAAACTCATGGCGACACGCTGTCCACGCTGCCCCAGTTCCTCGGTGGTTTGGCGAATCACGGCAACGAAGCCAGTGCTGCGCTGGATGCCGCAGGGCTTTCCGGAGCCGATGAATTTCAACAGGAACTCGCTTGGCTTGCGGCTCAGTTCACCCGCACCTTCCGGTTACAAGGATTAGTCGCCGAATCCGAAATCCGCTTTCACGGTGTCTTCAGTCCCTTCCTGAAGTGGGACGGACTTGCGGTGCGGCTCCGGAAATTACCGCTGCCCGAAGCCGACGATTTTCTGCAAAGTGTTCCGGACAGCCCCGGAGCGCCTTCCGAGCCAAGCGACGAGGCCGAAGATGCACTGGACCTGCTGTTTGAGGAGGAATTTGACGAGGCTCCGGATGCCCCTGGCAAGAGCCCAGAAACGCTCGCGGAACTCAAGCAACAGGCCAAAACACGAGATCAGGAGACGCCGGACGAAGCCGACGATTTTCCTTCAGATGTGGAAACCCTCCCCATGCTTGCCGAAGCTGGGCTGCCTCCGGAGAGTGGAACTCCCAGCTTGAAGGCGTTGGAAGGCCGCAAAGCATGGGGCATCACGGGTGATCTGCATACCCTCGCCTCGCTGCTTCAGGACGCTCACCCGCTGCGACTGTTCACGCAAACACTGCCGTGGCGCCGCTTTCTGAAGCGGCACCGCTGGGGCTTGGCAATGACGGCGTTGCTGCTCGTTGCGGTTGTGAGTATTTTTGGGTATCGCCTGCACAACGCCAAAACTCTGCTCCAGCAGGAAATCGCACAAAGTGAGCAGCAGGTTCGTACACAGCTCAAGCAGGTGCTGGGTTCACCCAGCGCCACCACGATTCCGGGGCAACTGCAGGAGTTGCGCACGTTCATCGAAAAACGCCACCAACAGATTGAAGTCAGCCAGTCCTTTCTGCAACGCGACTACCGGATGCTCGATTTTCTCAAGCGCTTTTCCGGGCTGCTTGAACAAGAACCCGGTTCCGGAGTGTACCGCATTGACCGCCTCGAATACGGCGAGGCCCGCTTTTCGATCAGCGGCCTGATCAACAGTTACGACCGGCTACAGTTGCTCAAAACCCGGCTCAAGGCGCTTCCGGAATTCACGGATAAGCGCATGGTCGAAAGCAACCGCAAGAGTCCCGACGGCATCGTTTTCCGCATCAGCATTGATTTATAATTCTCACGCCCATGTCCACAAAAAACACAACTCCCGCCAAAACAACAAATTCGTCTGCCCTTGCCCAAGGTTATTTCCGACAGCCCGATGTGCAGGGCGAACGGGTGGTGTTCCAGAGCGAGGACGACCTTTGGGAAGTTCCACTCGTCGGTGGAACCGCCCGCCGTCTCACCAATTCTCGTAGCGAGACCCGTAGTCCCCGGATTTCTCCGGACGGCGCTTGGATCGCCCTCTGCGCGATGGAGGAGGGCGACCACGACGTGTACCTCATGCCCACCTCTGGAGGGGAGATGCAGCGGCTCACTTGGTTGAACTCCGTCACCCATGTGGTTGGGTGGTCCCCAGATGGACAGGACGTGCAATTCGTCAGTGTCCACGAGTCAATCCATCACCGAGGGGCCGATGCGTGGATTTATCGCGTTTCGTCCGCAGGCGGACCGGTGGAGTGCTTGCCGTATGGCCCAGCAATGACGGTCAGTTATCAGGAGCCAAAGCAAAAGGCAGAAGGTAGCAACCGACAGCCGACAACCGACAACCGACAACCCACCAAAAGTGGCCTCGTGCTGGGCCGCAACTCGCTCGCCAACTCGCGCTGGAAACGCTATGCGGGGGGCATGGTTGGCGAGCTTTGGATCGACGCCAAGGGCAGCGGTGCCTTTCAGCGCATCCTCAAAGACCTGCCCGGAAACCCCGTGCGTCCCCAATGGATTTGCAACCGCATCTGGTTTGTCTCGGACCACGAGGGCATCGGCAACCTCTACTCCTGTAACCCGGACGGCAGCGACCTCCAGCCCGAGTCCTTCCAGCAGGAATACTACGTCCGGGAACCCGCCTCCGACGGCAGGCATGTGGTTTTCCATGTTGGCGGCGATCTTTGGCGCATTGACGTGCAGCAACCACGCAGTCCGAAACGCGAACAACGCATTAACATCCAGTGGGCGACGCAGCGCTCCCGGGTACAGCGCCGCTTCTTTTTTGGGGATCACTACTGGGAGGACATTGACCTTCATCCGGATGGGCACGGTGTCGCGCTCACAGCGCGGGGCAAGCTCTTCGGGATGCCGCTCTGGGAACTCGCCGCCACACAGCTTGGGGTGCGGGACGGGGTGCGTTATCGACTCCAGCGTTGGCTACCGGACAGTCGCGTGGCCGTGATTTCTGACGCGAAAGGGCAAGAGCGGCTGGAGGTATTTGCGATGGAACCCACCCTTGAACCTGCGGCCCGTTTCCGGTTACCTCCCGGACGAGTGCAGGACTTGGTGGTGTCGCCCCGGCATCCCCACCTCGTGATGACCACCAGCCGCATGGAACTTTGGTGGATGAACGCCAACACGGGACGCTTGCGGCGGCTGGATCACTCCACAGTTTCTGAAATCGGCGATCCCGCCTTTTCCCCGGATGGCCACTGGCTGGCGTACAGCAAGAACCTCAGCGTGGAACTCCAAGCGATCTTCCTCATCGACCTCGGCGTCCAGAAGGAGGGCAAGGCGATTCGTCCGCACTCTCCCGTGCAAGTCAGCGATCCTGTGCGCTACGACTTCACCCCCTCGTGGGATCCGGAGGGGCACTGGCTCTATTTCCTCTCGTCACGCACCTACAACCCAATTTGGGACACGGTGCAGACGGCAACCACGTTTTCCCGTTCCATCAAGCCCTACCTCATCACGCTTCAGAAGGACACGCCTAACCCCTTTTTGGAGTTGCCCCGTCCTCCTGGAATCAAGGACGAACCACCCCCGACTCCGGCTGCCCCCGACAGCAAGCCAGAGGAACCCGATCCCCAAGGGGTTAAATTCCCCAAAAAAAGTGCAGCACCCCCCGATCCCCCCTCCATTCCCCAGATCCACATCGATCTGGAAGGCATCAAAAATCGGGTGGTCGAGTTTCCGGTGCCGGAAAGCCTTTACGAGCAGGTCGTTGGGTTGCCCAACCGCGTCCTCTTCACCGAATACCCCATCCGTGGTGCGATGGACGAAGCTCCGGACAACCCGAATCAGGAAGAGGGTTTGCTCTGGGTTTGGGATTTCGAGAAAGGCGAGCGGGAAACACTAGCGCAAGATGTGGGAACCCTGCAGGTTTCGGTGTCGGGCCGCACCCTGCTCTACACTTCGGGCACACGAGTGCGGGTGTTGGAAGCGGGTGTGGCGGTTCCAGAGGATGGCGACGAAACACCCTCGCGCCGCACGGGTTGGCTGGATTTGTCCCGAGTCCGCATTTCCATCAACTACCCGCAGGAGTGGGCGCAGATGTTCCGGGAGACGTGGCGGCTTCAGCAGGAATTTTTCTGGACTGAAGACATGTCCGGGGTGGACTGGCAACGAGTGTTCAAGCGTTACGAAAAGTTGCTGCCGCGCATTAGCTCACGTTCGGAACTCTCGGATCTGATTTGGGAAATGCAGGGAGAACTCGGCACCTCCCATGCTTACGAATACGGCGGGGATTACCCGTTCAGTCCGCGCTATCCGGTGGGCTGGCTGGGGGCAGATCTGGAGTATGATTCGGAACGCACCGCATGGATTTTTCAGCGCATTTACGCCGGAGATTTGTGGTGCCGCAACGGGCATTCCCCACTGGCAGAACCCGGAGTGCTGGTGCAGCAGGGCGACTTGCTGCTGGAAGTTGCCGGGATGCCGCTGGACGCCCAAACCACCCCCGGGGAACTGCTCGTCAATCAGGCCGGAGAACAGATCATCCTCACGGTTGCATCACAGGACGCACCGGACAAGCGACGCCACTTGGTGGTCCGCACGCTTGCCTCCGAGCGCAATACCCGCTACCGCGAGTGGGTGCAGGCGAATGCGAAGTTTGTTTCCGAGGCAACCTCCGGACGAGTGGGCTACCTCCACATTCCGGACATGGCGGAACTGGGCATTGCGGAGTTCCATCGAGGCTACCTTGCGCAGGTGGGTCGCGACGGTCTCATCATTGACGTGCGCTACAATGCCGGGGGCATGGTCTCCCCGTTGATTCTGGAAAAACTGATGCACCGACATCTTGGTTACGACGTGCCGCGCTGGGGGACTCCGGAATCCTACCCCTACCACACCTTACGCGGTCACCTGCTGGCACTCACCAACCAGTTCGCAGGTTCCGATGGCGACATGTTCACTGCGAGCTTCCGGGAATTGGGTTTGGGTCCAGTGGTGGGCAAACGCACTTGGGGCGGGGTGATCGGCATTGACAGTCGCTACCAACTGGTGGATGGCACCACCACCACCCAACCGCAATACTCCATCTGGTTTCACCACGCGGGTTGGTCGGTTGAAAACTACGGAGTCGATCCGGACATCGAGGTGGAGGATTCTCCGCAGTCTTATCAGGAAGGACGGGATTTGCAGCTCGAACGCGCCGTTGAGGTGATGCTGAAACGTCTGGAGGACGAGCCGATCACCCCGATACGGTTTGACCAGCCGCCACGACGCCCACTGCCGAAGTAGAGCCGAATGCCGCCAGTCAAGGTCTTGACCCCGCGGACTACCCGGTGATGGGGATCTGGAAAAGGGCCGGTGGAAAATTCAGCGGTGCCTTCAGGTCGCCCCCCCAAACAATCACAAACCGCAAGATCGTTCCTCCGGTTAGAATTGAGGCGAACTTAACGGTGGCGACCAGATTTTCAAAAGGCCGGATGATTTTCCTGAAAAACATCTCAACGAACGTGAGAAGCAGGGGGAGGGACAACCCGACCCCGATGATGCCCCACCAAAACCAGTTGGCCAAGGCACCCTGAGTCACATACTCGTAGGCCATCACACTCCCGTTCGGAACCACAAACTGTCCGGAGGCATCGAGTTTCGCCGGATTGGACGCAAGATACCGCATGAAAAGGTTGATTTCCAACAACTCCACCAGAATCACAGCCAAAATCCCGTAGCTGAGAACCTCCAGCACTCCATTGGTCTCCTTGGGGCTGGTGCTGAGGAAGACCCGGAAAAACACGAACATCAATCCGGCGCCGGCCATTCCGGTCAAGACTCCTGAGTTGAGAAACAAGGTCGGAAGGTACTGCTGAGACCACAAGGGGACAAACCCGGTTGGGAGGCGACCGTCACCAACGCTGCGGAACTTTCAATTCTTGCGGCGTC
>CAJWCD010000111.1:0-12157 GCA_913020725.1 uncultured Pseudomonadota bacterium
GAGGCATGGCTCAAGGCGGCATGAACCCCGAAACCGAAACGGAAAAACTCCGCGCTGACTCACGCACTTATTTGCGATAAGGTCTAGTAACCTCGTTGAAACGGAGTGTGGGTTGCCCTTCACTCTCAGGCGAAGGGAGTTGGATTTCCTCTCGCTTCTGTTCCAAATCCGTATCCGTTCGTTGCACGGTTTTCCCTTGCCTCAAACCGATTCTGACGGCAAGATGCCTAGAGAGCTTGCCGTCCCAGTTGGACACGCCCTGAAACTTTTTGCCGCTGAAGGCACCCAGCTTCAGGCCGTATTCACCAGAGATGCCCCCCAGACGCGCATAGGTTGCACCAAATATTGGTGCAACACTCCGGAAGCTGACTCGCAAGACCGCTTACAGTCATGTTCCTTCAAGTTTATCAACTTGCTTTGCTACGAACGATCTGCAAATTTTCGTAATTTCTTCAGTGAAGGTGACAGGAAACGAGACTGCTGCAAGCCGTTTTGCCGATGGGGGAATCCAGTGGCAAGTCGCCTCAATCTCAAAAAATCATGAACCGGAAGGATTAAGATGGGCTGCTTGATTGATGGAGTGTGGACAGACCAGTGGTACGACACCTCGAAATCCGGGGGCCGTTTTCTGCGGGAGGATTCCCAACTGCGCAACTGGATCACGCCAGACGGCACGCCAGGCCCCAGCGGCGAGGGCGGGTTCCGGGCTGAAGTCGACCGCTACCACCTCTATGTCTCCCTCGCCTGTCCGTGGGCGCACCGCACCCTCGTTTTCCGAAAACTCAAGGGACTGGAAGACCTCATCACCGTTTCGGTGGTCCACCCCCACATGCTTGGCAACGGCTGGGAATTCCGAGAAGACGACCCCACACTGGCAGATGAACTCTACGGGAGCGAGTGCCTTCACCAAATCTACACCCGCGCTCGTCTGGAATACACGGGTCGGGTGACGGTTCCAGTGCTGTGGGACACGTTGCGCGAAACCATCGTCAGCAACGAGTCTTCCGAGATCATCCGGATGCTCAACTCCGCCTTCAACAAACTCACGGGCAATGCACTGGATTTCTACCCGGAAGCATTGCGGGAGGAGATTGCCCCCCTCAATGAGCGCATCTACACCACGCTCAACAACGGGGTCTATCGCTGCGGCTTTGCAACAAAGCAGGAAGCTTACGAGGAGGCGTTCACGGAACTCTTCGACACCCTCGACTTTCTGGAAGAGCGGCTTGCCGGACAACGCTACCTCTGTGGCAACACCCAGACCGAGGCCGACTGGCGGCTCTTCCCCACGCTGATCCGCTTTGACGCGGTCTATCACGGGCATTTCAAGTGCAACCGCAACCGCATTGTCGATTTTCCCAACCTCTTCGGCTACGTCCGCGACCTCTATCAGCATCCGGGCATCCGCAACACGGTGGATTTCTGGCACATCCGCCAGCACTACCACTACAGCCACGACTCCATCAACCCGCACCGCATTGTGCCCAAAGGCCCAGACCTCGCACCTTATAACCTGCCGCACCAGCGAGCAGGTCTTTCCCAAGAATCCCTGCTGTAAGAAATCTGGAGGAGACACGACTCAATTTCGAGAGTCATTTGTCCCACAACACCCAAGTTTTCAGATGCGCAACCTCGCCGGTAAACTCCTTGTTCTCGCCGCGGCGGCAGTCCTGCTGGCGCTGTTTTTCGCGCTCGATCTCCAGCACTACCTGACGCTTGATTACCTCAAAACCTCCCGCGAGCAATTCGGGCAGGTTTACGAAACCAGCCCGGCCTTAGTGCTGGGCAGCTACTTCCTGATTTATGTGGCCACTGCCGCCCTCTCACTTCCGGGGGCCGTGATCCTAACGCTGGCAGGGGGGGCGTTGTTCGGGTTGTTTGCCGGAACCGTGATCGTCTCCTTCGCCAGCACGATGGGCGCAACGCTGGCTATGTTGCTCGCACGGTTTCTGTTCCGGGACTGGGTGCAGTCGCGCTTTGGCGAACACCTCCAGACCATCAACTCCGGGATTGAGAAGGAAGGTGGCCTCTACCTCTTCACTCTGCGGCTAGTCCCCGCCGTGCCCTTCTTCGTAATCAATCTCGGCATGGGTCTCACGCCGCTCCGCCCCCTCATGTTTTACTGGGTCAGCCAACTTGGCATGCTGCCCGGAACCCTTGTGTATGTCAACGCCGGGTCGGAACTGGGCAAGCTCGAAACCCTCGGCGATATTCTCTCGCCCACTCTACTTGGCTCCTTCGTGCTGCTCGGCGTGTTCCCGCTGCTAGTGAAAAAACTGCTGACAGTCCTCCAACGCCACCGGGAATCCGACTCACCCACGTCCAACAACTGAATCATGCCACGCTACGACTACAACCTCATTGCCATCGGAGCCGGATCTGGCGGATTGGTGACGACCCTCATTGGCGCAGCGATCAAGGCCAAGGTGGCACTGATCGAAAAACACCGCATGGGCGGTGACTGCCTCAACACGGGCTGCGTTCCCAGCAAGTCGTTGATCGCGAGCGCCAAGGTGGTGCAACTGCTCAAGAAGCATGAAGCTTTCGGACTCAAGAATGTGCAGTATGAGGTGGACTTCCCGCAGGTGATGGAGCGCATCCAAGAGATCATTGCTAAAATCGCTCCGCACGACAGCGTGGAACGCTTCACGAAGTTGGGGGTGGAGTGCCACCTCGGTGAGGCCCGCATCGGTTCACCACATGAGATCGAGGTCAATGGCCGGGTGCTGACCACCAAGAACATCGTTGTTTCCACGGGTGCGCGTCCGTTTGTACCACCAATCCCGGGGCTGGAGGAGGTGGCGTTTTCCCATTCGGACAATCTTTGGGAACTCCGCAAGCAGCCAAAGCACTTGGCAGTGATCGGCGGCGGTCCCATCGGGTGTGAGTTGGCGCAAGCGTTCCGGAGGCTAGGCTCAGAAGTGACAATCCTTAATCTCGACCCCCGGATTATGCCCCGTGAGGATGCAGATGTGGTGGAGTTCGTCTCCCGGACTTTTGAGCGTGACGGCATCACAACCCATAACAGCATTCGCATCCAACGTGTCGAACGAACTCCGGAAGGCGCGAGTATCCATTTCGAACAAAATGGTGCAGAACAAACGCTGGAAGCTGACCATTTGTTTGTCGCCGCCGGGCGCAAAGCGAACATCGCTGGGTTTGGGCTGGAAGAACTCGGTGTGGCCCTCAACCCCAACGGCACGATTCAGGTGGACCGCTTCCTGCGCTCCAGCATCCCCAACCTCTACGCCTGCGGGGATGTCGCCGGTCCCTATCAGTTCACCCACATGGCGGGGCATCAGGCGTGGTACGCTGCCGTCAACGCCCTCTTCTCGCCGCTCAAGAAATTCGCGGTCGATTACTCGGTGGTGCCGTGGTGTACCTACACCGATCCGGAGGTGGCCCGCGTCGGCCTCAGCGAGGAAGAGGCGCTGGCCCAAGGGGTTCCGCATGAAGTGACGCGCTACGGCATTGATGACCTTGATCGGGCGATCACCGACCGCAGCGACTACGGAATCGTCAAAGTGCTGACTCCGCCGAGGAAAGACCGCATCCTCGGTGCGACCATCTGCGGTGCCCACGCCGGAGACCTGCTGGCCGAATTCGTCCTTGCCATGAAACACGACATTGGCCTCAAAAAAATCCTTGGCACCATCCACTCTTATCCAACTTTCGCCGAAGCAAACAAATTCGCGGCGGGAGTCTGGCGCAAGCACAATGCGCCAAAAAATGTGCTAAACTGGCTGGAGCGGTTTCACACTTGGAGGCGGAGATAGAATGAGAATCAAGAACTTGTTGAGCCTACTTCTGGTCGTTGTGCCACTTTTGGCTACGGCGGCCCCCAAGTCCGACCTCTGGCCGCGCTGGCAGCAGCACAACCCCACCAGCACGTTGCAGGTTGATCATGAAACGTGGACCGGTTTTCTCCAAAAGTACCTCGTCCCGCACCAACCTGAAGGAGTGCATAAAGTTCGTTTTGCAGTGGTCACTGCTGAGGACCACCAAGTCCTGAAAGCCTACCTTCAACAACTTCAAAAGACTCAAATTTCACAATACTCCCGCTCTGAACAGCAGGCCTTCTGGATCAATCTTTACAACGCGGCCACCATTGATTTGATTTTGGACCATCATCCGGTGGCATCGATCAAGGACATCAGCTTTGGTTTCTTCAGCTTTGGGCCGTGGGATGAAAAGCTGTTGCAAGTCGAAGGCGAACCCATCTCGCTGAACGACATTGAGCATCGGATTCTGCGTCCGATCTGGCGTGACCCAAGGTTGCACTATGCGATCAGCTGCGCCAGTCTCGGATGCCCAAATTTGGAACAGGTCGCCTTCACTCCTGAAAACACTGCCACCCTGCTCGATTCTGGAGCAAGAGCCTTCGTCAATCATCCCCGTGGGGTTCGATTCGCAGACGATGACGAGCTGGTCCTCTCGACAATCTATGATTGGTTTGACGAGGATTTCGGAGGCAATGAAGCGGGAGTATTGGCACACATCAAGCAATTCGCCAACCCAGAACTGCGGAAACAGCTGGATGCATTTGACGGGGACATTGAATATGAATACGATTGGCGCCTCAACGGTACGCCCTGATGAAAACTGCAAATCGAGCGCTTGCTCTTTGAGGATGCAGAACACGAATCGTGAAAGAAACATGCAATGACAATTTCAAACACCAAATACTGTGTCTTCGATGCCTACGGCACACTCTTCGACGTGCATTCGGCGGTGGGACGCCACCAAGTCGAACTGGGCGAAAAGGCCGGGGCGGTCTCGCAGACGTGGCGCACGAAGCAGTTAGAATACACGTGGCTCCGGAGCCTGATGCAACGCTATGTGAACTTCTGGCAGGTGACGCAGGACGGGCTGGACTATGCGCTGGACGCCCACGGAGTGGAGAACCCGGAGCTGCGCGAAAAACTCCTGCAAGCCTACCATGAACTCGCCTGCTATCCGGAGGTGCCGGACACCCTGAAGCAACTCCGGCAGCGTGGACACGGCACGGCGATCCTCTCCAACGGCACTGTGGAAATGCTCGCCTCCGGAGTCCGCAACAGCCAGTTGGAGGACCTGCTGGACGCAGTGCTTTCAGTCGAAGAAATCAGTGTTTTCAAACCCGATCCGCGAGTTTATCAGTTTGCGTTGGAGCGACTCGGAGTGTCGGCTCCGGAAGTGCTCTTTTTCTCCTCAAACGCTTGGGATGTGGCCGGGGCGGCAAGCTTCGGGTTTCAGGCGGTTCGGGTTAACCGTTTTGGGCAACCTCCCGAACGGCTTCCGGGTAGCCCCGTGCTGGAAATTCCAACACTGGATGCTGTGCTAAACCACCTTGCCCAGTGAGTGAGTGATGTTGCATCCCACCCTCCACGGACTGATCAAGGCGCTGCTGATCGTGTCGCTTGTGATTGTAGGGATTCTCGCTCCCTTCTACATCTGGAAAACCCTCGCCCCGCGTTCCTACGAAAACTTCCACCTGAACAGCGTCTCACCTTTTTCGATGGACAGCCGCCGCGCCATCCTTGAACAGCGACAGGGCATGGGGCCACGAGTCGGTTCCGGAATTCTGCCTTGACCCTCTCCGGCAGTTTCTGACATAGTTATGAATTTGCTCAAGAATCCCCATGCCGCGCCACCTGCTTTCCCTGCTTGATTGGTCCGGCGCCGAAATCTTCGATGCTCTCAAGCTTGCGCACAATCTCAAGCGCAAAACCAAAACTGGTGCTTGTCCAAAACTACTTGAAGGTCGCAGCTACGCGCTGATCTTCCACAAAAACTCCCTACGCACCCGCGTGTCCTTCGAGGTCGGCATTCACCAACTTGGGGGCCACTCCATGATACTGACCGATCAGGATTTCAAGATTGGTGAACGGGAGTCGGTACGGGACGTTGCCAAAGTGCTTTCTCGCTATGTGGATGGCATCCTCATTCGCACTTCCTCGCATGAAACGGTGGTGGCACTTGCGGAACACGCCGAGGTCCCGATGGTGAACATGCTCACGGACTTCAGCCATCCGTGCCAAATCCTTGCAGACGTGCTCACGATTCAAGAACATGTGGGGACACTTGAAAATCTGCGCATCGCCTACCTTGGGGACGGCAACAACGTCGTCAATTCCTGGCTCAACCTCGCTTGTCGAATTCCCCTCGATCTGCGGATTGGCACAGCTCCGGAAACCCAACCCGAGGCTGCTTTGGTGAAAGCCGTTCAGGATTGTGGAGTCTCGCAGGTGCGCGTTTGTCACGATGCCCGTGAAGCCGTTGCCGATGCACAAATCCTCTACACCGATGTCTGGGCCAGCATGGGCGAGAAGGAGCAGGCTTGTCAGCGCGGACAACTTCTCCAAGATTTCCAAATCAACCAAAATCTGTTAGAGTGCGCCGCTCAGGGGGTCAAGGTGATGCACTGCCTGCCTGCCGAACGTGGCCGGGAGATCACGGAAGAGGTGCTGGAGGGGGCGAACTCTATCGTCCTCGATCAGGCCGAAAATCGCCTCCACGCTCAAAAGGCTGTGCTAGCCCAACTCGAACGCTGGCACCGGAGCCTTTGACCTCGGTGGCTTCAACGCAAATTCATACAACCCGCTTCCGGACCACTCGCCATGCCTGAAACCGCCATCCTCCAACTCCCGGATCAATCCCTTGAACTTCCTCTGCTGACGGGAACCGAGAATGAAAAAGCCATTGACATTTCCAAGCTCCGCGCCCAAACCGGTTACATCACGCTGGACACGGGCTTCATGAACACCGGCTCCTGCACAAGTGCGGTCACGTTCCTCGATGGAGAAAAGGGCATTCTGCGTTACCGAGGCTATCCCATCGAGCAACTTGCCGAGCACTCCTCTTTTGTCGAGGTCTCCTACCTGTTGATTTACGGGGAACTGCCCACGCAGGAGCAGCTTGCCAGTTTTTCGGGACTGCTCTCCCAGCACTCGCTGATTCACGAGGACTTGAAGCAGGTCTTTGGCGGGTTTTCGAAATCGGCACACCCGATGGTGATCCTCTCGGCAATGGTGGCCTCGCTTTCAGCGTACTATTCGGAGGCCTCTGGAAAAGCATCCGTGGAGAATCTGGACATCAACGCCGCTCGGTTGCTGGCGAAGATCCGGACAATCGCTGCGTTCTCCTTCAAGAAAACCATTGGCCAACCCTTCACCTATCCGACAGACTCTCTGGCCTACGTTCCGAACTTTCTCAACATGATGTTCGCGGTGCCTGCCGAGTCTTACGAGATTCATCCGGATGTGGCTCGCGCCCTAGAACTCCTGCTCATCCTCCACGCAGACCATGAGCAGAATTGCAGTACCTCGACGGTGCGCGTTGTTGGCAGTTCGATGGCCAATGTTTACGCCTCGGTCGCTTCCGGTATCCTCGCACTCTGGGGACCGTTGCATGGTGGGGCCAACCAAGCCGTGCTGGAAATGTTGGCGCAGATTCAGAGCGACGGTGGCGATGTGGACAAGTTCATCAAACTTGGCAAGGACCCGGATTCCGGATTCCGTTTAATGGGCTTCGGGCATCGTGTTTACAAAAACTACGACCCGCGAGCAAAAATCATCAAAGGCGCCTGCGACCGTGTACTCCGTTCCCTCGGTGTGCAGGATCCGCTGCTTGATATCGCCCGCAAGTTGGAAGAAGCCGCCCTCTCCGATCCTTACTTTGTGGAGCGCAAGCTCTACCCCAACGTCGATTTCTACAGTGGCATCATCTACCGGGCGCTTGGGATTCCATCGAACATGTTCACCGTGATGTTCGCGCTGGGTCGGGTTCCGGGCTGGATTGCCCAGTGGAAGGAGATGCACGAGGACCCTCGCACCAAAATCGCCCGCCCGCGTCAGCTCTACATCGGCTCCCCGATTCGGGACTACGTTCCCGTGAACCAGCGAGGCTGAGTCGGGTTAGAACGCAACTTGCATCCTTGTTCAGAGGGCGTGGCTATCACGCTCTGACAACCCCATAATCAACGAGACAGGATGGCATCAGTTCTAGCACAAGAAGAGGTTGACGCGCTCCTTCAGGGAGTCGCCAGCGACGACCTAGGCATTGAGGACGAAGAAGATGAGGAGTACGACCCTACCGAGATCGTGCCCTTTGACCTGACGGCGCAAGATCGCATCATCCGGGGACGCATGCCAACTCTGGAGATCATCCATGATCGCTTTGTTCGACTCTTCCGGCTCACACTTTCCAACGCGCTGCGCAAGGTGGTGGACATCAGCGTACGTTCCACCGAACTCATCAAGTTCGGAGAATTCCTCAAGACGCTGCCGGTCCCTTCGTCCATGAACCTGTTCCGGATGACCCCACTGCGGGGTAACGCGATCATGGTGCTGGAGACCCGCTTGGTCTTCACGCTAATCGATCTCTTTTTCGGAGGTTCTGGAGAACTGGAGGTGAAGGCAGAGGGGCGGGATTTCACCGAAATCGAAAACCGCATGATCAAGCGCGTGGTGATCAGCGGGTTGGAGGATTTGCAAAGCTCCTGGCGTCCGGTCTTTCCAGTGCAGATCAACTACACCCGCTCCGAAATCAACCCGCAGTTTGTCGCCATCGTCCCCCACAGTGAAATCGTCATCGTTGTGACCTTTGACGTAGAGGTTGGACGCGCCCCGATGTCGATCACGATTTGTGTGCCCTATTCGATGATCGAGCCGATCCGGACGCGCTTGAATGCGGGTTTCCAAAGCGAGCAGGACGAGAAGGACAACACTTGGAGCAACCGTTTCAAGAAGAACCTCGACGAGACGTATGTGGAACTGATCGCACAGTTGGGGGCAACGAAGATGTCCGTCAGCGATTTCCTCAACCTCCAGCGGGGTGACTTGATCGACTTGGAGCATGAAACCCAATACCCCATCAACGTGTTGGCCAACGGCGTCCCTAAGTTCACGGGTTTTCAGGGTGCGTACAAGGGTCGCAAGGCCATCAGCATCCATGAGTTGGTTTACGTCCCGCCTGCCGTGGATGAAATCCTGCAAGGCTAGGGGGGAGTTTCCACCTCAAGCTGGTGAATCTCCAAATCCGGGGAGGGTTCGCAAACAGACACCTCGACTCGGATCGGCTCCACACTCACCGCATTGATCCGCAAGAGCACCCGCTCGCCCTTTTTCCAGATGGCAAATCCAGAGGTTCGGAAAACGTAGCCAATCGCCTCCAGTTCAAACTCCGTGACTTGATTGGGCAGTTGCCGTCGGATTTTCGCCTTGAAGACTCCTCCAAGGTGCTGGGACAGGTAGCGCGTTTTCCAGTAGCGGATCACTTCCCGCTCCGCCCGGGCATATCCCTTCTGCCGCACCTCCGACAACTCGGCCCAACGCATCAGATCTTCCGTCGAAAAGGGAGGATCGTTTTCACGAAATAATGCCCGTAGTTGATGTTGGGCGACCAAATCTGGGAAGCGCCGAATCGGCGATGTCGCTTGCATGTAGGGTTCGCAGGCAAGTCCGGCGTGCAAGCCCGGAATTGTGGTCAGTCGTGCCGCCTCCAAGCTGAGGTGTTCCAAGGCCAGTTCCTCCCCTTCCTTCACTTCGCCAACCACCTCATAGGGGGCTTGGGTCCGGAAAATTCCCGGAACCTTGCGTTCCTGAAAGAAGCATGCGGTTTCGCGATTCACCAGCACCGCCAATTCCTCGATGATGCGGTTGGCCGGGCTGTTGCGGTTGAGGGCTTGGATGACCACCGCCTCCGGGTTCGAGATGTCGATCTCAAATTCGGTTCTGCGCAGATTGAGCGCCCCGTCTTCCAGACGCTTGCCCAGTAGTCCTTCGCAACACTCGTGGAGCAAGCCCCAAAATTCCTGCCCCATTGCAATGCGTTCGTCCGCTTCTGCATAGCTCAGGTTTTCATCAATCCTCACCCGCTGCGGCACGATTTCCTGAAGCTGCCAACTGCCGTTGCGGAAAAGTTGAATGCGGTAGGACAGCACTGCCCGTTCGCTTCCGGCCCGCAGTGAAAAAGCGTCCTCAGCCAGTTCCGGAGGCAGCATCGGATGGGTGGCTTCCAAGGTGTAAACCGAGGAGGCCCGCGCCTCCGCTTCAATGAAAAGGGGCGAATCCGGAGCAATCGCGTGGGCCAGATCGGTGATGTGAACCACCAGCACTAGGCTGTTGAGGCTCCATTCCAATACTGTGAAGGCATCGTCATAATCCCGCGTTTTCTCAGAATCAATGGTGACCGTGGAGGTCGCTTCCGGTAGGGTGGGGAGGTCTGGTAGCGGCAAATCTTGCAGCGTGGACGCGGCTTCCAGCACGGGCTGGGAAAAGCGTTCCCGCACTTGGGCTTGCAACAGGATCATCCTGCCTGCCGAAACCGGACGCCCCGCAAGCGCGAGCAGTCTCCGCAGCCGTTGCTGTTCTGAGACATCAAGGATCAAGCCGAGTCCGAGCAGCGAGGCAAATTCCTTCCAGTGGGGAGCGTCTCGACCTTCGGAGAGCAGTCGCACGAGTTGCGCCAGCCAACCCTCCTGCTGTTCGCTACGAGGCGTTTCCGGAGTCCACTCCCCCACTTCCAACTGCCGCACCCACTCTTGAATCTGTGCGACTTTTTCGGCGCGGGCTTGTTCCCGTGCAAGCTGGGCGTCCAGTTGGGCCAACTCTTCGGCACTACGTGGCAGGTAACCCTGACTCCGAGTGCAACGAAACCAGCGTTCATCCGCTTGCAGCGCCAGCAGCAGTCCCGCCTGATCCAGCACGTCTTCCGGATCGGTCAGGAAGGTCTCCGTCAACTCGGCCAGCGTGTATTCCTCCCCCACTTCGCAGAGGCCGTGCATGGTTTCCAGATCGTGGGCCTGTTGGAAAAACTCCGCTTTTTCAAGTTGATCGGGCAATTCAGCAAGGGCGGAGTTGGTGTCCGCAAAGGTGGCAGCTGGAGGCCAAGTGTGCAGCAATCGAGCTTCCGGCAGGAACTGCGTCTTGCCCTGAAGCGGCTGGACGACGAGCTTGTTCTTCTGCATCCCTGTGATCCAGCCAGAATCCAAACGGTTGTCCCGATAGAACAGGCAGAAATGGTGCAGAGGCGGGGCTGGCATCTGGCGGCGTCAAGCCGTGGAGGAATCCTCAGGAGGCATTCCGGAGGGTTGACTCTCAAGCAAACGCTGGGCACGAGCCCAGTCCGCTTGTGAGACCATCACCTGGACCAGCATCTCTCCCATCGGCAACATGCTCGCGTTGTGACGGTTGAAAACGTGGACCGCAATGCCGTGGTGCTGCAACAAGGAGGCGGTGAGGTCGGCTTCGTGCAGCACGGGTGATGCAAACACCTCTCGCAATCCAGAGCCTTCCTCTTGTGCCCTGCGTTCGCGCTCCCGCTGCTTGCGAAAGGCATCCAACGACACCACCTTGCCGTCTGCATTCACAGGTTCCTCTACTGCAGACCACAGGCGTGGCCCCTGAAAAACGAGCCAGCCCACGGCGCACACCACGACCATTGTGGCCCCAAGGGACAAAGGTCCCGCTCCCCAGCTCAAGAGGGTGGACAGCACAAGGACGGTAAGCAGGTGGTAAGGCATACGAGATTGATGGGTTCCAGCAACCAGATTCAATGTAGGTGTACCACACTCCGGCTTCGTGTTACAACACAAACCGTCCACACCTCCGGATGGTCGTGCTTGAGTCACGTTCCCGCCAACCTCGATCTTTCTCGCTCCGTTTACTCTGTTGGTTACCGGGGGAGTAATTAGCGCAACAGTGTACCTGTGCCCGGTTACTCCACCCTTGGCTCCCCCTCGCCCCAGCCGAAGACCGGGCAGTTCGTGCGCTTGTTGCCGTTTTCATCCTCCCGGATGGACTGCAAGGCCAGCCCGGTGTTGCCATGCTCAAAGAGGTAGGAGATCGGCATATTGTACACCGTTCCGGAGACGTTGTCCGTCCCGTTCGCGCAGTTGACTTGGGCAAGGTCCGAGGCGCTGCCCTGAAAGTGCAGGGTCGAGCCGAGCGCAAGGAACACGTTGTCGTCAACGACGTTGCCTGTGTTCGCTCCGGTCCACTGGTTGTTCTCGATGGTGACGTTGTTCACACTCGCAGAAACCTTGTCCACCAAATGCAGCCCACTTTGGTGGCCTCGGATGGTCACGTTCCCCAGATCAAGAATAGCCCCGTAACCAGACCAGATGCCCCACTTTGCGTTGTTTTCGATGGTTGTGTCCCGCGCATCCAGCGTGGAG
>CAJWCD010000112.1:0-12131 GCA_913020725.1 uncultured Pseudomonadota bacterium
TTGTACACATTTTTCAATTGAACGTCTGCCATGGAGCCCTTCTGTTGTCAAAATTCACAAACGTAACAATTATTAAGGAATCCTCCAGAAAAATCAACTCCCCTCGCTTTGGTAACAGGTCGTCCTCTGGTGATGAACCAGAGGAATCTCCTATAATTCCTGAAAATCAATAGCGCGGCCCCTTCCAGTGCTGCATTTCTCCGGACTTGTAGCTGATGTTCGCGAGAGTGCGGTCGCGGTGGTTCATCATCCACGAGAGCATTTTTTGCGCATACTCCCGCACTTGCGGTTGGCAACCCGGATCGTCCGCGAGGTTCTGGAATTCGTGCGGGTCGTCTTGGAGGTCGAAGAGCAGTGGCGGCAGTGCGGTGCAGTGGACGTACTTGTAGCGGTGGTCCCGGAGGACGGCAAGTGAACACTGGTCCGGATACAACCCGAAGCGCTTTTGAATCTGTGACTGATAGCTGGAGATTTCACGGAAATCGTACTCCCAGTGGATCTCGGTGCGCCAGCGTTCCGGCGTTTTGCCGCGAAGGAAAGGAGTCAACGGAACCCCGTCGCACTGCTCCGGCACTTCAAGTCCGAGCCAGTCAAGGATCGTTGGGGTGGTGTCAATGGTTTCGGTGAACGCCTCAATCTGGTGGCCCCGTGTGCCGTGGGCCTGCGGATCACGGACGATGAGGGGGATGTAAAAGCCGCCGTCGAAGTAACCGCGCTTGTCGAAGAGGTAGTGGTCGCCCAGCTGCTCGCCGTGATCCGTGGTGAAGACGATGAGGGTGCGCTCGTCCTGCCCGGATTCGCGGAGGTAGTCGAAGAGGCGGCCAAGGTTGTGGTCCACCTCGGTCATCATGCCGTAGTAAGTCGCCCGTGCTTGCAGCACATCGCGTTCATCCGCAAACGCGGCAGGGCCATCGCCGTTGGGAAAGAACTCCTTGCGGGGCAGCACCTCGTGCAGCATTTGGGTGACCGGATGCTGCGAGCCTTCCGCTTCGAGCGATTCGCGGCGCACCGGAAGGGGAACGCTCTCTGGATCGTACATGGAGTTGTACGGTTCGGAGACGGACCACGGCGGATGCGGGGGAAGGTAGGAGAGGTGCGCAAACCACGGCTCGTCCTCGTGGGTGCCCAGCCAGCCGAGCGCGGCATTGGTGAGGAAGGCGGCGAGGCTGTGTTCCTTGGCGTAAATTGGCGGGGGGAAGGTCGCGCCCCGGTTTTCGGCTCCGGGGTAGTTCGGTCTGGGTAAAAAAACGTTCTCGTGGGTGAGCCGCCCGTAGCCGTGGCGCTGGAGGTGCGCGAGCCACGGTTTGATGTCATCGGCGATTTTCAGCACAGGCGTGATGCCGGGCAACAGTCCCTCGTAAGTCCGGAGCTTGGGATCGTGCTGCGGCAGCCCGCGTGGGTCCGCCGAGATGTCGGTGTAGCCGAAAAGCACAGGGTCGTATCCAGCCTTGCGGGCTTCGAGCGCGATGTTCGTGAAACACCGGTCCAGGGGAGTGCCTTGGTTCACGGAGCGGTGGTTCATGAGGTACATCCCCGTGTGCAGCGAGGCGCGGGCGGGTCCGCACGGGACGGCTTGGGTCCAGTGGTTGCGGAAAAGCACGCCCTCGGAGGCCAGACGATCAAGATTGGGTGTTTGCACCAGCGGGTGGCCGACGGCCCCCAGCGTGTCGCCGCGCCACTGATCGGCGGTGATAAAAAGAACGTTGCAGCTCATGACAAGATTTGGGAAAGGTTCGGACAGTGCCGCCCGGACGCGATGTGAAGAGTTCGGCTCAGAACTGTTGCAGGAAGCGCAGGTCGTTGCCGTAGAAGTAGCGGATGTCCTGGATGCCGTGCTTGAGCAGGGCAGGACGCTCCACACCCATTCCGAAGGCAAAGCCCATCCACTCCTCCGGATCGTAGCCGCCGTTGCGCAGCACGACAGGATGCACCATGCCGGCCCCGGCGATCTCCAGCCAGCCCGTTTGCTTGCAGAGGCGGCAGCCCGCGCCTTCGCAACTGCAACTCATGTCGATCTCAATACTCGGCTCCGTGAAGGGGAAATAGCTGCCCCGGATGCGCACCTCGCGCTCCGCCCCGTACATCTTGCGGGCGAACTCGGACATCACACCAATGAGGTCAGTGAGCCGGATGTGCTTGCCGAGGGCAAGCCCTTCCACTTGAAAGAACTGGTGTTCGGAACGCGGCGTGATCTGCTCGTAGCGGTAGCATTTGCCGGGCAGGATCACACGGATGGGATCAGGGTAGTATTCGCGCATCGCCCGGATTTGTCCTGGCGAAGTGTGGGTGCGCAACAGCACCTCATCGTTCACCCAGAACGTGTCCCACATATCGCGGGCGGGGTGGTATTCCGGAATGTTGAGCAACTGGAAGTTGTACTCGTCGGTTTCCACATCCGGTGCTTCATAGACCTGAAACCCCATCTCCCCAAAAATGCGGTAGATTTTGCGCAGAGTCTGGGTGGTGAGGTGCAGGTGCCCCGCACTGACTGGGCGTCCGGGCAGGGTCACGTCCAAGTCATCTTCGCTGAGTTCACGCTGCAACTGCTCCGTTTGCAAGGACTGCTGCCGGGCGTGGAAGGCGTCTTCGAGCGTCTGCTTGACCTCGTTGACCACCTTGCCCATTTTCGGACGCTCTTCCGGAGCCAGCCCCCCCATCTGCTTGAGTTGCTGGGTCAGTTCGCCTTTGCGGCCCAAGTAGCGGCGGTACCACTCTGGAAGAGCAGCGGGAGAGTCAAGGCACTCCAGTTCCTGCTCGGCCTGTTGCCGAAGTGCGTGGATGGCTACAATCATGTCGTTTAGCGGTTTAGGGTTTAGGCTGTAGGGGACACCTCGCCAAGCTCTGAAACAGCTTTTCGGAATCCCTCCACATCGTCAAGCTGACGCTCCAGTCGTCGGCAAAATTGTGGAAATGAAATGCGGTGGCTGCTACGGGGCTCCAAGGACGCTTGCGTGAAATCTTGGGGATCAACCTCCTGAGATTTGAGCCAATCCAACCACAACTGGAAGCTTTGGTACTCCTCCGGCTTGGGCGTGGGAGGTGGTTCCGGCGGCTCCGTTTTTTCCGACTCTTCCGGATCCGGAGCGGATTCGGGTTCGTCAAAAAGCCTGGTGTCCACCCCATCCTGCCGCAGTTGCTCAAAGCGGTCGAGGTAGTGCTGAAGCTGATCCTGCGCCGGATCATCCCGCCCACGGCGCAGCAAGCGGTATCCAAACTGCCGGAACGAAATCGCATGGCTGCTCGAGACCCGGAACTCGCCGTCAATTTCCTCGGCGAGCGGGATGTCCAGTGCCTCCAACTGATCACACCACGCATTGAAATTCAGGTACGTCTCACGAAGTGGAACGTACTTCGGCTCCGGAACCGCAGGAACTTCCTCTTTTTTCGACTCCGGGGTTGCAGGCTGATGTTTGAGTTCGCGTTGCAAGAGTTGGGGGCTGAGCAGCGGAGTCCGGGGGGGGCTGGCACTGACGAAAGTGGGAACCGGAGCGAGGCGATGCGCGGTTGCGAATGGACTGGGCGTGAGCGGCGAGGTGCCACGCAGTTGCTGCTGGACCACATGAATCTGATCCACCAGCCGTGCCAATTCGGTCTGGAGCGAGTTGAGGTCCAGGGAATCCAAACCTCCGGAGCCGGAGTTTTCCTTGAGTTGCTTGGGAACGATCTGCACCTGATGGCGCTGCAACCATGCGGGAGACCCCAGCCGGGACAGCCAGTCCGGATGCGGCTCCAAAACCGACTCGGCGTGTTCCAACCAGAACTGGTAGGGCACTTTGCTGCTGGCATCGAGCGTTCCCGGCGGCGGCGGCGCAAGCTCGCAGCCTGCGGTAGCGAGCCACTGGTTCCACTCCGCCCAGGTCCGGCGGGTCTCCTGAGAAACCCAATGCCGCTGAAGCTGTTGCTCCAGCCGTTGCAACAGATTGGAGGTCATGCCCGATGCACTCGTCAGCGCTTCACACTGCCCTTGGTTTCGGAAACAAAGTCGAGAAACCTTCGCACTTCCGAGGTGTCCCCGAAAGTTTCCTCGATGATGCGGATGGCCTCGTCGGCCTTGAGATCTTCCCGGAAGTAGATGCGGTGCGATTCGAGGATGTTGTTGATCGCCGCTTGAGAAAAGCCGTGGCGCTTGAGCCCAACGATGTTGACACCCTTGACCTCGAAACGGTTGCCGTAGCCAGTGACATAAGGGGCAACATGCCCATCAATCAGCGAAGCCCCACCCGTGAAAGCGTAGGAACCGATGCGCAAAAACTGCGCGACTCCATTCTGTCCGCCAAGTGTGACATAGTCTTCAATCGTGACATGGCCGCTGAGTCCCGTGTAGTTAGCGAGGACGTTGTGGCTGCCAATGTGGCAATCATGGGCGACATGGACGTAGCCCATCAACAGGTTGTGGCTGCCCAGCGTGGTGCAACCACCACCGCCCTGGGTGCCTCGATGCACCGAAACGCCTTCCCGGAAGGTGTTGTGGTCCCCAACGAGCACCTGCGTGTCCTCGCCGTGGTACTTGAGGTCTTGCGGCTCCCCCCCGACGTAGGAGAAGGGGTGGAACACGTTCTGCTCACCAACGGTGGTGTTGCCAGCAAGCACGACGTGCGAGTGCAGGAGGCAGCCCGCGCCGAGCTTCACTTGCGGGCCAATCTGGCTGTACGCGCCAACGATGACATCGCTGCCAAGTATCGCGCCATCCTCAATGAGGGCGGTGGGGTGGATTTTGCTCATGGATATCAGGCATGTGGTCAAGTCCAGTATTGTCCGAGAACGGGCTGGAAAGTCAAGGGAAACTCCAGAGGTTCCGATCAACCCTAGCCCCGCAATCTCAGAGTTTGGGGATGCGGTTCACGAATTGCATTTCTGTAGGTTGTCGAAGACTGCGAACTCTGAATTTACAAATGTTGAACCGTCTCCTGTCCCTGCTGTTCCTGCCCCTGTCGGCGGTTGTCGTGTCGGCGGAAACCGTACACCTCAATGATGGTAGCACCCTTCATGGTAACATCCGAGGCATGGATGACCAAAGGATCGTCCTCGAATCTCCGCTCACGGCTCAAGAACTCAAGGTGGAGCGTGCTGACATCAGCATTATCGAGTTTGAGGGCAATTCTCGGAGCCTCGTCCGCCGCCTTGGGATGGGCTTGATTTACCGCCCCAGCACGGGCGAGGAACACCTTTCCCTCAAAAACTGGCTGGATGACACCAACGCGCTGGAACTCGTCATCCGCTATGTCAGCAAAAGCATTTCGTCCCAGAGTCGCTTCAACCTAGAAGGTCGCCTGTCTCACGTTTACCTTGCCAAAAACCGCTTCGACCTCTTCGTGGGCGGTGGTTTGGGATTCGCCAGTTCAGGAAGCGAACGAGGCACCATCCTCAAAGCCTTCAGTGGTGCCGAGTTCTTCATGATCTCGCTCCCGGACTTCAGCTTTGGCGCAGAGCTGGGCTTCATCAGCCGCAGCAAGGTGGACGAAGAGCAGAGCCTCTACAACGCCTTCACCGCCCGCTACTACTTCTGACCCGTCATGGGTCACAAGCCCCCCTCTGGTCTCTCCTTCGAGTTCTCCGCAGACGATGACCGTCTGATGGAATCTGCCCTCCGGAACTCTGAGCTTCCGGACGGGGACCCCGATGAACTTCCTGACGACCTGCTCATCTCCCCACGCAAATCCAAGCGCAAATCCTCGCCCAAGCATCCGGACGAAACCATTGACCTGCACGGCAAGACGCAGGAAGAGGCGATTCGGATGGTGCAGAATTTTGTGAAAACCAGCCACACGCATGGTTTGCGCAACGTCCTGATCATCACCGGAAAAGGACTCCACTCCGGAACGCAGGGACCCGTTCTCAAGCACTCGGTGGAGCAGTGGCTCCAGCGCAACGGCACCCCCTACCTTCAGGAATTCCACGACGCCCCTTCCCGGCACGGCGGCTCCGGAGCGATCTGGGTGCGGCTCAAGTAGGTCAGCCACGGATCACGCGGATTATAGTAAAAGTCATTAATAACCGTACAGTCGAACAATGTTGTCAATGGGAGCGCCGGCGGCAGATAAGCCCGGATTTTTTTGAGGTTTGCGAAGTGTTTCTCGATGGGGTTGAAATCGGGAGGCAGGAAGCTGAGTTCGTGCCCGCTTCCCTCGATGAGTTCCCTAGTTTTCCGGGTTTTGTGGAAGGCGGCGTTGTCCATGATGATCAGAGATCCGGGCTGAAACTCCTTCAGGAGTTGTTCCTTGAGGTAGTGGTTGAAAACGTCGTCGTCCAGGCTCCCCTCAAAAAGGAGTGGGGCGAAGAGCCTCTTTCCCTTGACGGTGGCCGCGACGAGATTGGTCCTCGGCCTGCTTTTCCCGCTACGCTCCCCAAAGACCTTGCGGCCCTTGGGGGCCCATCCGTGAGGGCGGTGGGTGGTGCGCTCAAACCCGGTCTCGTCAAGGTAGACCGCGCGGTCGGGACAGAGCTTCAGCTCTCTCTCAGGCCCGACAAGTACCTGATCCTGCTTGCGGAATCCCTTTCGCGGTAGCGGGTCTGTTTTTTTTTCGGGTCGCCCCCATCCGCTTGAGGGCGTGCCGGATGGAACTCGTGCTCACCCGGAAGTGGGCCGCCCGCTCGCGCTGAAGGGCATCGGGATGCTCCGCGACGTGCCGCTCAAAATCTCTGCGGTCCAGCTTGCGGTGGCGGAACCCGCCCTGGCTCGGTGAGAGGTCTGCCCGGTTCAGCCACGAGTGCAGGGTCGAGCGGCTGATGCCGAACAGGCGGCACGCCGCGCTCTTGCTGTCTCCGGATTGCACGCGGGCGATCACCCGGCGGCGGAAGTCTGTGCTGTAGGTCATCTCAAGCTCTCGGTTGAGGGAGGCGGCCACCCCGGAAGCCCGCCCCGATCACGATGGCCCGGCACCCCATCTTGAGGGGCTGATCCACAACAAGGGCTGGACGGAGTCGAAGCTGGGCTGACCGAAGTTTCACCCGGCTTCCTCCAGGGTCTTGAAAGTGTACCATTTTTAATGGATTTTACTATACAACTTCTCTTGAAGTTGACGCAACGGCTTTGCACCTGCAACAGATAAGTGCCGCGCAAAGAACCGCAGTCCGGAATCAGTGCAGCAGGTGGGAGAGGTCGGACTCGTCGGGGTCGCTGAGGTTGCGGCGGAGTTTGGCCTGTTCGAGCTTGAGCCAGCCACGTTCTTCGTGGAGGGCGGATTCGCGCTCCAACAGGTGGGACTGTTCAGTGCCCCGGAGGTCGGACTGCACGGAGTGGATGCGGTCGTGTTGGTCGAGCAGGTTGCGCAGGAGTGATTTCACCCACGTTTTTTCCTGCTCCAGCCGCTGCTGATCCTGCTCCAGCTTTTTGAGGAGTTGCTGCTGGCGGGCGAGGATTTCCTGCTGGGCGGTTTGGAAGGCATCAAAGGACTGTTGCAGCATCACCTGCTGCTGTTGCTGAAGTGTCGCCTTGAGTTGCTGGAGTTGTTCGCGTTCCTCGCGCTGGTTGCTGCGCCCTCGTTCGGCTTCGGCTTCAAGCCGGGCGCCGATTTCCTTCAGTTCCGCACGTTTGGCTTCGAGCTTTTTGCGGAAGTCCTCTTGCTTGTGAACCTTGGCCTGAAGCTGCTGCTCCCGGACGGCAAGGGCGTCCGCCTGTTCCCGGAGTTGGGTGTTGAGTTGCCGGACCTGCTGTACCTCGACCACCTGTCCCACCTGCTGATGCAGATGGGCGAAGCTCTGCCCCAAGCGGTGAATCCGGGAACACAGTGCCGCCACCGGGTCTTCGGAGGACTCCTCCTGAATGGATCCCAGTACATAATCAGTCGCGCTCGCCTGCTGGATTTCGGACGCAGGAAGTTTGGCGAGCAAGGTGTTGAGCCGCACCTTCACGGAACCATCGGTCTGCGGAACCCCCTTGAGCAAGCGTTGCAGTCCCTTGCGACAGACATGGAGCTTGGCGCGGTCTTCATCCAAGGCTTCTTGGAAAACAAGGCGTTTGGGCGACTCTGCTCCGAGTTCAAGGTCGAGTTGCTCTTGCAGGCCCGCGAGGTTGAGCTGAAATTGCAGGAGGGTCTGCTCCAAATGGGACTGGGCCGAAGCCAGCGGCACCACCCGTTGGGGGGACACCCGGAACTTGGAGGCTTGGGCAGCAGTGGTGGACGAACGGTGTGTCTGGGTCATGCAATTCATTCCGATGTGCCCGGAAGGCTCGGCCCACTCCGGCAGCATCTGTGGTGGCCCCTGGAATTCCACGCCCAGGCGGGTTCAGTCACTCGTTGGCGGCTCCGGTTTTCTTGGCAGCCTGCAAGCTCCGGATTTGCTGAGAGAGCCGATGCTCCGGATAGGCTTTCTGCAACTCTTTCCAAATCACTTGCTGGCGGGCCGTGTCTCCCATTTGCCGAAAGGTGTCGCCCAAGCCGTACAGGGCTTGGGGCAGCACCCGACTTTGCGGAAACTTGCGGATCAGCGTCCCGTAGTTTGAGGTCGCCTCCCGAAAGCGTTTCTGTCGGCGGTTGGCAGCGCCCAGCGTCAGCAGGAGCCAATCCTTCGGAACCAGCGGCTGCTCCTGAGTGAGCAAGGTTTTCCACGCTCCGGAGGCTTGCTGAAGCTCGCCCACCTGAAGCGCAAGCAAGCCCTCCAGCAGCAAGCGGGTGTTGTCGTCCGTTGCGGATTCCGGAGCCTCCGCTTGCGAAGCGATCACTTCCTCCAAAAAAGCGACTCGCTTTTCCAGTTGCTGCGCCCCTTCCCGCAGTTCGTTCAGGTCGCGGGCGATTTGATCGAGCAACGATTCATCCGGAACCAACAGTGACAGTTCCGACTGCTCGCGGCTCAGATTCGCCGTGACACTCTGAAGCCGCTCCAGCAGTTGCTGGTGCCGACTCAATGACTTGCGAACCGCATCTAGGTCCTTGCGCACATCAGCGCCCTCCGCCAGCACAAGGGCGGTCAACACCAACACCACCGCCATTCCAGACAGCACCCCGCGCACGACTCGCCTCAGCCACGCGACAAGGAAAAATGTGCTTAATGTGTTTTCTGCAAAGGCCATGCAAGCGCCCTCAGCGGGTCCAAGCCGGTTGGGTTTCGACAACCGCCGGAGGACTGGTGGTAACCCGCGCCACCGGCCCACCATGTGTGGAGATGTAGTAAAGTTTGGTGACTCCCGTTTTGCGGGAGGAAAAGACGAGTTGTCGACCATTGGGTGCCCAATCGGGCTGCTGCGAGTTGTAGCGCCCAAAGGTGAGTTGCTGATGCCGCCGCCGCAGGAGGTCGTACTTGAAGATTTGAAACACGCCTTTCCTGCGGCCTTCGTAAGCCAGCATCCGCCCATCCGGGGACCAGCGCGGCGAACTGTTGTAGCGTCCCTTGTAGGTGACGCGCTCGCTGCGCTTCGTACGGGTATCATAGAGATAAATTTGCGGTTCGTGGTTGCGGGCGGCATCGGAAACAAAGGCAATGCGGGTACCATCCGGAGACCAAACCGGGGAAGTCTCCAGACTCCGCCAAGTAACAATAGGGGTCAAAGTGCCGGACTCAAAGGTGTACTGGTAGAGGTCGGAGGTACCCTGCCGCATCAGCGCGAGCAGGAGGCCGTGCCCGTCTGGAGACCAACTTCCGGCCAGCGGTTGGGTGCGGCGATCCAGTTCCTGAAACTCAAGAATTTGGGCGCGGTAGCGATCAACGTGCTGGAGTTGGATTTGTGCGGAGGAGCGGGTCAGGGTGGTGTAGAGCAACTGCTTTCCAGTAGGGTCCCAACTGGCGAAGTTGTTGGAGCCGAGGTTGTAGGAGAAACGCCTCTGCTGGGTGCCGTCGTAGCTGGTGAGCATGATGTTCTTGCGGGAACCCCGAGCCTGAGCCGTGTAGGCGATCTTGGAAAAGGAGAGTCCGGAGAAGCCAAGTGTGGCCTTGGTGATGCGATCCGCCAACAAACGTCCGAGATCCCGCAGGCTGCGGTCAGCACGTTGCTCCAATTGCCCCTCCAAGATCGGCTTTTCGCGTCCGGATTCCCGCAGCACGAAGAAGGCGAGCCACGGTTTTTCACGACTGACCCGCAAGTGCAACCGAAAGGCGGGGGCCTCCGGAGAGCTTGCGGCGGCGGCTTCGCTATCGCTTTCCTCAACCGTGAAGAACAACGTCTGCTCCAGATTGCTCTGGAACACCGACTGCACGAAGAGTCCCTTGACGCTGGTCGCGGGCTGCATCGCCACCGCCACCTGCAACGGTGTGAAGCGAGGATTGGTGATCTCGTAGTAATCCAGTGCGTGGACCATCGAGTACAGGCCAAGCCAGACACTCAGGGTCAACAACAGCCTCGCAAGCCGGAGAAGCAGCATTTGCCGTAGGAGCGCGGGAGTCAAAGAGGAAAGGTGGATGGGTTGAATCCGAGAAAGAATTCGTAGCGAGAGTCAGGATAAGAATCTGGCACGGCTGGGAGAAAAGGCAAGCTGTCCAGCACATCCTGCACCGAGCGATCCAGAAAACGGTCTCCGGATTTTCTGAGAATCTCCCCCGTTTCGATGGCTCCAGAGCGCTCAATGACGAAGCGCACTTCCACCACCATGTCCTGATCGGCAAGATGGGGCGGCACCTCCCAATGCTCGGCAAGGAACTCGATCAGCTGAGTGCGGTAGATGCGGGCTTCGGCCACGCTCATGCGCCGTGCGGCCAGCGAAACCTGTGAGTTCTCTGGAGCGTCCAATGCCACCAACTCCAAGTCGGACAACAGTGAATCCGGCAGGGCAACCGTGGTCGCAGGTGCTTCCGGCTCCAGAGTTTTTGAGGTTTCAGTTGGTAATTCCTGAAGGATTTTGCTGAGACTCAAGGAGGTCAAAGATTCGGGTTCCAGAGTTGGTTTTTCGACAGACTTGGAAGGAAGTTCCGGAGCCTTCCGGACAACAGGCTGTAGCACGTTTGTTGCGATTTTTGGCGTTTCCTTGACCTCCGGCTTGGGTGGTGGAGGGGGTTCCGGTGGTTGGGGGCGAGCCCCCGCAAGTAACATTCCGGGAGCCGCATCGTCCTCCGGAAGCAGTTCCGTTCTTTTTGGCGGCGGCGGCAAGGTTGAGAGCTCCAGTTGCTCTGCCCAACTCCGGGGAATGAGTTGCATAAGCAAGGTTTGGGTGTTGGCGACCGCAAGCGGGGGATGCTGTTGAAACCAGACAATCAGTGCGGCATGAAACACCCCAGAAACCAGCAGCGCCAAGGTGTGCTCCCAGCGCAACCAACTCATCGGGACAGCCCGCCCCACGAGAGCCGGGAGGCGAGGTTGTGGAAAAAATAATTCGGCTCCAGAAACACGAGCTGGGCCTGCCGCTTGGATTCGCGCACCATGATCTCGTCGTTGATCGCCAGTGGAATCTTGTTCTTGCCGTCGATCGAAAGGTAGATGTCTTGCTCGCGAGTCTGCGAACTGACCCGCAAGTGGATTTCCGAATCATGCGTGACCACAAGGTGTCGCGCCCGGAAGTCATACTCGTTGAGGCCGCTGACGATCATGCAACGCAATTCCGGCATCACGATGGGAGAACCGGCGGCGAGCAGATAGGCGGTGCTGCCGGTGGCCGTGCCCACGATCACGCCGTCCCCCCGGATTTTACGAATGGACTGCTGGTCGATGCTGAGTTCCACCGTGATCAAGCGCGTCGCCCCCCGCACCACCATTTCGTTGATGATGTAGCTGGTGCCATGTGGGTGGGTGCATTTGAGGATGGAGCGCTTGCTGATGAAGTGGCGTCCTGCGAATACGCGTCCAAGGATGCTGTCAAGGTCTTCAAGGTCGCCCGCTGTAAGAAAGCCCACGGTTCCGGCGTTGATCGCCAGCAACGGAACTTCCAGATAGAAAACCAGTGCCGAGAGCACGGTGCCGTCACCCCCCACTGCGATGACAAGGTCCAATTCGCAATCCTCATCACCTCCCTCCTTCAGGAGCATCACCTCGGCCCCGTGGGGAGCAAGGATGCCCTGAATGCGATGCAGCAGGCGCGAGGGTTCGTGATTGGTGGTGAAGAGGCCGATCCGGTGGAGAGGCAGCAGGGAACTCTGGGATTGCATGGAAAATATCGCGAGGTCAATAAGGATGGACTCGTAAAAAGTCAGAGGCATCAACTGCTGGAAAAATTCGGATGCTCAGAACACCGTGTATTGAAAGGAACGAGGGTGTCGAATGGTTTGAT